>JBBODD010000001.1:1236000-1545000 GCA_038002745.1 Bacillus sp. FSL H8-0547
AGCATTGTTGCCATCTCAGGCTTTTCTCAAGGAATGCTGCTGCCCCTGATTGCCGTTATTTTTGAAAAAGAAGGATATTCCTCCTCTTTAAACGGTCTACATGCGACAGGACTTTATATAGGGGTGCTGCTTGCGTCCCCATTCATGGAAGGACCTCTTAAGAAATTCGGCTTTAAGCCGCTGATCCTTGTCGGCGGACTCATGGTGGCGCTGAGCCTGTTCGGCTTTTTATGGTTTCAGTCCTTCTGGTTCTGGTTTTTGCTGAGGCTTTTAATTGGCGTTGGAGACCACATGCTCCATTTCTCCACCCAGACATGGATTACATCGATTTCATCCGAAGAACGGAGAGGTCGGAACATTTCGCTTTACGGCCTGTTTTTCGGACTTGGATTTGCGGCCGGACCGCTGATGGTCCCTCTTGCAGAAATCAATACGTCCCTGCCGTTTATCGTATCAGGCAGCATCAGTCTGATTGCCTGGGCATTCGTCTTTTTCCTGAGAAACGACTTTCCTGAGCATGATACAGGCTCAACCTCTTTCTTTGGAACAGCTAAACGATTTGCTAAAGCATCACGTATAGCGTGGGTTGCCTTCCTGCCGACTTTCGGATACGGATTTCTTGAAGCTTCTCTGAACGGCAACTACCCTGTATATGCTCTCAGAACTGGCATTGATGTCGCATCTGTATCCATTATCCTGACTTCGTTCGCCGTCGGCGCCATTCTTTTTCAGCTGCCGCTTGGCATGATCAGCGACCGGTATGGCAGAAGAAACACTCTTTTATTTGTCATGCTGTCCGGCTTCGCTGCATTTATGGCGGCAAGCTTTGCGGAAAGCCTTGTTCCGCTCATGATCTGCTTTTTCACTGCAGGCATGATGGTCGGATCGACATTTTCTCTAGGCATCAGTTTTATGGCTGACCTTCTGCCTAAAAACCTTTTGCCGGCGGGCAATCTGCTCTGCGGAATTTTCTTCAGCATCGGCAGCATATCCGGCCCTTTCCTAGGCGGGCTCTACATTGAAACCGTGGATTCAGCCAATTTCCTGCACGTCGTCAGCTTTATCCTGCTGCTTATTTTCATAACGCTCGCCTTTTACAGGCAGAAGAAGTTTGAACCTGTTAGTTCATAAGAAAAGCGGAAGCGCCCGTTTAGCTCCGATAGACAGATAAAAAATCACACGAAAAGTCCTATTTTGACTTTTTGGGGGATTTTGTTCTGGCAGAGGAGCTGGGTGCTGGAGCTAGACATCAATGTACAGAACAATATACTTTCTTAAACATAAATCAAACCGCCAATCAAAAAAATTGGCGGTTTTTTTAAAATATAGGTTGAACATTTTGAATTGTCTGTTATATAATAGCATTAACAAATACAAACTGTATCATAACAAACAAAAACAGGAGGATGAGTGAAATGAAAAGACAGGAACGCAAAAATATGATCGAGTTTATCGCTAAAATGAAGGATATCGAGTCAGAAACGCTTATGTACATGACAGATGAGGACATTGAGCATATCTATACATTGGCTTACCACTCTTACATTCAATGGAGTGAGTAATCAAAACACACCAAAAAAGCAAACCGCCCCATGCGGTTTGCTTTTTTATGTTAATGGTAGCCGTTCTGCCCGTTGGCACTTCCGCTTGTCTTGTTCTGCGGCTTGCTTTTCGAGCTTTGTTTTGTGTGGCTTCCGCCCTTTTTCGTATGCTTTGTCATGATTGGTCACCATCCCGGCTGTAGTTTGAAGACCTGGGTCTTCTCCATTACTGTCTCACTGACAGCCGGTGAGTATGAGTCACAATCACTGGAAAGCTACGTTTGTTTTTTCCGGGAATAAAGAACGGCATTCAGCTCACCGCCAAGCATAATGATCATGCCGGACAAGTAAAACCAGATCATCAAGACGATGATTCCCCCGAGGCTTCCGTAAGCGGCGCTGTAGTTTCCGAAGCTTGATACATAATAAGAGAAAGCAAACGAGACCACAGCCCATCCAACTGTTGCAAACACAGCACCCGGAAAAACATCCTTAATATGCAGCCGTTTATTCGGCGCAAAAAAGTACAGAGCGGTGAACACAATGAACAGAATGACGGCACTCACAAGCCATCTTGCCATGTTCCAAAACGCCAGAAAGGCATCTGACAGACCGAACACGGAAAAGAGAAAAACACCTAATTCTTTTCCGAAAACAGGAAGCAAAAGCGCAACAAGAATGACAAACACCATCGCGATGGTTAAAAGAATGGCCATTCCCCGTGCCACGATGAATGACCTGCTTTCTTCCACCTCATACGCACGGTTAAATGCGCGGACAATGGCATTGATTCCGTTTGACGCCGACCAAAGAGTGGCCAGGATCCCAAAGGAGAGCAATCCCCCGCTAGATCCAGCCACGATTTCAGTCAGAGTCCTCTCAATCAGCTTGATTGATTCCCCCGGTGCATACTGCGCGAGGAAATTCAGCAGATCATCCTGGGACAGAGGTAAAAAAGCAATCAATGTAATTAAAAAGATTAAAAACGGAAAGAGAGACAGCAGAAAAAAGTACGCAAGCTCTGCTGAGAGGCCAATCAGCTCGTCTTTTGAAAAACGCCTGATCAGACTTCTGATGATGGATTCGTTCACATGCTGCACGCTCCTCCGCTTATTTATCCGTCAGAAACCTTTCTTTTGTTTCTTCAATCATTTGGAGTACCTGCGGAGTTGTTTCCTTCAGTTCATTGATTTTTTCATTAATAAAATCAATATCGTCTTTCGCTTCCTGCACAACGGCCCTCGCCTTGTCAATCTGCTCTTTAATCTCTTCAGTCAGGAGCGACGGGTTTTCAATGTAGACAGCTGTTTTATCCTTCAGCGCGATTCCCTGCCGGACAAACTGATCTCTTGTGGGCTTGTGCAAGAGAGTAATGGCTCCTCCGATTGCTGCACCTGCAAAAACACCTTTTAAAAACAAACTGTTCGATTCACTCATCAATATCCCCCGCTTCTTTTAAATGATGATCTTCCATAATCCGGTCTAACAAAAGCCTGCAGCCGTTATAAACCATGTCATACACCTCTTCAAAATTATCGGTGTAATACGGATCCGGCACATCCGCAATATCCGAATCCGGCACAAAATCCATCAGCCGGCCGACGTATCCTGTCTTAGAATAACCGGCAAGCCTTCTGAGAAAACCCAGATTTTCATTATCCATCGCGATAATATAATCGCTTTCCGTCAAGTCCGCCATTGAAACCTGTCTTGCAGCGATTCCTTCAAAGCTGATCTGATTTTCTTCAAGCATACGCCTTGTGCCTTCGTGGGGCCCCTTCCCGATGTGCCAGTTTCCTGTGCCTGCGGAATCAGCGGAAATAAGCCCGCTCAAGCCTTCCTTTTCGATTAAATGTCTCATGATGCCTTCTGCCATCGGCGAACGGCATATATTCCCTAAACAAACAAATACTACTTTAATCATCAATATCCTCCCGGGTGATGTCCATAAACCGCACGTTATTTTATATGTATGAGTGTACATGCCGCCTTTATGGTACTTTTCTCTATTCTTTCATAAGTGATTCAAGAATAAGCATCTTTCATCCATATAAAACATGTTACAATAAATCATACTTACACTGGCAAGCTGAAAGGATGAATCCATTTGAATAATCTGTCTGAAAAATCGGTTGAAAACGTAGAATTTATGATTGAGCAAATTAAAGAAAAGCTTCGCGTCATCAATATCGGCGCCATCAAGCCTTCTCATTTTGACGAGGAAATGTACGAAGAACTGAAAGACATATATGATCATGTCATGAAAAAGAACACGTTCTCGCCGAATGAAATGCAGGCGATCGTTGAAGAGCTCGGCAACCTCCGCAAAGTATAAGCTCCTGCGAAGAAAAAGATTCTAAAGCCAGTCCCCTTTTGCATATATGTGTAAAAAGGGGGCTGAATCATGGCTGCAATGTGGTGGCTTGCAACAATCATGCTGTTTTTATTATTGGTCGTCTGTATCATTTTTGTCATAGTAGCATTAAAATCGGCCATTCATACAGAGGACGCCGTTACGATTGATCCTCTTCCTGACGCGGGGGATTCAGAAGAAACTCCTCCTGAAAAAGAAGAATCTGAAGACAAGAAATAACCCGGTGCGTTTTTTACGCCCGGGCTGTTTTTTTTATTATTTTAAAAGGTTCAGCGATTCACGTGTGAATGCCGGCAGATCATCCGGTGTACGGCTTGTGACAAGCTGATTGCCGCATACGACAACCTCTTTGTCATGGAAGTTCGCACCTGCATTTTTCAAATCAACGGCAATGGATGTGTAGCCTGTTGCATCACGTCCGTTCAGCGTCTCAGCTGTAATGAGAAGCTGCGGGCCGTGGCAGATGGCAAACACAGGTTTTTTCTCATCCATGAATGCTTTGGCGAACGTTACAAATTTATCGTCTGCACGGAGGATATCCGGTGAGAAACCTCCTGGAATGAACAGTGCATCAAAATCTTCCGGTTTTACATCATCAATGGACGCATCCACCTTAACAGATTCCTGTCCCTGTTTTCCCTTCACTGTTTTACCTTTTTCATTTTCAATAACTGTCAGCGTATGTCCTGCTTCCTTGAATGCTTTTGCAGGATCTGTGTATTCAGAGTCCTCAAAATGATCGGTCATAACTACTGCGATTTTTTTACTCATCGTTTAGAACCCTCCTATTTGATTGACAGTGTATAAATTACCCTTTTACTAAAAAAATAAAACACACGATGCTTTTGTCGATTGATGGAGCAGATTCCTTTCCGCTTCTAAGACTAATGACCTGCCTTCTTTTAAAAAACACAGTCATCTCCTCTTAAAACAGGGCCATCCTCCTGCAAAACTCTTCCATTTTTAAATCTTTTGTTCTCCTATTATTTACGTTAATTTAACAATATTAGACAAAATACTCATAGCTTTATAGACAGATTATTTATAAAATTTAACTGTTGCGAAAATTTCCGAAAGGTGGATGTTTGTGAAAAGTAAACCGAATACAGTCAGTAAGAAATTCCTGCACTCATTTGCTGCTTCTCTCGTTTTTTTAAGTATTCTTCCCTTCTCTGCCCCAAAAGCTTCAGCCGAGGTGACGGCGGCAGTCGATCTTCGCCTGATTGAAACAACCGATATTCACGCTCACATCATGGATTATGACTATTATTCGGATAAAGAAACCGCTTCATACGGGCTCGCCAGAACAGCTGTCCTGATTGATCAGTACAGAAGCTCTGCCAAAAACAGCATCCTTGTCGATAACGGAGATCTGATCCAGGGAAATCCGCTCGGAGAATATGTTTTCAAAAATCTTGGCGCAGAGATTGCGGCCGGCACGAAAACAAACCCGATATTCGATGCGCTCGGCACGCTTGACTACGATGCGGGCACACTTGGAAACCATGAATTCAACTACGGTCTTGAGTATCTGAAAGGATCGCTTAAGAATACGAATTTTCCTGTCGTAAGCGCGAACGTTTACGATGCTGCAACAAACGAGCCGTACTTTAAGCAGTACGATATTCAGGAAAAAGAACTGATCGATGCAAACGGCAATAAACATCTTGTCAAGATTGGCTACACAGGCTTTGTTCCGCCGCAAATAAACGTTTGGGACAAAAAGCATCTTGAAGGAAAAGTAGTGACAAAGGATATTGTCGAAACAGCAAACAAAGTCATTCCTGAAATGAAAGCCCAGGGCGCTGACCTGATTGTCGTCATGGCTCACTCCGGGATTGAAACAGCTTCAAGTTCTGCAGGCTCTGAAAACATGGTTTTCGACCTGGCTAAAGAAGTGAAAGACATTGACGCCATCGTATCAGGCCATCAGCACGGCATCTTCCCCGGCGACAAAAAATATGACGGCATCGCTTCTATTGATAATGTAAAAGGAACGGTAAACGGCGTGCCTGTTGTCATGCCTAAAAACTGGGGCAGTCATCTAGGGGTAATTGACCTGAAGCTCACTGAGCAAAACGGCGACTGGTCGGTAGCAGACTCACAGTCAAAGGCCGTGCCGATCACTACGGTCTCAGCAAAAGATCAAAAAATTGCCGCATCTATTAAAGATGTCCACGAAAAAACGCTTGAATACGTAAGAAAGCCGGTCGGAACAACAGAAGCCCCGATTAACAGCTTCTTTGCGCTTGTTCAGGACGACCCGTCTGTCCAGATCGTCAACGATGCCCAGATGTGGTATGCGAAAAAGGTTGCCGAGCAGAACCCGGCTCTTCAGAACCTGCCGATTCTCTCAGCAGCAGCACCGTTTAAATCAGGCGGCCGAAACGGCGTTGACTACTATACAAATATTGCAAAAGGAAGTCTCGCCATCAAGAACATCGGCGACCTCTACCTCTACGACAATACGGTACAGATTGTTAAGCTTAAAGGATCACAAGTAAAAGAATGGCTCGAAATGTCAGCCGGACAGTTCAATCAAATTGATCCTGCAAAAGAAGGCGAGCAGCCTCTTTTAGACACGAACTTCAGATCTTATAATTTTGATGTGATCGATGGTGTCACGTATCAGATTGATGTGACAAAGCCTGCTAAGTACAATGCAGACGGAAAGATTGTCAATCCGGATTCAAGCAGAATCATCAACTTCAAATATGAAGGCAAAGACGTAAACCCGGAGCAGGAATTTTTAATTGTCACAAATAACTACCGCGCTTCAGGCGGAGGCGGGTTCCCGAACATGAAGGCTGAAAACATTGCCTACATTTCTGCAGACGAAAACCGCCAGGCTCTGATGAATTACATTTCGGAAGAAAAAACAATCAACCCTTCTGCCGACGGCAACTGGTCGATTGCACCTGTAGAAGGCAATGCACAAGCTGTATTTACTTCAACACCTGCTGCAAAAGACCTTGCTGAGCAAACACCGAATATCCGTTATGCGGGTGAAGCAGCCGACGGCTTTGCCAAATATACGATTGATTTAAAAGGCGGCACAACAGCTCCTCCAACAGACAGCTGGAAACTGACGGTCATGCATACAAATGATACGCACGCTCATCTTGACGATGTGGCGCGCCGCGTGACAAAGGTAAAAGAAGTCCGCGCTGCAGAAGAAAACAGCATCCTTCTTGACGCAGGCGATGTTTTCTCAGGAGATCTCTATTTTACAAGATGGAACGGCCTTGCCGACGTTGAGTTTATGAACATGATGCAGTACGATGCCATGACGTTCGGTAACCATGAGTTTGACAAAGGTCCGGATGCCTTAAGAGCATTTATTGAAAAAGCCAAATTCCCGATCGTCAGCTCGAACGTGGATGTAAGCAAGGAACCGAAATTAAGCGATTTGGTTAAATCGCCAAGCGACTATCCTTCAGTAAAAGAAAGCGCGATTTATCCTTACATCGTTCTTGATGTTAACGGTGAAAAAGTGGCTGTTTACGGCCTGACGACAGAGGATTCGCCTGAAGCATCAAGCCCAGGCGAGAATATCGTTTTTAAAGACGCAGTGAAAACCTCTGAAGAAACAGTGAAAACAATTGAAGAAACCGAAAAGGTGGACAAGATTATTGCATTAACCCACCTCGGGTACCAGAAAGACCTTGAGCTTGCCGAAAAAGTAGAAGGCATTGACGTCATCATCGGCGGACACACGCATACCCTTGTGGATACGTTAAAAGTAGTTGATGAAGACCAAACGCCGACCATCGTTGCCCAGGTTCAGGATTATGGAAAATTCTTAGGAAAGCTTGATGTCGCGTTTAATGACGAGGGAGTTGTTCTCCCTGAAGAATCAGCGATCGAGCTGATTGCGATTGATGAAACAGTAGAAGAAGACCCGGAAGCAAAAGCTCTGCTTGACGGATACAAAGAAGAGATCAACAGCTTTAAAGATAAAGTTGTCGGACATACAAAAACGGTACTTGACGGAAAACGCGAAAATGTCCGTTCAAAAGAAACAAACCTTGGAAATCTCATTGCAGACGGCATGCTTGCTAAAGCAAAAGAAGCAAAAGGCGCACAGCTTGCCATCACAAACGGCGGAGGCATCCGTGAGTCCATTAACGAAGGCGACATCACTCTCGGTGAAGTTCTGACCGTGATGCCATTTGGAAATACACTGTTTGTCCTGGATGTAACAGGTGAACAAATTGTCGCTGCACTCGAACACGGCGTGAGCGCTGTTGAAGAAGGCAAAGGACAGTTCCCTCAAGTTGCAGGCGTAACTTTTGCTTTCTCTAAAGGAATGCCTGCTGGCGAACGCATTATGAATGTACAAGTTCAAAACGAAGACGGCTCTTACTCTCCTATTGAACTGAATAAAACGTACAGAGTCGCGACAAACGGCTTCATGGGAGCCGGCGGAGACGGATATGACGTCTTCAAGGAAGCAACTTATGCAGAGGATCTTTTCTTCGTAGACTACGAAGTCTTCCTTGAGCAGCTGGAAGAAAAAGAGTCCGTTAACCCTGAAATCGAAGGCCGCATTATGGAATACTTCACGCCGACAATTGAGGAAAAAGACGGTAAAGCGTTTGTGACGTTTGATGACACGTTTATTCCATACATCGAGCACACAAATGATGTGCTGATCAATCTTTTCGGCACCTCTGAATTTGCTTCAGTTGAAATGACATTTACTGCAGACCAAATGACCGCTCTGAAAGCAAAAGAGGAAAGCCTGTCCTTCAACAATGAGGCAATAGGTCTTGACATCCCGCTTTCAAATCTGGATGAGAAAGAAACCATCATTTCTTTCGCAAAAACAGAAAAAGTGGAAGATGCCCTGACAGACACATATGACTTCGCCATCACTCAGGACGGGAAAAACGTAAAGAAATTTAAAGAAGAAATCGGTATTGCTTTCTTTGTTGAAAATGCCGAGAATCCAAGAGTCTATTATGTAGACCGCAAAAAAGAAGAACTGACCGAGCTTGAAGGATCTTATGAAGACGGTGCAGTATTTGGCTATACAGACCACTTCAGCGAGTTTACGGTTCTTGAATCAGCTGATTCCGGCGAAAACCCAGGGGAAAAACCGGGGAACGGAAATAATCCAGGCAGCGGAGAAAACCCCGGAAACGGCAAGGGTGCTGATAAAGGAAACAACAACGGAAACGGCCTTCCGCATACAGCAACAAGTTCATTCAACATCCTTCTTACGGGTGTTGGGATCCTGATTGCAGGAAGCGTATTTTACATCATTCAGCGCAGAAGGCTGAACAGCAAGTAATCGTCTTATGAGGAAAAGTCCCTTCCCGGGTGCGGGAAGGGACTTTCTTTTTATGGCGTAAACTGCTGAAAGACGTTTTTGCCCTGATCTTTAAAATGTTCTTTGGCTAGAATCGAGTTGATGATCTTCATGTTCCGGTCAACTGAAAGCGCGAGATTTGTTGCCCCTGTCCCGTGAGAGTGTTCAAGGTTTGTAAGAGTGTAGATTTGTTCTTTCCTGCCGTCCTTAAAGGCAAGCCGGAAATCCTTTTCAACTTTGAACAGCTTTTCATCCTCCCACATGATCTCATCCTTCATAGCCTCAATCCACTCCGGGATATTCGGCTTAAAGCCTGTCGCAAATACAATCCCTTCTGTCCCATGATCAAAGCTTGTATCGCTTTGCCACTGATGGCATTTGAGAATATATTTTTCACCGTCCGGTTTCAAATCGTTCACATCTGTCAGCGGCATGATCTTCACGCGCGCATCTTTTCCATGAATGGAACGGTGATACAGCAGGTCATAGATGGAAACAAGCGTCGTTTTATCCACGCCGTTCCTAAGCTGTTCAAGCTCCGGAAGCGCCTTCTGCCTCTGCTCAAACGACAGGTCGTGGAAATAGGAGACAAAATCCGGTGAAAATACTTCCTGGCCGAGCTTGGCAGATTCCAGCTGAGTGAAGCCTGCCGATCTCGTAAACCAGCTGAGCTCATAATCGAACAGATCCTGAGACTGGAGAAGATCAAGAAAAATCTCTGCGGCGCTTTGGCCGGAACCGATGACGGTAATGGATTTTTTCTTCTTTAACGACTCCTGCTTGAACATATAGTTACTGGAATGAAAGACATCCTCTCCAAGCTCAGTGTCAAACGGGAGCAGCGGGATGCTTCCGGTGCCCATGACCACGTGCCTTGTTTGATATACCTCGGTGCCTTCCTTGCTTTTGACACGTACTTCATAATGCGGGGTTGCCCCTTTTTTGTATTCAACATGTGTCACGCACGAACCGAACCGGCAGCTCTCGATCTCTTTTGCCGCCCACGCCGCGTACTCACTGTATTCTCTCCTCGGTATATCAAACCGGTTAAAAAAGTAAAAAGGATAAAGCCTGTTATGTACATGAAGATAGTTTATAAAAGTATATTTGCTCCTTGGATTGCAGAACGTCACAAGATCTGCAAGAAACGGCACCTGCAGATCCGTCCCCTCGATAAGCATGCCGGGATGCCAGACAAACTCATCCGTTTTATCAAAAAAGACCGCTTCAATCTCAGGCAGATCCTCCAAAATGGCCGCCATGCCAAGGTTATATGGACCAATCCCAATCCCAATCAAATCGTACACTGTCTCACCTGCTTTTCTCATAATTGCTCCTGAATCTATACCCCTACTTTCCCCAGAATAATCCGTTTTAAGCAGACTGGGGTGAACCAGGAGATTCTCCCTTTTGATGGTTCTATTCCTCCGGATAAGTGCCATCATCCTGTGGATTCTTCTTTTTTGATGGTTCTATTCTTCTGAATCAGTGCCATCAACCTGTGGATTCTTCTTTTTGGTGGTTCTATTCTTCTGGATCAGTGCCATCAAACTGAGGATTCTTCTTTTTGGTGGTTCTATTCTTCTATATAAGTGCCATCAAACTGAGGATTCTTCTATTTGGGTGGTTCTATTCTTCCGGATCAGTGCCATCAACCCGAGCATTCTTCTTTTTGATGGTTCCATTCTTCCGGATAAGTGCCATCAACCTGTGGATTCTTCTTTTTGGTGGTTCTGTTCTTCTGGATAAGTGCCATCAACCTGTGGATTCTTCTTTTTGGTGGTTCTATTCTTCCGGATCAATGCCATCAACCTGTGGATTCTTATTTTTGGTGGTTCTGTTCTTCCGGATCAGTGCCATCAACCTGTGGATTCTTATTTTTGATGGTTCTATTCTTCCGGATAAGTGCCATCAACCTGTGGATTCTTCTTTTTGGTGGTTCTATTCTTCTATATAAGTGCCATCAAGCAGGAGATTTTTCGTTTTGGTGGTTCCATTCTTCCTCATAAGTGCCATCAACCCGAGCATTCTTCTTTTTGATGGTTCCATTCTTCCGGATCAGTGCCATCATCCTGTGGATTCTTCTTTTTGGTGGTTCTATTCTTCCGGATCAGTGCTATCAAGCAGGAGATTTTTCGTTTTGGTAGGTCTATTCTTCCGGATCAGTGCCATCAAACTGTGGATTCTTCTTTTTGGTGGTTCTGTTCTTCCGGATCAGTGCCATCAACCTGTGGATTCTTCTTTTTGATGGTTCTATTCTTCCTGATAAGTGCCATCAACCTGTGGATTCTTCTTTTTGATGGTTCTATTCTTCCTGATAAGTGCCATCAACCTGAGGATTCTGTCTTTTGATGGTTCTATTCTTCCAGATAAGTGCCATCAACCAAACCTCCCAAACAAAAAAGACGCCTCAGCGTCCCCCCACTTCAGCTATTCCATCTCCGTCATGCTCGATCTTCTTTAGAAACTCCAGTACCTTAGTTTCATAGCCTTCAGGGTCTGTTAGAAACGCCTGGGCGTGGCCGGCTTTCGGCACCAGGTACAGCTGTTTGAGTCCTTTTTTCATTTTGTACATATCAAGGGTCATGTTGACAGGGATAAAGGAATCTTCCTTACCGTGGATGAAGAGAATCGGTGTTTTCGTGTTCTCAAGATCGCGCGCAGGCTTTATTTCCTCAAATCCCCACCCGTATCTGAGCTTCGTGACCATGCTGGTCAGGTAGATGAGCGGATAAAATCTGATTTTAAAGTCCAGCATGAGCCGTGTTTTCAAAAGTTCGGTCAGGTCGCTGAAGGCGCAGTCTGCAATGCAGAAGGAAACACGGGGATCTTTTTTCACATACTGCAGGGCGGACGCCGCTCCAAGGGATTCGCCGAGTATTCCCACAAATGCGGATGATCCGAGTTCTTCATAAATATGGTCGACCCAGGCGTGCAGGTCGTCGCTTTCATAGTAGCCGAATGAGGTATGCGTGCCACCGCTCAGGCCGTGGAATCTGTGGTCGCACAGAAGAACATGATAGCCCCGTTTATGAAACATTTTGACGTACTTAAAGCTTCCGAACAGCGACCATGTGATGCCGTGTGCAATAATAATCGCTTTTTTACTGTTCTCAACAGGAAACCACATGCCGTGAATCTTGTAGCCATGGTAGGAGTCAATGAACCATTCTTCTTTAGGCGTTTTTTCAAAATGCTCTGTATTGATTTCCCCGCTTTCTACTCCGAGCCTGTACGTTTTTTCATATTCCACTTTTCTGGGTACCGTAATAAGGGTGCTGAAAAAGAAGGATACAGCGAGTATTGCTATCAAAGCGGCAAGTATGGAGCAAAGCAAAATCCACATGGTATCACCTTCACTTCCCTTTTCCACATCATATTACCGTTTTCATAATAGGTGATAAGTGTGAGGGTACCGTTTAGTCACTGTAAAAGTTTTGTAAGAATACCGGCAGCCGATTAAAAGTTGGGCGCTGATCGGTAAAAAAGTACAATGACAGCGAGGTGAAAACGATGGCAAAACGGACGATCATCATCGGAGGCGGTATCGGCGGACTGACGGCAGCTGCCTTTCTTTCAAAAGAAGGAACAGACGTCACCGTTCTTGAAGCATCAAACGAGTGGGGCGGCTGTGCGGGTAAGTTTCAGCGCGGGAAATTTTTATATCCTGCAGGTGCCACCCTCGGCATGGGCTTTGAACAAGGGGGCGTGCACGACAAGCTTTTCCGTGAACTCAGCCTTCCTTTTCAGGAACACAGCCTGCTTGATGTCATCATGGACATTCACCTTCCGGGGAAAACCATTTCCTATTACCGGGACCGGGCTCTTTATTTAAAAGAAGCGGAGAAGCACTTTCCGCATCTTACAGCGAAAATCCATGCATTTTACTCAGACATATGGAAAACCGGTGCGGAAGTAAAAAAGCTCATTGATCCCCTGCCGGTCCTTCCTCCGAAGACAGCTTTTGAGTGGGGGAAGCTCTTAAAGTCACTAAAACCCACCACCCTTGGCCTTATCCCTTATTTTCAGAGTACGATGGCGGCCCTGCTCAAAAAGCATGGACTTCAGAATGAGCGGGACTTTATTCACTTAATTGATGCCCAGCTCATTGATTCGATGCAGACAACGAGCGAGGACTGTTCTGCCATCCTTGGCGCCTACGCCCTGACTGTGTACCATGACGGCGCCTTTTATGTGAATGGCGGTTTGTATCAAATAGCCGAGCATCTGGCTGCATTCGCAAAAGATCGCGGAGCCGTTCTGAAAAAACGATCCTGGGTGAAATCCATTCATAAAGAAAACGGCCGGTACAGAGTGACTGACCGGAAGAACAAGACCTATGACGCGGACTTTATCATCTGCAATCTTCCCCTGCCCGGGTTTACAAACCTCCTTTCCGAAGATTTAAAAAATCAGCTGAGCAAAGCATATACGAAAAAGCAGAGCCTGCAGCAATGGGGCACGATGACGCTTTATCTGACTGTAAAAGAGGAAATCATCCCAGAGAACTTTCCGCTTTTCCATCAGGTGATGGACAATGATTCAGGCGATATGACTGAGGGGCATCACCTGTTTCTCTCAGTTTCAAAAAAAGGCGATGAGCGGAGGGCACCTGCCGGATATAGAACGATGACAGCAAGCACCCATACGGATTTGAAGCTGTGGGATACGAAGGAAAAGTATGATCTGTATAAAGAGGTGCTCACAAACCGGATGCTGCGCTCGATTGAGACAGTGATTCCGCGTCTGCAGGATGGATTGACAGATGTCATGCCGGGGGCTCCGGGAGCGTGGGAAACGTTCACTAAAAGACCGCGGGGAATGGTCGGAGGCTATCCGCAAACTCTGCAGCATTCGCTGTTCAACAGTCTGTCACACCGCACCGGCATCCCGGGCATCTATCTGTGCGGCGACAGTGTGTTTCCCGGGGCAGGAACGATTGGTGTTTCTGTCAGCGGGTATCATGCTTCCCAGTCTGTTCTCAGGGATTTGCGCAGCTGAAAGCACATAAAAAAAGTCAGGCAGCAGCCTGACTTTTTCAATGCCCTCTCCGGGCGAAATCCACAAACCGGAACTTATCAAGTCTGTGCCTTGATTCTGTATACTGAAACAGACTTGTATCATCCAGGTAAACATGGTTTTTTACTACAACGATGTGGGTAAAGCTGTGCAGATCGAGATAAGCATAGTCTTCTTCCGTACACTCTTCCACAACAATCTCTTTTTTGGCAAAGCTGATCTTAAGACCAAGCTCTTCTTCAATGTACCGGTAAATGGAATCCTCGCAGATCTCCTTTGTTAAGGAAGGAATGAAGCGGCTGTTCAGGTAATCCTTATCGAGAATAATGGATTCCCCGTCGATGTTTCGTGACCTGACAACCTCCCATACATCATCCCCGCCGCTAAGGTTCAGCTGCTGGGCAATAAACGGATCCGGTTTAATAAGACCTAATTTTTCTACAGTTGTCCGGGACGAGCGTCCAAGGTTTTTCGACAGCTCTTTAAAACTGACAAGACCGGAAACGGGAAAGCTCATTTTCGTCACATCGAGCACAATGGACCCTTTTCCTTTAACCTTCTGAATGAACCCGTTCTGCGCCAATAGATTGAGCGCCTTGCGGATCGTCTCCCTTGACGTCTCGTATGTTGCAGCGAGCTCGTTTTCAGATGGAATTGTTTCATCAGGCGCGAGGATGCCCTGTTTGATTAAATCGGCAAGCTCCTGGTAAATAGCCAGGTATTTATTGTTTGTTTTCATCTTTAACCACCATCACCAGTTTACCATGAAATGTTACTTTTTAAGATGATAAACGACGGATTCAAATGGACGGAGAATGATTTCTTTAACAGATTCACTCGAGTCCGGGTAGTTGCTGATCAGGATTTCCGCTTTAAACTCATCACCGATGTGCTCCGGCAGTGTAAAGACGGTTTCTTTTTCATAGAAATTGTTGATGACGAGCAGTTTTTCGCCGTCTCCATTGCGGACGTAGGAAAACAGCTGCTCATGGTCGTCGTGGATCAGTTCGTAATCTCCGTATGTGATGAGATCAATGTCTTTTCTTAATTGAATCAGCTTCTGATAGTGGTAGAAGACTGAGTTTTCATCCTGGACAGCTTTTTCGGCGTTGATCTCCGGGTAATTTTTCGCAGGCATGATCCATGGAGTGCCTGTTGTAAATCCTGCATGTTTTGAATCATCCCATTGAACCGGCGTGCGGGAATTGTCTCTTGATTTGCTCTTTAAAATCTCAAGAATTTCTTCTTCTGACTTGCCGGCTTCTTTTAAAATATTGAACATATTCAGAGATTCTACATCACGGTAGTCATTGATGGATTCAAATTTAGGGTTTGTCATCCCGAATTCCTCGCCCTGATAAATATAGGGTGTCCCCTGCATCATGTGGACGGTTGTTGCCAGCATTTTTGCCGATTCCACGCGGTACTTGCCGTCGTTTCCGTATCTTGAAACAACGCGCGGCTGATCATGGTTGCACCAGAACAGGGCATTCCAGCCGCCGCCTTTATGCATCTCCACCTGCCATTTTGAAAGGATTTGCTTCAGCGCCTGAAAATCAAAATCTGCGAGCGCCCACTTCTCCCCGTTCGGGTAATCCACTTTCAGGTGATGGAAGTTGAACGTCATGCTGAGCTCATTTGAATCAGGATTTGAATATTGGATGCAGTTGTCGATTGTCGTGGATGACATTTCGCCCACTGTCATACTGTCATATTTTGAAAACACTTCTCTGTTCATTTCTTTCATATACTCATGAACACGCGGTCCGTCTGTGTAAAACTTGCGGCCGTCTCCCGGAGCAGTGTTGCCGTCGTCATCAGGGAAGTTCTGATCCTTTGAAATCAGGTTAATGACGTCAAGCCTGAAACCGTCGACACCTTTTTCAAACCAGAATGTCATCATGTCATACACTTTCCGGCGGACCTCTTCGTTTTCCCAGTTCAGGTCAGCCTGTGTGACGTCAAAAAGGTGAAGGTAGTATTCGCCTGTTTTTTCATCCAGCTTCCATGCAGAGCCCCCGAACTTTGAAATCCAGTTTGAAGGCTCAGAACCGTCCTCTTTTCCTTCTTTCCAGATGTAAAAATCGCGGTAAGGACTCTCTTTTGAAGACTGGGCTTCTTTAAACCAGGCATGTTCTGTTGACGTGTGGTTCACCACAATATCCATGATGACTTTAATTCCGCGGTCATGAGCCTCTTTTAACAAGCGTTCAAAGTCTTCCATCGTTCCGTATTCTTCATGAATGGAAAAATAATCACTGATGTCGTAGCCGTTATCTTTTTGGGGAGATTCGTAAATCGGCGTCAGCCACACGACATCGATGCCGAGTTTTTTCAAGTAATCAAGTTTATCGATGATTCCCTGAATATCGCCGACTCCATTTCCCGTCGTATCGTTAAAGCTTTTCGGATAAATTTGATAGACCGCTGATTTTTTCCACCAGGGCTGTTTCATTGTACATGCACCACCATTTTAGAATTTACGCAAAAAAGGACAATGGCTTGTCCCTTTCTGCTTTTATTTTTTCTTCCAGTTAAATTTCGCAAACACATATGTCAGAACAAACGGCACGACAATGGCTATCGCCATTCCGATAAAGAACGCTGTCCAGTATTCAGACTGGATGGATAGGAATCCGGGGATTCCGCCGACGCCGATTGAGAATGCTTTGACATGGTTGATTGTAATAAAGATACCTGCAATCGCAGAACCGATCATTGCAGCGATAAACGGATAGCGGTATCTGAGATTCACACCGAACATGGCCGGCTCCGTAATCCCGAGATAAGCGGAAATACCGGATGTCAGGGCAAGACCTTTTTGCTTTTCATCCTTCACAATGCGCATCATCGCAAAGGCAGCAGAACCTTGAGCAATGTTTGACAGAGCAAGCATCGGCCACAGGAATGTTCCTCCGGCGCTCGCTACAAGCTGAAGGTCAACGGCAAGGAACGTATGATGCATGCCTGTTACAACAAGCAGCGAATAGAATCCGCCGTACAGGAGACCGCCAAGAGCAGCAAAGTTGTCGAAAATGGCAATAACGCCGTCTGTGATTGCATTACCGGCTGCAAACGTAACAGGTCCAATCAGGATAAATGCTGCAAAGCCTGTTACTAAAAGAGTGATTGGAGCAACAACAAGCAGTTTAATGGAATCCGGTATCCGCCTGTTTAAGAAAACTTCTATTTTGGCAAGCAGGTACGATGCAAACAGAACCGGAAGCACCTGTCCCTGATAGCCGATTTTTTCAACTTCAAGACCGAACAGGTTCCATACCGGCACCTCTCCTTTGGCCTGAGCTTCACCGTAAGACCATGCATTCAGAAGATCCGGATGCACAAGGATCAAACCAAGGACAATACCAAGCAGCGGGCTACCTCCGAACCGCTTTACTGCCGACCACCCGATCAAAGCTGGCAGGAAGGTGAAGGCGGTATTGGCAATCAGGTTAATAATGGAGGATAAGTCCGCCCATTGCGGGTACACCTGGATCAGAGACTGCCCGTCAAAGAAAATATCTTTTCCGCTCAGAATGTTGTTGATCCCCATAAGAAGACCGGCCGTAACAATCGCCGGAAGAATCGGGATGAAAATATCCGCAAGCATCTTAACAGCTCGCTGAAGCGGATTCAATTTGCCTGATACTGCTTCCTTGACATCCTCTTTGGACGACTCGCCCATGCCTGTCTGTTCAGCCATTTCTTTATAAACCTTGTCAACAAGCCCCTGTCCAATGACGACCTGGAACTGGCCGTTTGTTGAAAATGAGCCCTTTACCATATCAATCTGATCAAGCTTCTCTTTATCCACTTTGCTTTCATCTTTCAAAGCAAACCGGAGACGAGTGACACAGTGCGTAGCAGCGGCAATGTTCTCTTTCCCGCCGACCGCATCCACAATGTCGCGGACTTCCTGCTTGTTCACGCTCATCTATTTCAACCTCCCGTAATCGTTTTCATTTACGTGCTATTATTCTCGCTATGTTCACAGAAAATTATCCTGTATATACAAGTTACACTCACATTGTATTCCTGTATATACAGGTTGTCAACAGAAAAGCGTAATCGTTTTCAGCCAGATGCTTTTTTTATGCACAACACTCATTCCCTTCAGCAGGCCTTTATTGGTTGTTACCCTTTTTGCCGGCATACAAGCAGGAAAAGCAGAATTAAAAAAAGACCACGCATAAACGTGATCTTCAGCAGCAAAAATCAAAAGGATGAAACGGCTTATCGGCCCCTATGCATATTTCGGGTTCAAGTTCTGCATCTGCCCAGTGCCAGGCAGCTAGGGCTGCCGCACATGCATCAAGTCCGTGGCTTGTCTCTGCAGCGTCCGGTGAAAGATTCATCATCCTCCATTGTTCAAAGAACGGCAGAAGGCTTCTCCTGTCCGCATCTGATTTTTTATATGTCAAAGCGAGATTCCGGTCCTCAGGCTTCAGCCGGAGCCCAATAGCACCGCCGGGATGCACTTCAACAATAGAACCCGTGTATTTTTCAAGCGCCCTGCTCAGGTGAATGCCTCTTAAAGTGAGATAAACCATCCGGTTCAAGGTCGGAGGCATGATGGAGCCGTGGTAGAGGCCCGCCTCCCGAAGCTTTGATCTGACAGCTTTGTCTGAAGGCCTGTCCCCGCCGCCGTCCTGATAAGAGAGCGGCGCATCAATTCCGACAGTAACTTTTCCTCCTTCTAAGGCTAAACGGCTTACTGTATCCAGAATAAGCCGGTCGCTGTTATGAAACGTCAAGGTGTTCAGTACAAGGCTGTCCGCTTCTTTTTTAAAAACAGCAACTGCCGTCTCTTTGTGATTGGCAGGACCCGCAAGATCAATTCCAACTACATGCACTCTTCTCCCTCCTTTTATAAATCAAATGACAGCTGTTCACTGTCAGAAGGTTTGTTTTTGCGTTCCGTTCCCTTTTTTGCAGGTTTAACCGCTTTTTTCAGATCAATCACCGGAGCTTGGTAGTCAAGCTGAAAAAAACCTGGATAGTTCCAAGGTTCATGAATGTATTTCGCAGGCACACGCTCCAGAACGGGCAGATACCTCTTGATAAAAACTCCGTCCGGATCTTCCGCCTTTCCTATTTTGACAGGGTTCACCGCTTTTGAAGAGACCTTTTTCATCTGTTCGGTGTGAATCGACGGCTCATAGTCCAGGAAAAGGGAGGCAAGTGCTTCCGAACACGCTGCGTGATCCAGTTCGAGAACCGCAATTCCAAAAGAAGCAAGCATGCCCCGGTATTTGGCAGGCAGCCACCCTGTTTTGTGCAGACATTTCATGCATGCATCAGCAAACGGTATGCCTGTTTCTCCGGCGTGCCATTTGTCGAATAATGGTGGCCTTTCATCATGAAGACACAGCTCTGAAATCGCTTCAACTTCATTCTCCATCAGCTTCCATCTCGCCTTCAGCTGGTCCATAAAAGCCGCCAATTGTTCCACGGGGAACAAATTATCACAATTTTCTATCTTTATCGACGTTTTTTGTAAAATGGTGCGCAGCGAGATGTTTCCCCAAGCAAGATACGGAGACAGCCTGCTTGAAGAAATCGTGGACTGAAGAGGGTTTGACCGATTTTCTAAATAGGAAGCGGCACGCTCATTTAAAAACGTTTCAATCGTTTCCAGTGCCTGTGTTTCCCCTCCCTGCTGGCCGAATTTTATCGGGCTGCCTTTGACAGGGAGCGATTTCAGCTTTTCTGAGCCGGAAAAGAAACGGTCCGGAACCTTTTCAGGTATGGATAAGCGGCTGGGCATCCGCGCTGCTTCACTTCCGCAAAAAGCCTCCCACCTCTGCTTTGCATTCTTTCCGGGTGCATCGTACTCTTCATACTCATGAAAAGCAAGGCCTCTATCAGTCATCCAGTCTCTGACTCTTTCATGCTTGCTCACGTCTGCCGCAGACCGCGATCCAACGTACGCATACAGGGAAAAGTCGCCGCACGTTTCATACATTTCTTCGAGCGCATCCTCTATCTCACCAATGAATGTGTAAAGACTGCTTCCCATTTTCTCAAATGAAAGCTGCATGTCTTCAAGACTTTCCCGTACGAATTGAAGATGCCGTGCTGAAAGGCAACCTGTCCCCCAAAACGAAGGCTCCGCAGCATACAGCGGCAAAACTTCTCCATAGCGTGCTGCTTCTGCAAGGGGGATGTGGTTTTCGGTCCTCAAGTCCCGTTTAAACCAGACAACGTTCATGTCACTCACTCCATGTTATGACCATTTCGAATTGATTTTATTTTTGTAAAAAGCGGAAGCCTTTGATGAAAATGTGCCGCGCTTTTTCAGTATTCTTTCAAGCTTTACCCGTTTTTCGCTCAGCTGCATCTCAAGCTTTTCTTTTTCAAGGGCATCATGACAGGCTGATGCCAGGTCTTCAAGCTTATGAATGGATTTTTTCAGCTCTGCCTCTTCATCAAGCATGCCTGCATTCTTCATCATCTTGTAGGACACTCTCAGCTCGGGGGAAATATGGGACAAATCCTCAAGCTGAAGCGGTTTTCCCATGCCGGGCAGCCGGTTAAATTCCCCGTCTTTTATTGCCTGTTTTATTTTATCCTCTGACAGAATGGTGAACAGATCCATTTTTACAGCCTCCTGTCCTGTAATCACTACTCTTTACTAGCTTATACATTGTGCAGCACGATTCCTTCTTAAAAATATAGATGATTCGTGACAAACAATCAAACAGACGTTCTGCAAACAGGCCCTCTTGCATATCCTTTAAGAACATCATAAATTGGAGGCATCAGAATGAACAACCCAAACACCTTTCAAATCCCTGAGGAAATGGTCTCCCGGTATGCTGCGCTGAATGAAAAGGCAAAGAAAATAGAAGAAGAAATGAAGGACATCAAAAAGATTTTCAATGCCTATTTTGATCATGAATACGGCAAAAACAGCAAAGGGGAAGAAAGAATTGGAGCTTACAAGATTCAGAGGCAGATCAGGCAGTCCGAATCCTATCATCCTGAAAAAACGGTCAAAGTCCTGGAAGAATTGAATCTCTCAGATTGTATTATTCTGGTCAAACAGCCCGATAAAGAAAAAATTGATGCAGCGCTCACACTGGGCATGCTGTCCAATGAAGAATTGAACGACTGCGTGATCCGTAAATGCTCCCAGGCGATTGTGGTAAAGCCTTTAAACAAATAGCTTCTACTTACAAAGTCTGATTTTTCCATTAAATCAGACTTTTGTTTCGTTCTTATTTCCTTTTTTTTATCCAGTCAGGTTTATCTTTGTCGAATGGAGGTTATTTAATGGATAGAAATTATTCTAAAAAACAATTTTAGCATCTTGAAGGAGGCATACATATGGGAGGAATCTGGTTCACGCTTTTATCATGCGCCTTTTTTATGGGTCTTGTAGCATGGATTTCCTATCTGAAAACAAAAGGCGGCAATGAGGATTCAAACGGTTATTTCCTTGCGGGCAGAGGACTTACGGGTGGTTTTATAGCAGGTTCACTGCTTCTTACAAATTTATCGGCTGAGCAGCTCGTGGGACTTAATGGACAGGCTTACCGCACAAACCTGTCAAATATGGCCTGGGAGGTTACTTCCGCCTTTGCGATTGTTGTGATGGCTTTGTATTTGCTCCCAAAATACCTTGGCGGCAGTTTTACGACTCTCCCCGAATTCCTAAGCAAACGGTTTGATGAGGGCGTAAGACGGTATACCGTCATTCTTTTTATGCTCGGGTATATTCTGGTAACGATTCCTTCCATGCTTTATTCCGGAGCTCTTGCTGTCCTGCAGATGTTTGATGTTCCGGCGCTGTTTGGAATTTCTTATATGCAGTCAATCTGGCTTGTCATTTGGGTGATTGGTATTATCGGAGCTGTTTATGCCATTTTTGGCGGGCTGAAAGCTGTGGCTGTGTCAGATACACTGAACGGAATCGGACTTTTAATCATTGGAATTCTCGTTCCTGTTTTAGGTTTTATCGCCCTCGGCAATGGAAGCATGCTTGACGGCATGAAAGAGATTACAACCTCTCATTCCGAAAAATTGAACGCAATTGGATCGAGTGAAGACTCTGTTCCGTTCGGCACCATTTTCACAGGAATGATTTTCGCCAATCTGTTCTATTGGGCATCCAACCAGTATGTTATTCAACGGACGCTTGGCGCCAAAAACCTTGCTGAAGGTCAAAAAGGGGTCATTATTTCAGGCTTTTATAAGCTGCTTATTCCTCTCTTCATGATGATTCCCGGCATCATTGTTTTCCATCAATATGGTGATGGCCTGAAATCAGTTGACCTTGCTTATCCGACTCTGATTGCGGACGTACTGCCGACGTATCTGTCAGGATTTTTCCTTGCAGTCCTGCTTGGTGCCGTGTTCAGTTCATTCAATTCTCTGCTGAACAGCGCAGCCACGATGTTTGCACTCGATATTTACAAGGTGCAGGTTAATCCGAAGGCTGATGATAAAAAGCTGATCAGCGTGAGCAAGCTGTTTGGAACATTGCTCGCACTTGTCGCATTATTTGTTTCTCCTTTGCTTATGTATGCGCCGGACGGCTTGTGGGATTTAATCCGGAAATTTACCGGCTTTTTCAACATCCCGATTATTACCATTGTCCTTGTCGGTCTGCTTTCTAAATTTGTACCGGCCGCTGCTGCAAAAGTGGTGATCATTTTTCACGTTATTGCCTACTATATGCTCGTTTGGGGAACGAACCATCTCTTCGGCTTTACCGTCGATATCCACTTCATTCATATTTATGCCATTCTCTTCTTTATTGAAGTGTTCATGATGCTTGCAATCGGAATGGTTAAACCGAGAGAACAGGCCTACATTTATAAAACTGAAGCATCGGTTGACATGATGCCGTGGAAGTACACAATTGCTACCTCTATCATTCTGCTTGCGCTCGTCTGCGCAACCTATATCGTTTTCTCTCCAATTGGACTTGCGTATGCGGACGGATATGTGTCGGCGGCATTCTGGCCGGCAATCACTGGTCTCATTCTCATAACAGGCGTTCTCGTCTTAGCTTCTGTTAAACACTGGAACCGAAAGTATGAAGAATACCTGCTGAAGCAGCATACGAGAAAGAATTACAGGCTTCGCCGTCCATCTGGAAAATTGAATCCTGTATATGTTAGATATTTGACTGACTAAAAAAATCAGCCTCCAGGATAAGGAGGCTGATTTTTTATTTGTACATGCTGCCGTGCACCTGATAATAAGATTTGAAAACAGGCGGATCGAACTCTGCGAGGTAAGGTCCTTCCCCTTTTCGTTCAAGCATCTGCTGAACAAGGCCGTCCCCTGAAGGCTCGGCAAAAATCAGCTGAAAAGACGGAAGAGAGAATGTATAAATCCTTGCCCGCCACTCATCATAAACAGCCTCTTCGCCTCTTGGAAGGTCAAAATATTTTCTCCATTTAAGAACAGCTGCATTTAAATCCCTTACGATATAGTGGACTTTCGAAACCGACACTTCGGTATTTTCAGACGGAAGTGCGCCAGACCTGAACAAGTCATGCTTTCGTTCATCCTCAGACTGCTTCCATTCAATAAAGAAAGGCAGAGGCGCTTCGTCGTCGCTTTGCTCGATAAAAAGCATTTTCCACTCAAGCAGTGAGCCATCCTCGCGTTTTCTGCCCGCTTCAAGAATGTCTCCTGTTTCAAGCCCCTTCTCTTCAAGCTCTGCTTTCACATTTTCGAGGTTGTTTGACCTCAGGGCAATCTGGCCAAGACCCTCTGCGCGCTGCTTCAGCAGGCGGTGGATGAGAGGATTTTCCGAACTATTTGCTTTTTTCCTGTCTTCAATCGATAGGAACTCCAAATAGGCGAGGTCGCTGAAATAACAAAGGCTGTTATACGAGCCCCATTTCTCATGCCTGCCCCCCATTACAGCAGTCAGTCCCTGTTTTTTAAAAAACTCTGCCGCTTCAAGCGGATGGCGATCTGTAAAATGTACGAGATGATCTAAAATAATTTCCATTGGACAGCTCCTTTGGCTTTATTTTCGGCCTGATTAAAACCTATCACCTTAAGTGCCCCTGCACAAGCTTGAACCTGTTTGCCCCTTTTTGCGCAGAAAGGTATGATGATAGAGGTTTATTCATAAAAAGTGAGGTCAGCAGCATGAGACTTAGAGATTGGGACCGGAATTTAAAGATACGCTTATTCGGGGAAGCGTTGATGAATATTACATACTGGATGTTTTTCCCGTTTTTGACGATTTATTTTGCGGATGAATTCGGCAAGGAACAAGCCGGATTCCTTTTAGTGTTTTCACAGGTTTTCTCCGTGATGGCGAATTTAATGGGAGGCTACTGCGCGGACCGGTTCGGGAGAAAAAAGATGCTCGTTCTCTCTTCAGCAGGACAGGGAATATCCTTTCTCATATTTGCCCTGTCTGTTTCACCATGGCTTGACGCCCCTCTGATCGGATTTGCATGCTTCGCTCTTGCAGGGGTTTTCGGTTCGTTCTACTGGCCTGCGAGCCAGGCTATGATTGCGGATGTTGTGCAGGAAAAAGACCGGAGCAATGTGTTTGCGGTATTTTATACGTCTATCAATCTGGCTGTAGTCATCGGCCCTATCTTAGGAGCCATCTTCTATGTAGACTATTTCTTTGAACTCCTTGTCTTTGCAGGGTTCATCTGTTTTCTGCTTTCAGGCATGCTGTTCCTCTGGACAAGGGAAACAGCACCGGAATCCGTACTGAACAAGAAGGGCAACACAAAGTGGCATCACTTTCTCCTTCAGCAGCTGGGAGAATACAAAATCATCTTCAAAGACCGGGCCTTCCTCCTGTATATCGGTGCCGGTGTTCTTGCGGCACAGACCTTTATGCAGCTTGACATGCTGATTCCCGTCTATACGAAGGAAACGGTTCAAAGTGAAGAACTTCTCTCATTCGGCAGCTGGTCGCTCACACTTGGCGGCGAGCAGGCCTTCGGCTTTCTTCTTTCTGAAAATGGACTGCTGGTCGCCCTGTTGACGATTTCTGTAACGAGATGGATGACAATGTACAAAGAACGGAATGTTTTTATTCTTTCTTCCGTCCTATACGCAGTCTCGATCTTCCTTTTTGGCCAGTTCAGCTTCTTGTGGGGACTGATTTTTGCCATGGCACTGTTCACACTCGCTGAATTGATGACAGCCGGCCTGCAGCAGAGCTTTGTTTCAAAGCTTGCCCCCGAGCATATGCGAGGACAGTATTTTGCCGCAGCGAGTCTCCGCTACACGGTCGGCCGGACCATTGCCCCGCTCTCCATTCCGATGACGGTCTGGTTTGGCTTTCAATGGACATTTGCCATCCTCGGAATGCTCGCCCTTGCAAGTGCAGCCCTTTACTGGGTGACGTTTGCGGTTTATGAAAAGCGCAGTGAAAAAAGCAACTTGGACAAAACATAAGAGCGTTGAATCGCATGAATAAACCCTAGAGGCTTCATACTTTTTTGTTTATATATAAGGGTTTACTTGTAAATCCTGTTCATTTTTAACCTATCAAATCTCATAGCAATCAGCAGGACTTTGTTGAGCAGCAAAGTCCTGCTGATTAAGGTGCTATTTATACTGCCATTTATTAACCGGTATTGCAGCACAGCAAAAAAAGGCACTCCAGCATTAAATTGGAGTTCTCTTTCTTATTCTATTAAAGCTCCCGATCGTATTTTAAGGTTGACCAAGTTATTGGTCGACCTTTTTATTTGAGGTCTAGACTACTAGAGGTAGCTGGGGAGTATAGCAAGCTAATCCAGCGAATGTTTGACAAACCATTAGCTGATTTTGATTAATAAGAATCTGTTTCGCAACTAAACATTTATTACTTTTCAGGTTTAATGTAAGGAACAATTTGTGCTGTGGCACCGATGGAAGCACCACGAATAAAAGTTTGATTTTCTAAAGCTTTGAAATTTTCCGCTTGCCCAGTGAGCATTACTCCTAGAATTTCCACATTATCAAATGATTTATTTTTATTTTTATTTAAAAAGTCCTGAATCATATCATCGTCAGCACCATATTGCTCTAGGTCATTAATAAATGCGTTATACGCTGTCCTCGGTGAAGCAGACGGAACATATCCATAAACGGGCATTCCAGCTGGTCCTTTACTCTCATCCACAATTTCTGAGGTCATGTATAACCATACAATGTTTAAATTATCAGGTATTTTTTCTTCTATTTCTTGAAAGGTATACGGTTGATTGAAAGAAATGGCAACCTCTGCAACGTGATTATCCATTTGCAAAAGTTCCTCTAATTCATTTGGAACACCCCTAAAGTATTTTTTAATGGACGGATGATAAAATGTTGCAACTTTGTTTTTTGTTTGTTTGTCATACTCATAAAAGTTTGCATCAGACCAATAAAAGCCTGGTTTTAATTCGTTATCATCTATTTGTCCTCCAATCCAATCATACGAACTTGTTAGTGTACTCCATTGAACTACATATCCATTAATGTTTTTAGAACGGTTTGTTATTATGTTTCCGCCAAACATTGATGAATGACTGATCATTTGAGAATCGATTTGGATATTAGGTTCGGCAATGGCATTATGTAAAGACAGTGCTTCGTGCAGACTTGCCGAACTTTTCGCTGCAAAGTAATTACCTGTTTTATCGAGTATAGGTAATAGAATTAATATGACGATGATTGTCGTCATAATGATTTTTAAAAGTTGTTTTCGTTTAGCCTTTTTCAATGCTTCATTTAATGAATTGTCCATTATCGTCTTCCTCCTACTTTTGAGTAGATAAACTTGCGTGCACGATATAGTTTTTGCTTAACGCTGTCTACTCGAATATCCAACATATGAGCAATTTCCTCATAAGATAAATCATAGTAATACTTTAAAAAGAAAATTTCCTTGTATTCTTTTTTTATGTCCTTTAATAAATAAATAATCTCATCCTTGTTTAAAATCGTGTCAATTTCGCAATCTACGTGTTGGAGCTTTGAATAGATTTCCTCGGTTAAGTAAATGTTCTGCTGTTCTTTTTTTCTTTTCAAGTCAATATATTCGTTAAGTGATACTCTAAAAAACCAAGGACGTAAATTACTTTCTGTTAGGCCATCCAATATGGTGTAAACTTTGTAAAAGGTATTTTGAATGATATCTTCTGCATCTTCTTTCTTGGCCCCTTTCATCAGTAATAATCCGAACACTTCCTCTCCCAAATGGATAAGATAGGAGGCTAATACATCTTCCCTTTTCATCATTTTTCCTCCCTATACTTATACAACGAATGAAGGATTATAAATGTATACACTTATAAGGATTAATATTTTCTTTACTTCATCACCAACGTTAATAACCTCCTACCAAACTAACTAGCAGGAGGTTACTGCATCCTCATAAAAAGGGGTCATAACTTGGATACTTCTACATATAGACCGTATAAGAGACATACAGGTAAAAGCACACCATTTCAGTTGTTAAATGGTGTGCGAATCACTTTGCGATTTACTGTTTTTCACCTCTGAACCGAACCCTTAAATTTGATTCGTGCATGCTCAAATTCACCCTATATCTCTGTCCCATCCTTTTTTACAGCCGTTTTTCAAACGAACTTCTAAAGCTCTCCGACAATTCCTTCACTTCCAGAATCTCTTTTATCGCTTCAGCGTTTAATTTATCCTCGTATTTGATCTTGTTGACAAATTCTATGGTCACCTTCTTCGGATGGCTTGAAATCCGTTCAAGTACATCTCCGCTTCTGATCATGCCCTCTTTTTTCACCCGAAAATAAAACCCGGTATAACGGGTGTTCTGCACCTGAACAGGAAGGTCCTTGACTTCATGTTTCAAAGCAAGCTTGAAGCACGGCTGGCGCGGCTGGCTCACTTCGAGTTCGGCTTCTCCGAGTCTGAATATGTCCCCGATGCAGACTTCTTTTTCGGTCATGCCGCTTATTGTCAGATTTTCACCGAAAGCACCGGGCGAGAGCTTAAAACCAAGAGTGTTTTCCCAATATGGGTAGTGATCGTAAAAGTAGGCGCAGACTGCCTTGTCCTCGCCGCCGTGATTTTTCAGGTCAGCCTGTCCGTCCCCTTCAAAATTTGTTTTTTTCAGCATGATCGGCAAATCTGCCGGTTCTTTATAAATGCCGGTTTCAATTTCACGGCCGTTGTGCAGGACTTTTTTCGGCAGTCCTGTATTGATGGAAACTAGTTTCAATTGATTCCGCTCCTTCACCTTGGTCATACCCTTATTTTGCCACAAAATAGACTTGTGCACATCGGACGTTTTAAAGAAATTCCTAAACGGGAATAGTACCGGATGACAGGAGGAATGAAAAATGAACAACTATACAAACCAATTTATCAATGGTGAATGGACAGAAGGATCAAGCGAAAAGACCATTAAAAACATCAATCCGTTCAGCGGTGAAACGATAAACGAATTCCGCTCCGCAGATGATGCCGATTTGGACAGAGCCTATCTGGCTGCCGAAAAAGCACAGAAAGAATGGGCAGATACTCTTCCTCAAAAGAAACAAGAAGTCATGGACAATGTAGCAAAGGCGCTTCTGGAACGAAAAGACGAGATTATCAATCTTCTCGTAAATGAATCAGGAAGCACAAAAATAAAAGCAGAAGTGGAATGGGCGGCAACACTTCGGATCGTTAAAGAAGCAAGTACATTCCCGTACCGGGTGGAAGGAAAAATCCTCCCTTCCAATATTCCTGGAAAAGAAAACAGGGTGTACCGGACAGCAAAAGGAGTCATCGGCGTCATCGGCCCGTGGAATTTCCCGCTGCACCTTGCTATGCGTTCAGTAGCACCGGCGCTTGCCACAGGTAATACGGTTGTCATTAAGCCTGCATCAGAAGCGCCAATTACTTCGGGCTTTTTAATCGGAGAGCTTTTTGAAAACGCAGGAGCTCCAAAGGGCACAGTGAATGTAGTTGCAGGAAGAGGATCCGAAATTGGAGATGCCTTTATTGAACACCGCGTACCCAAACTCATTTCTTTTACAGGTTCAACGGAAGTCGGCCGCCACATCGGGGAGCTTGCAGGCAAGCACCTGAAGGATACGGCACTTGAACTCGGCGGCAACAATGTCATGCTCGTGCTGGCAGACGCAGATCTTGAAAAAGCTGCTGAATCCGCGGCCTTCGGGAAATTCCTGCACCAGGGGCAGATCTGCATGGCGCTTAACCGCATCATTGTAGAAGAACGCGTACACGATGACTTCGTCGAGCTTTTCAAACAAAAAGTCGGACAGCTTCAGGCAGGTGATCCATCTGACCCTAAAACAGCTGTCGGCCCGCTGATCAACAGCGATCAGATTGAACGGATTCAGGATGATCTGGAAGAAAGTCTGAAAGCAGGTGCCGAAAAAATTGCAGGCGGTGCTGTGAACGGAAACGTCATGGAGCCGGTCATTCTTACGCACGTAACCAATGACATGCCGATTGCCAAAAATGAAATTTTCGGCCCTGTTGCCCCAATCCTGAAAGCAAAGGACGAGGCGCACGCCATTGAACTTGCCAACGGATCCCCGTACGGCTTGAGTGGATCCGTCTTTACAAAAGACCTTCACAGAGGCGTCACGGTTGCAAAACAAATCGAAACCGGCATGATTCACGTCAACGACCAGTCCGTTAACGATGAAGCACATGTAGCCTTTGGAGGCGAGAAAGATTCAGGGCTTGGCCGCTTCGGCGGCGAGTGGGCGCTCGATAAATTCACGACCGTCAAATGGATCGGCGTACAGGAAAAAGACCGGAGCTATCCGTTTTTCAGCTGATTGCGAATAGATGATATAAAAACGAGGCGCTGGAGTAGGCGCCTCGTTTTTTTGTGTGCTATCAAGCTTTTCTTTTCAGAGGTTGATGGTTCTTATAACCGTTTTTGTGCCAGCAAGCTTCTCTTCTCAGTACTTGATGGTTCCTATAACACCGTTCAGTGCCACCACTCTCCATTCCCAAGCGCTTGATGGTTCCTATAACAGCGTTCAGTACCACCAAGCTTCATCCCCAAGCGCTTGATGGTTCCTATAACAGCGTTCAGTACCACCAAGCTTCATCCCCAAGCGCTTGATGGTTCCTATAACAGCGTTCAGTACCACCAAGCTTCATTCCCAAGTGCTTGATGGTTCTTATAACACCGTTCAGTGCCATCAAGCTTCATCCCCATGCGCTTGATGGTTCCTATAACACCGTTCAGTGCCATCAAGCTTCATTCTCACGCGCTTGATGGTTCCTATAACAGCATTCAGTACCACCAAGCTTCATCCCCAAGCGCTTGATGGTTCCTATAACAACCTTCAGTACCACCAAACTTCATCCCCACGCGCTTGATGGCATCAAACTCTATCAGATGTCCGCCATCCCGCTGCCCATTCCATCAACTCGTAACCCCCGCACCTGCAGGGAGCACTTTCTGGCTGATCGCCTGTATCAGTTCCGGCGGCATTGGGAAGGAAACCGCAGCCGGATCCATTGCAACAGCCTTCACGATTTTCTCCGTATCTTGAGGCGCAACACTGTAGTCTCCAAAATCAGACGGCAATCCTGTTTTCTTCTGCATCAGCCTGATTTTTTCAACAACTCGCTCTAATACCGCCTCCGGATCCTTTTCCCCGCTTCCAACATTCAGTGCCTCTGCCAGTTGATGGATTTTAGGCGTATACAGAGCAGGTATTGTCTCCATAACGGCAGGCAGGAAGACAGCATTGGCTAATCCGTGCGGAATTCGGTACATGGCCCCGTATGCATGGGCAAAATTGTGCACCGGAATGGCATTAAGCGCAAAGCTGAAGGCTGTGATTCCCATGAGACTTGCATGGAGCATGTCCATTCTTGCCTTCAGGTTCTCCCCGTCCTCCACGGCTTTCACCAGATTCTGTTCAATCAGGCGGACGGCATGCAGGGCGTATGCATCCGTCAGCGCAGTTGCATTAGGCGATGCATAGGCTTCAATCGCATGGGTCAGAGCATCAAAGCCTGTGAATGCTGTAATAAACGCCGGCAGTCCCGTCGTCAGATCTGGATCCAGGACCGCAATGTCGGCACTGATAAACGGATTGATTATATTTGTTTTCAGCTTCAGATCTTCGTTGTAGATAACGGCAATTGGCGAAACCTCAGATCCGGTTCCAGCTGTTGTCGGTATGGCAATATGCGGGATCGGCATGTGCGTAGCTTCCGGAAACGACTCCATGACAAATCCTCCGGGAATCGCGTCCTTGATGCTTGTTAACCCTTTGTGCAGACAGTATTTCACCCCTTTAACTGTATCAAGCACACTACCTCCGCCTACCGCGAGAAGTGCATCGGCACCGTGTTCCCTGGCAAAGCGCAGCGCCTGATCAACACAGCTGCTCTCTGCATCCTGCCTGATATCCGTGTACACACCTGCAAGCACAGGACCGTTTCCGTGACCTGCCAGCGTGAAAATGGAAGCCACTTTTTCCACTACTCCCGCTTTTTCAAGGCCTTTATCACTGAACAGCACGACCCGCTTTGCTCCAAGCCCCCTGAATAGATCCGGGACCATCGCCCGTGTATTGGATCCGCTGTAGATTCCCGAACGCAGCATAAATTGTGAAAAAGTTGTCGTCAGCATCACTTCTCACCTCGCGTTTCAGCTTTTTCAGAAAACAGAATGCCGTACCAATTCCGCTTATGAAGATCTGTCACCATAGACGTATGCACGTGTTTTACTTGTGTATAGGCATCAAGAGAATGCTTCCCCATCTCCCTGCCAATGCCGCTCTGCTTGTATCCGCCGAACGGTGCATCATTCCGCAGCATATGCCAGTCGTTGATCCAGACAACCCCAGCCTGCAGCTTTCTGGCAGCTTCATAGGCTTTATTCACATCTCTCGTCCAGACACCTGCAGCAAGACCGTAAATGGTATCGTTCGCCATCGCAATGACTTCATCCATACTGCTGTACTTGATGACGCAAAGGACAGGACCGAATATCTCTTCTCTGGCGATTTTCATGTCGTTTGTCACGTTTGTGAAAATGGTCGGTTCAATGAAGGAACCGCCTTCACAGCCGGCCACAGAAATTTCTTTGCCGCCGCATACAATCTCAGCCCCTTCTTCAAGCCCCGAACGGATATAGGAAAGAACGGTTTCCTTCTGCTGTTTAGAGATAAGAGGACCCATATCAGATGCGGGATCGAGAGGATTTCCGGGCTTTATTTTTTTCGCCAGCTGCACAAGCCCTTCCACCACTTCATCATGCATGCTTTCATGGACGAACAGGCGGGTTCCTGATTCGCAAAGCTGTCCTGAATGGAGAAATACGCCGAAAAGACTTCCTGGCAAAGCAAGGGATAGATCCGCATCTTCAAGAAGGATGTTCGGAGACTTCCCTCCAAGCTCAAGGGTCGTATTTTTCACCGTATCAGCGGCAAGCTTCATGATGTTTCTGCCTACTTCTGTCGATCCTGTAAAAGCCACTTTATCCACGTTCGGGTGGCGCACCAGCGCTTCACCTGTTTCAGCACCGGGACCGGTGACAACATTGATGACACCAGGCGGAACAACCTTCGAGATGATTTCAGCCAATTTTAATGTCGACAGCGGCGTATAGCTTGCCGGTTTAATGACAATCGTATTTCCCATCGCAAGAGCAGGCGCTATTTTCCACGAGGCAATCAGCATCGGCATATTCCATGGAGTGATGGCTGCACACACTCCAACCGGCTCTCTCCAGATGAAATTATGGGCAGGGCCCGGAAACGGCGGTACAGGCAGTGTTTCAGAAAATGGATAATCAAGCACGAATTTGCCGAACGTCTGAAACAAGTCGGCCATCTGCAGAATGTCATTGGAGCTGATGCGCCTGATTGTTCCGCCTGAGCTGACGCATTCGAGATAGGAAAGTTCCTCCGCATGCTCTATAATCTGGTGGGCAATCGCATACATCACCTTGGAGCGGTCCTTCGGATTCATCTCTCTCCACTCCGCTTGATCAAAGGCAGCTCTTGCCGCCATCACAGCACGGTCAACATCCTCCGCCGTTCCTTTTGCAGCTTTTGCTATTACCTCGCCTGTTGCAGGATTGTGCACATCAAACCACTCGCCTGAAGCAGCACTCTCCCACTTTCCATTGATGAAAAGCGGCATTGTCAGCACGTCGACTTTCACACTCATTCGTTTCAGCCTCCTCTTTTTTTAAAGTACGCCAACCTCTTTTTCTGTCATTCTGTAAATCTCTTCGATTCTTTTTCCGCGCGCCCTTGCTAAAATATCCATGCGGACTGAGAGCTGCTTCATTGTAAAATTCATTGTATCGTCGATTGTGTGGCCGAACGCCGTCTGCCCGCCGGCTATGCCTTCCTGGTTCAGCTTAATGGCATACGGAGTAAGCTCCTCCATTTTTTGAGCTACTAAATCAAAAATCGAGTCATTCTCGCAAATAAGCCGCTGAAGCAGAAACGTCCCGTAGCCGATGTGCCTTGATTCATCCTTTTTCAGCAGACCAACACCTTTTAAAAGACCAGGCATAATATTTGCTTCCTCAAGCGACCGGTAAAATGAATAATAGCCCGTTTCAGCAAGAACACCCTCTACGAACATGTTGTAGACAGTCGACGCTTCGGCAATGGCTTCCTGCGACTGATCATGGAGCAGCCTGTCCATTGTCCGGGGCAGCAGCTCGTAAAAAATCTCTTTATATGTGTCTGTATGATAGACGGACAGATCCCCGGTTTCCCCGATTGCATTTAAAGCAAGCCTGAAAAATTCGGTATGCTTTGCTTCCTCAAATAAAAACGTTGTTAAATACATCTCTTCTTCCAGGCGGCCTTCCTTGGCAATCGCCATCATCAGCGGCAGCAAATCAAGCGTGACCGCCTCTTCTCCTGCCTGAAACTGTGAAATCAACCTCAAGACTTCTGTCCTCTGATCCTGATTCATGCCCTGCCAGTCCCGCTGATCCTGTGAAAAATCAATGTCAGACGGGTTCCAAATTCCAAAACGCTTCGCTTTTTGATAAAGTCTGAACGGGAGAGAGTCCTCCTGAATGCCCCGCGCACTCGTGGTAATGATTTCACGCTTATTCATCGCTACCTCCTGAAAACTTTTTTTCAAAAACACGGCTTCACGTTTGTAAGTGCTTACATAACTATTTTACAATGAGAAGTGGAACCCTCATATTCCTGAAAAAGTAGGGGAGGAAATTGTCGAATGATAGATTCCAGAGTGAGAGATTATGTACGTGAAACACATAAGATCCATGACTTTTCCCAAAAATGCGAACGGATGGTCCTTGGGTGCATCCGCTTCTTCCCATTCAAGCGGGCAACCCTCTTTACATACTCCGCCTTCAGTAATATCGGTGAAGGCCTCATCCAGGCAGAAGAAGGAAAAATCACCTCAGTCAAATGGATCAAAGAAGATGTCCGCACCATTCCGCCTGTCTATCATGCTCTCAAAAACAACAAGCTCCGGCTCCTTGACCTCACAGAAAGCAACGTCTCTTTTCCCGAAAAATACATTCAGCAATATGACCTCTCAACCATTGCCGTCATCCCGATCAGCCAGTCCAACCATGTCATCGGCTGTGTTCTGGCCGATCAGTACACAGGCTGCAGCCAGTCCATCCATACTCAGCTCGAGCAGCTTTCCAGCTACTTTCAGGAATTTTTCACACACCGGCCTGCGCACAGGCTCAGCAGGCGGGAAACCGAAGTCCTTCAGTACCTCGCAAACGGCCTCTGCATGAAAGAAATGGCGCACTCCATGAACATCAGTGAATACACCGTCCGCGATTACCTGAGCGCCGTCATTCGAAAACTCGGCGTCAGGCACAGAGCAGAAGCTGTGGCGGAGGGATTGAGAAGGGGGATCATTTTATGAAGAAAGTGGCTGCTGTCGAAAGTACTGGAAGCCGGAACTGGACACTGCTGAAATACCGATGCAGTTTGGGCTGAACAGGCAGAAAAATAAAAACCCTGCACAAGAGTCAGAACCTGACTTTTTGCAGGGTTTGCTTTAACCTTAAAGTGAAAGGAGAGATAGACAGATGGAAAGGGAAAAACTAAAAATATTCACTGACATTTCGTTCTATATTGCTCTTTTCGCATTAATCTCTATTCCGTGTTCTGTTTATATCTCTGGACTGAGTATATTGGGACTTCTTGCATTTTTTGCTACCTTTATCGGGATTCCATTAAGTATTCTTTCAATGTTCAGCAAAGAGAGTGCAGGTAAGAGAATGTTTGCATTGCTTGTAAATTTACTGCCTCTAAGTATTATGGTATATGCTTTAATAGCAGAATTTACAGATGAATTTCTTCGAAGCGCTCCTTAAATACGGGCAAAATCGTAACTTTAATCGAAAAAGATGCATATGAGTTCTTCTCCAAAACTCTACCCAAGCGGGATCCCCATCACCGGACGCCTCATGCACTCATCCGTCTCAAACCCGAACTGTCTGTAAAGCCCGTGTGCATCCTTTGTGGCTAGCCCGAACTTTGTGTTGATTGTATCCGGATGATCCAGAACACATTGTACGAGCCATTTTCCGAGCCCTTCTCCTCTTGCACTGTCATCAATGACTACATCCATCAGCCAGGAGAAGACGGCGCGGTCTGTTATGACTCTTGCAAACCCAAGCTGGGTGCCGCTGCTGTCATAGAGTCCGAAACTGAGTGAATTCCGCACGCTTTCTTCGATTACGTGAACGGGCCTGTCTTTTGCCCAGTACTGGTTGCCGATCCATCCGGCAATCTTGTCTAGTTGCAGCAGATTCTGTTCGTCTGATACGAAAAACCCTTCTTTTTTCCAGATCATCCTTACCATCTCCTTAAACGATCATCTGACTAGATTATAACGGATGTCTCAAGGGTATTGTGATTGTAATGGAGGTGATTTTTGACATGAAAACCATTCATCTAATTGTTCACGGCCACGTCCAGGGTGTCGGATTCCGTTATTTCGCTCAGTCCGCTGCCCAATCCGAAAAAGTAACCGGCTGGGTGAAAAATAAAGAAGACGGCACAGTCGAAGCTGTAGCGCAGGGTACGGAAAACCAGCTGGATTCCTTCGTCCATACCCTGCGTTCTGGAAACCGCTATGCACAGGTGGAGGAGATTAAAGTCAGCGAGGTAGAACAAGACCAGACACACGCCGGATTCAAAATCATCCGCTAGATGTTTTTTTCAGCTTCGCTTTCTTTATGACGGCTCCTATGACAACCCCTGTCAACAGGAGTCCGCCTCCAATCCAGATGCTGCCAAAGTGCAGAAGGCTTTTTCCGAGTGCTGCTAATCCGCTCATGCCAATTCCTCCTCAAATGATAGGTTTGCAGGCTCATCATGAAGGTGAGAGGTAAATTCGATGTTTGTAGTAGGAACCGTCTCGTCAACTTCTTCAAATTTCAGCTCGTCCACCCACATTCTTCCCGCTCCTGACAGAAGCGCTCCAATAGAAATGACCGCACTTTCTTCCGGTATATCAAGGACGATGGAGCAATAGTGCCATTCAGTATCCTTCGTAATCGGTCTGTCTCCCATATTGTCAAAGCGCAAAACATCCTGAAGGGCATTGTCCACTCTCATCCACATTCCGCAAAAGCCGTCCAGATTTTCAGCACGAATAAACCCAGAGAACTTATAGCGTTTGCCCTTATACTTATCCGCTTTTATTTCCTGCATCATCGTTGCAAATTCACCCTGATGCTGCACGCTTTTGGCAGCTAAATACCCTGAACTTTTCCCTGAATGATAGACTTTCCTGTCCAGTCCCATTTCGTAATTGAAGGGATGACTGCCGCTTAGGACCCATCCTTTAACACCTTGATTCTCCATTGAAATTTCCTCCTTCTGCATCGTCAGGCTCGCCATTATTTTCCGGTAAGTGCCCGGCGGCAGCCTGTATATTTTTTTAAATGCCCTAGTGAATGATTCCTGGCTTTCAAATTGATAGGAAAGAGCAATATCAAGTATTTTTTCATCAGTATAAAGCAGCATTTTCGCTGCATCCGCTATGCGCCTAATTCTTACATATTCAGAGGGGGTCATTCCAAACTCCCTCTGGAAAAGCCTGTGAAAGTGGAATTTCGAGTACCCGGCCTCACGGGCAATCGTCTCAAGCGGCAGCTCTTCCTGAAGATGATGTTCGATAAACGCAATCGTTTTTTGAAAGGCTGTATCCATTTCCTCACCTCTTACTTGAAAGTTTACCAGGAAAACTTCTCCTTTTTTTGATTTTTCTTGCTAAAAAAGAACCCCTTTTGATAACAGGAGTTCCGCCATGCATCATTCGATTTCAATTTTTCCAACGTATTGCGCCAAACCTCTGTCAGCATCAAGCTCCACTTCAAGGATGTACTCTCCTTTTTCTTCGGGAAAAGTAAAGGAACGCTGTTTATCTAAGGGCAATTCCTGCTCAGTGCCATTTTTCCAGAGCGCAGCTTCAAGATTTTCCACCATGAAATCCTCACTGTCAAACAGCAGATCTATTTTCTGGCCCGGCTGGAAGGCCAGCTTCTTTTGCTCATTAGCATACGACAGAACGTCGTCAATTCTTTTTTCCTCAAGCTTGCTGTTTTCACCCGTCCACTTGATGTTTGCCTCTGTCAGCTTTTCAGACTGGGAACTGTCCGAAGCGGATAAAGTTACGGAAGGCGGGGTGAAATCGTAGTCTTCTGCAATACAGCCTGATAGTAAAACCACTAGAAAAATGCTTGTGATGACTTTCAATCTTATTCTCATAATCTCCCTCTTCATCTTAAGAGTTTTTCAGGAACGCATGCAGCGTCTGAGAATAGAGGTCAGGCTGCTCCCTGTGTACAAGATGTCCGGCAAATGGAATGACAGCGATATGGATTGCTGAGTGCAGCTGTTTATACGCAACAACAGCCTCGACTTCCAGCTCCTGATTTTCACCAACGAGACATAAAACCGGAATCTCTATGCCGGAAACATCGCCTGTCGCGTGAAAAGGATAAAAGTCAGCTTCATTAAAAGATTGCAGCAGGGATTTCCAGTCATTCTCCCCGTGGATTTCGTTCAAGAACGCAACAGCTTCTTCATTCGCAAACAAGTGCTCATACTGTTCTGCTTCTTCTTTTAACAGTTCAGCCCAGTTAACAGGCTCTTTCGGGAGAACTCCTGAAAAACAAAGTGATTTCACTTTCTCAGGGTACTCTTTTGCAAAAAGTAATGCAGTTATTCCCCCTACAGAAACCCCTGCTATGTGGCACCGCTCAATCCCGAGATGGTCAATCGTTTCTTTCAAATCCTGCACGCATTGAACAAAATAGTGATCAATCTTTCCATGCGACCTACCGTGCCCCCGCAAATCAGGTCTGATCACTTTGAAGTTTTCCGCTGAAAAAAACTCGCTCTGCTCATTATATTCCGTATCACCTGTCATTCCGCCAGAATGAATAAGGACGAGCGGTTCTCCCTCTCCCGATACATATGTATGCAAAATCATCCATGCTTCCCCCTGTGCATGACCGTATTTACCGGCCATCATTATATATGTAAAATCATGCTTCCCCAGTACAACAAACTCATTGTAAAAAAAACAAACGTAAATACTTTTGCCTTTTCGGGCAATTTCCCTTTGAAGAAAATAAAGCCAATGCCGGCCAATATGTGAAAGCTGATAAAAAGGAGAAAATTCATTTGGTTCACCTCTTTAAGACTAGAAAGCCTTTGGCACTTGCTTATTACTGAGTACACGATTTATATTACTGCACTTATCCCCCACTCCGGACTCACTCTAAGTGTTCCTATCCTGCTTTTACTGCACTTATCTCCGCTCCGGACTCGCTCAAAGTGTTCTTATCCTGCTTTTACAACACTTATCTTCGCTCCGGAGTCACCCTAAATGTTCTTATCCTGCTTTTACAACACTTATCTTCACTCCGGAGTCATCGTAAATGTTCTTATCCTGTTTTTACAGCACTTTCCCCATTCCGGACTCACTCTAAGTGTTCTAATCCTGCTCTTGCAGCACTCCCCTCAGCTCCGAAGCCACTCAAAATGCCCTTAACAAACTACCTTCATTTTCCATTTTATCACAATCAAAACATCCTCAATACAAAAAAACACCCGTCATTTAAAATGACGGATGCGCTGATCGATTAATAAGCTTTTTCCTGATAAAAATAATTCGGCTTCACGATTTTGTTTTTATACTGATTATGAAAGATGTGGGTTGCGGCGGGTGACATTGGCGGTATGAGCCAAGTCCAGTCACCTGTTACTTCGCGTCCCGCTGTTGATTCGTTGTGTTCGAAGCGTTTGAATTGCTGGGCTGCGGTATGGTGGTCGACGATGCTCGCGCCTGCTGTCTTGAAGGAGTGCAGCACGGCTCTGTTCAGTTCCACAAGGGCCCGGTCTTTCCATAGTGTTGCTTGAGATGACGTATCAAGCCTCATGAGCTCAGCCACTTTCGGCAGCAGGTTGTACCGGTTTTCATCGGCAAGGTTTCTGGCGCCGATCTCCGTTCCCATATACCATCCGTTAAAAGGAGCGGCCGGGAATGTGATGCCTCCGATTTCAAGCTTCATATCGGAAATAATCGGAACGGCGTACCACCTGGCCCCGAGTTCTTCAAGCTCGGGATAGTCAGGATGTGTAATCGGGACCTCCATGACGATTTCATCCGGGATTTCGTACCACACAGGCGCTCCCCCTGCGACTTCTATGACAAGCGGAAGGAGATCATAGGCTGTCCCCTTTCCTTTCCATCCGAGCGCGAGACATTCTTTTGTAAATGCAACTGAACCGGGGTCACCGACAACGCCTGAATCTGTCTCATACCCCGCGTATCTCAGCAGCTGATGATTCCAGATTCTCACAGGTGCCTGTCCATCCTGTTCCGGCTTAAAGATTGTGATTAACGGACGAATTCTTCCTCCGTTTGTTGCAAATTCTATATGTGAAAACAGCGCGTCCCTTATTTCCTCAGGTGTTTCAAGATGCCTTGCATCCGCAACGCGGAGTGTATTCCAGAACAGGCGGCCGATGCATTTGTTGCTGTTCCGCCAGGCCATTTTTGCGCCGTGCTCAAGTTCTTCTGACGTAAAATCAATGGTTCTGTTCCGTTCAAACCGGGATTTAACCTGAAGCAGGCGGGCAGTTGTTTCTTCTTCCGTTTTCTCAAGCTCCCGGTAGCACTCGATAATAAACTGCTCTGCTTCTGACATGATTTCAAGCTTGGTATTCATAAGAGCCTCCTAAATTGCCGGACTTCTATGTAAAGACTTACGTTATTTTTATGAAAATAGATCAGTTTTTTCTATATAAAGTATAGCATCTCACTTTGCACACACTTTTACTACAACCAACACTTTCATGAACTTTTCTATTCGGAAAAAACATTTTGCTGGCATCATCTTTTAAAACTATACATATCAAGGGGTTTACCTCATCTGGAAAAAGTATTCTATAAAAATATGAAAAAAGTATTATTTTTTTGTTGCAATGTGAAAGCCCTTTAATTAAAATAGGTTTATGCAAGCGATTGCACATTTTGCACTCATAGTTGCACACCACACATTAAAAAATAATGTAAGCGATTTTGCTATTAAATGAATTCGTTTACACCTATTATACTTACAGGAGAAAGAAGGACAAAAAGATGAAGAACTTATTATCATTCGATTTTTGGCAAAAGTTCGGTAAAGCCTTAATGGTCGTAGTAGCCGTAATGCCTGCAGCCGGTATCATGATCTCACTCGGCAAGCTTATTGCAATGACAGGCGGAGACATCACGCTCGTGCAAACGATTGCACGTGTTATGGAGGATATCGGATGGGGAATCATCACGAATCTTCACATTCTGTTCGCTGTAGCCATCGGGGGATCCTGGGCTAAAGAACGTGCAGGCGGAGCATTCGCAGCACTCATCGCATTCGTACTGATTAACCGCATCACAGGTGCTATCTTCGGAGTTAACGCTGCAATGCTTGCAGATCCTGAAGCAACAGTAAACTCTCTTTTCGGACAAGAACTGATTGTTAAAGATTACTTTACTTCTGTACTTGGCGCTCCTGCACTGAACATGGGCGTGTTCGTCGGAATCATCGCAGGTTTCCTTGGTGCAAACCTGTTCAATAAATATTACAACTACAGCAAGCTTCCTGAATCACTTTCATTCTTTAACGGTAAACGCTTTGTGCCTTTCGCAGTTATCGGCGGATCTGTTGTAACCGCTATCGTACTTTCACTAGTATGGCCGTTTATTCAAGGTTTACTTAACGACTTTGGACAATGGATTGCAACATCACGCAACACCGCTCCAGTTGTTGCACCATTTATCTTCGGTGCCCTTGAGCGTCTGCTTCTTCCATTCGGTCTTCACCACATGCTGACTGTACCGATGAACTATACGTCACTTGGCGGAACTTATCAAATTCTTACTGGCGGAAGCGCCGGTTCAACAGTTGCAGGTCAGGATCCGCTTTGGCTTGCATGGATTGCCGATCTGAACAACTTCCTAGCTGCAGGTGATACTGCAAGCTACAACAAACTGCTTGAAGAAGTAACTCCAGCCCGTTTCAAGGTTGGACAAATGATTCTTTCAACTGCTTCTCTTATCGGTATCGCTTTTGCCATGTACCGCAATGTTGATAAGGAAAAACGCACGAAATACAAATCAATGTTCCTATCTGCAGGTCTTGCAGTTTTCTTAACAGGTGTAACTGAGCCAATCGAATTTATGTTCATGTTCGCTGCACCGCTATTATATGTTGTATACGCAATTACAACAGGTCTTGCATTCGCAATCGTCGATATTATCGACATCCGCGTTCACTCATTTGGATTCATTGAGCTTCTGACTCGTACACCGATGATCATTAAAGCGGGATTATGGCTTGACCTTGTCAACTTCTTCCTTGCATGTGCCGTGTTCTTCGGACTGAACTTTGGAATTGCGAACTTCCTGATCAAACGTTTCAACTTCCCTACTCCGGGACGCAACGGAAACTACATCGATTCTGAAGAGCCTGCTGCAAAAACAACAGGTGAAGTAAACAAAGACTCTCAGGCTTCTGCGATTATTACTTTGCTTGGCGGTTCTGGTAATATTGAAGATGTAGATGCTTGTATGACACGTCTTCGCGTAACCGTTAAAGACCCTGAAATTGTTGCAAATGAAGCGCAATGGAAAGAAAACGGCGCGCTTGGGTTAATCATTAAAGACAAAGGCGTTCAAGCCATCTACGGACCGAAAGCAGATGTTTTAAAATCTGACATTCAAGATACGTTAGGAGCTTAAACGATGAAATTATTAACGCTTAATTGTCATTCCTGGCAAGAAGAAAATCAGATGGAAAAAATCAGGACGCTCGCGCTTGCCATCAAGGAACAGTCTTATGATGTGATTGCCCTTCAGGAGGTAAGCCAGCGGGTGGAAGAGCCCGTCCTGTATGACGGAGTCAAAAAAAACAATTATGCGTTAGTGCTGCTTGATGAACTGAAAAAACTTGGTGTTGCCGGATATGAGCTGGTATGGGGATTTGCCCATATCGGCTATCCGGGCTTTGAAGAAGGCTTAGCCATTCTGACAAAGCATCCGGTAGTTGACTCAGAAGTGTTCTCCGTCACAAAAGGCAAAAACACTGACTACTGGAAAACCCGTTCCATCGTCCGTGCGGATATTGACTATAACGGACAGGAAATTTCTTTTTACTCCTGTCACCTCGGCTGGTGGCACGATGAAGAGGAACCTTGCAAATACCAGCTCGACGCTCTTCTTCAAAAGGTTGACCTTGATAAGCCTTCCTTTTTAATGGGAGACTTCAACAACAGCGCCGAAGTAAGAGATGAAGGCTATGATTATCTTCTGTCACATGATTTGTATGACACGTACGAGCTTGCAGAAGACAAAGATTCAGGCATCACGGTAAAAGGAAAAATTGCCGGATGGGATGAAAATAAGAAAGATTTGAGAATTGACCTGATCCTTGTGAACAAGGAAGTCAACGTTCTTTCTTCAAAGGTTATTTTCAATGATGACAACAGACCGGTTGTATCTGACCATTACGGGGTTGAAACCGAAATCAGCATGTAATACCAGAGCTGCTTCTTTAAAAGAGGCAGCTTTTTTATGTTAGAGTGATCTTTTTTTCTCCACTTTGCGTTTATCCTGTCGTTCCCCCGGGAAACTATAAAGGTTATAGGGAGGCGGATGTATGAAAGACTTATTCAGAAGAATTCATCAGCATGAACTAAATGATCTCTCTGCAGTTATTGCATATTATTTACTTTTATCCCTGTTTCCGCTGCTTATTTTCTTAATCGCGCTGTTTCCTTATTTTTCACTTGATGTAACGCCGCTTCTGACATGGATTAATCACTATGTGCCTTCAGAGACAGCTGAGCTTTTAACGGAGCAGATCAGAAGCCTGTTCGGAGAAACCAACAGTTACATCCTTGCATTCGGCTTATTGGCTGCCTTATGGTCTGCAAGCAATGCTACACACATTCTAATCAGAGCGTTCAACCGGGCTCTTGAAATTAAAGAAACGCGTCCCTTTATCAAGGTGCGCATAGATGCCCTGCTGCTTGCCGCAGGGCTGATTATTACGATTACGATTGCATTGCTTCTGCCTGTATTCGGCAAAGTGATCATCAGCACATTAACGCGCTATGCACCGTTTCTTGAAGCCGTTAATCCGCTATTAAATCAAGCGAGATGGGTCATTTCCTTTTTCATGATTAATCTCGTCCTGCTTGCGCTGTATTACTTTGCCCCGAATGAAAAGCTGAAGTTTTTTGATATCTATTTCGGATCGCTGCTGGCAACAGTTCTTTGGACTTTAAGCTCTTACGGGTTTTCTTTCTATGTCGAAAACTTTAAAGCTTTTAACGCAGCATACGGAAGTTTGGGAGGCATTATCATTTTGCTCATCTGGATTTACTTTACCGCCTTTTCCATTCTGCTTGGCGGAGAAGTGAATGCGATGCGCGTCTGCAGGAGAAGGGATAAATTCTGCCCGGATTGATATTTCCTTAATACACCAGTTTGATAAATTTGGAAGCGGGTATTTCACTTAGAGAAGACGCATGAAGTGAAAGGAGACCGTATGCTTGATTTTGTAATCAATATGCTCAGGGAATTTGGAATTTGGGGATTGATGGCGGGACTTGCGATTGAAGCATCTTCTCTTCCATTTCCAGGCTCTCTTATCACCCTTGCCTATGGTTATCTGCTAGAGCTTTCATTTATTGAAATCATTCTGATAGCCCTTTTAGGAAGTGCTGTCTATACGATTTTCAGTTTTATCCCTTATTGGATTGGCTATAAATTAGAGCACAAAATGAAAAAGAAGCTGACGAAAAGGAAGAAAAACTTTGAAAAAACGCAGCGCTGGTTTAAAAAATGCGGACTTTGGAGCATCGCTCTCGCCCGTCCTTTCGGAATTGGGAACTACATTTCCTATGTCTCGGGACTTTCTAAAGTAAAGTGGGTCCCGTTTGCCGCTCTCACCTTTCTTGGAGTGTTGCCTTTAAATATAGCGATGCTCTGGCTCGGACAGCTTGGAAGCCTCAAAACGGTGACAGCCTTTATGTCAGAGATGCAGATGTATGTCCTGATAACAGCCGGTGCAGCTATCTTGCTTTTCTTCGTATGGCGTTATGTCAGCAAGAAAAAACAGTGCGCTCCAGCTGCGCAGCAGGAAACAAATTAAACAGAAAAAATCCAGGGGAAATCCCCTGGATTATTTTTTTGCCCCGACTGCATATAGGATAACCAGCAGCACGGCAACGCCAATTGCAATGATGGTTCCTGCGGGAGGAGAAGTAATTAGAATACCTGCCAGGATTGCAAGCAGGGCCACTAGCGAGAACCAGGAGGAGTACGGATAGCTTTTCACATAAAAGCCACGAAGCTCTTCCCCCTTTTTCCTGCTTTTCAAGTGGGCGACTGTCAGCAGAATCCAAATGGACAGAATCGCATAGCCCGGTACAACCATCAAGTAACCGAATGTCTTTTCCTCTGCAAAAACGGCAATGATCACACCGATGTATAGAAAGGATGTGCTCGCAAGCAGAGCTCTGACAGGGACCTTTTTAGCAGACAGCTTTGAGAAATAGGACGGTGCATTTCCGCTCAGCGCCTGCGTGTAAAGCAGTCTTGATGCTGCATACATGCCTGTATTCGCAGCAGATATGACGGCCGTCAAGAGGACAAAATTCATAAAGCCACCTACATAAGGAATGCCGATTCGGTCAAAAACTGAGACAAACGGGCTTTCCGCTCCTACCATATTCCACGGCATGAGGCTTACAATAATTAAGATTGGAAGAACATAAAAAACGAGAATCCTTACGATGACACTCCGTGCGGCTCTCGGTATCACTTTTTCAGGATTTTCCGTTTCACCGAGCGTCATGCCAATCATTTCTGTTCCGCCAAAAGAAAACATGACAACAAGCATGGAGGCTGCAATGCCTGAAATGCCAAACGGCAAGAAGCCGCCGTGCTCTGTCAGATTTGAAAATCCGGCTGCACTTCCCCCGCCGATCCCGGTAAAGATCAGGACACCGCCGAGAATGATGAAAAGTGTAAGAACCGTAATTTTAAGCGCTGCAAGCCAGTATTCCGTTTCACCGAAAATACCTACTGCAAACAAATTGATGACCGTAATCAGGATGGAAACACCAAGTGACAGCAGCCACATCGGCACATCCGGAAACCAGTATTTCAGGAAACCGGCCGCAGCAGCCATTTCCGCTGCCATAACCAGCATCCAGCTGATAAAATAAATCCATCCGGCAAAGAAGCCGGCAAACGGTCCGAGAATGGTCTCAATTAAATCTCTGAGCGTTTTTGCTTTCGGCTGATGAACAGCCATTTCCGCCATTGCCTGCATCACAAAATAAAGAATAATGCCTGCCAACAAGTACGAAATAATAACACCTGGGCCTGCAAGCTCAATCGATGAACTGCTTCCCTGAAAAATGCCTGCTCCAATGGCGCCGCCAAGTGCAATCATGGTGACGTGCCTTGATTTAAGCCCTCTGGCTAACTCGTCTTTTTGATCAGACGAATGGTCATGTTTATTGCTCATGCTCGTCTCTCCTCATATATGGTCTATGCTCTTTTGTCTTGCACGTGTTATCTTAACAAAAAAGCAGATACATGAAAACAGTGTACGTCTCAGTCCTTGTGCGTAAGGTTCCACACTTCCATTAAAACCGGCATCTCTTTCTTTTCATCCTCCGTTACAAGGTCCCATTGAATGCCGTCAGGCTTTTGATAGGGAGTATCTGTTTCAATGATTCCCTGTTCGGTTACGATATAGTCCACCGGCAAGTCATATGTATCAACCTTAAAGTCTTCGTCCGTTACCTGAATGCTGTGAATGGTCGAGATAACAGGAATGTCAGGGTTGCCAAGCTCTCTCATAATGGCATACTCGCGGTCTGAGTATCCCTCTCCTTTTCCAATTCTTCTCCCGTCCTTATGGACAGCAACAGAACCTGCGACAAACAGGTCAACCTTCGGCATCTCGGACAGAGAGATTTCCTTTCCATACTGCCTGATATTTTTTAAGCTTACAGCCTTCCTCTCTTCACCGGACGGGACCCATTCTCTTTTCAGCATAATAAATCCTGCTTTGAGCCTCGGTGTCGGAACGAGAAGGGTTTTTCCGTCCTTTATCACACGGGCTCTGAGAGGAAGCTGCGGGGCGTCGGGATTGATTTTGACAACCTCAGCCTGTTTGTAAATGTCCATCTGTGAAACAAGTTCAGCTGCTGCAGCCGCACCCTTAAAGTTCGGAATTCGGTTCTTCAGCGGAAACGGAAATCCTCCTAATTTTTCATCTTCGAGCCTTTGCCACTTATTCTGTCTGATTTCATCTTTTGTGATCATTGAAGCTCTTCTCCTCCTAATGTAAGCCGGTGTGTTGCATGGTCTGACTGAATTTTCCTGAATCCTGCACGCTCATAAAAACCGGCTGCTTCTTTTGTATCTGTTCGTAAACAAGCCTCTGAAAAGGTCGGAACCGCCTCACGTAATAGCGTTTGTAAGAGCAGGCTTCCCGCTCCTCTTCTCCTGTACTCTTTTCCTACATAAAATCTTCTGATTCTGCACATTCGTTCATCCTGATCGTACGAGTCACGGTTCAGTCCCCCGACAGCAATTAATTTATCATGATGAAACACGCCAAACAGCGCTTCACCCGGAAGACTGAACTTGTTTTTTCCGGTTTGGAAATCATGAACAAGCCTTTCAACAAAACGGAATCCCTCGCTTTTACTTTCCTCTAAAAGCGGTGTTATCTGTTCTTTTTGGAGTCTATTCATTCGTCTGACGATCATAGTGTTCCCTCCTTCATTAATTTTTTCCGCCCTGAAGGCTATTCTTTGCCTTGTAGCGGACAAGGTGATACGGTAGTAACAAATGTTCCAGTGCATAAAGACACCGGAGCAAACTTACAGAACCCAAGGAGGAATTTGAAGATGAGCCAAAAACAGATACTGCTTGCAGAACGCCCGTCGGGAAAGCCGACTGCTGAAACCTTCCGCTACACGGAAGTTCCTGTTCCATCACCCGAATCAGGACAAGTACTGATCCGCACTCTCTATCTGTCAGTCGATCCTTATATGCGCGGCCGGATGAATGAAGGGAAATCCTACGTTGCTCCTTTCGAGCTTAACCAGCCTATCTCAGGCGGGGTAGTCGGAGAAATTGTTGAAGCAAACGGCAGCAAGCTGAAAAAGGGAGACTTTGTCATCGGAAACCTCCCGTGGCAGGAATACTCTGTCGCAGGCGAAAATGAAGTTCGTCAGATTGACCCTTCTCTCGCGCCCATTCAGGCTTACCTCGGCATTCTTGGCATGCCCGGTTTGACCGCTTATTTTGGACTGCTCGACATCGGCAAGCCGAAAGAAGGCGAAACCGTGGTCGTATCAGGTGCTGCAGGAGCGGTTGGTTCAATTGTCGGACAGCTTGCTAAAATTAAAGGCGCCCGTGTTGTAGGAATTGCCGGATCAGATGAAAAGATTTCTTATTTGATTGATGAACTTGGATTTGACGCTGCCATCAACTATAAAACACAGAACGTCGGCAAAGCGCTTGAAGAGGCATGCCCGAACGGAGTAGATGTCTACTATGATAATGTAGGCGGAGAAATTTCGGAAGCCGTTCATAAACTTCTGAACAAATTTGCCCGTATTCCTGTTTGCGGAGCAATCTCCACTTATAATTCAGACGGCAAAGACGTCGGTCCCCGCATCGAATCAACGCTGATTAAATCAAGCGTCCTGATGCAGGGCTTTGTTGTAGGCGACTTTTCCTCCCGCTTCGGCGAAGGCGCAAGAGAGCTTGGCGGCTGGCTGAAAGAAGGAAGACTGAAGTATGAAGAGACAATCGTTGAAGGCTTTGAAAACATTCCCCAGGCATTCCTTGGCTTGTTCGAGGGCACGAACCTCGGCAAGCAGCTTGTGAAGGTTGCAGATCCTTCTGCTTGATTGCTGATACATGATAGAAAAAATCCCCCAAAATGTCCGGATTCCGGATGATGGGGGATTTTTTCTTTTCGCAGCCTGACAAATTCACCAGAATATCGTGCCAATCGCTTCCGTTCATTGATTCATCGCGAACATAAGCCGGTTTGCTGCCAGCTATTACTGGTTTACTACCAACTACGAATGGTTTACTACCGACTATTGCTGATTTACTACCAACTAAGACTGATTTACTGCCGACTATTGCCCCTTTACTACCAACTATCGGTTTACTGCCAACAATCATTTATTTACTGACAACTATTGCTTGTTCACTACCAACTACGACTGATTTACTGCCGACTATTCCTCATTTACTACCAACTATAGGTTTACTGCAAGCTTTTCCTGATATACTGCACTGCCCCTCTAATTACAAAACAGGCTGCCGGGGCAGCCTGTTTGTTCAGCTTATGATCCATTCACAGGGAAGCTCCCAGCCATCCGGCAAGCCCGCATCTGAAATCAATTTATCTATTTTTTCAATAGGAACCATTTTGAAGTTTGCGCGAAGACCGACTTTAGAGGAGTCTGCCAGGACAAATACTTCAGAGGCATTTTGAATAAAAATCTTTGAAAGAACCGCTTTCTCCATATCGTAGCATGTTATGCCTGCATCCGCTGAAATGCCGTCTATAGCAATAAATGCTTTATCTACATAGAATTCCTTAGCCATTTGCTCTGCCATCACACCAGATGAGCGATAATGCTTGCTTCTCACACTTCCGCCGATAAATATAACCTCACCATCAAAAAGGTTTTTGTTTGAATAGGAAATTAATAAGGCTGCAGCCGGGAAAGAGTTTGTAATAACCGTGATATTGGGACACCCGCATAATGGGGCAATCATCTGAAGGGTTGTGCTTCCCTCATCGATGAAAATCACGTCGCCTTCTTTGATGTACGAAACAGCTTTTTTAGCGATTCTGTTTTTTTCTTCTATCCTAGTAACCTCACGTTCAAAAAGTCCGGGTTCTTCCGTTTCATCAGACAGTCTGACGGCTCCCCCGTGTACTTTTTTCAGTTTGTTTTCCTGCTCAAGGTCCTCTAGATAGCGTCTGATTGTTTCTGTCGACACATTAAACTCTTTTGCAAGATCATTGACCTTTACTCTGCCCTGCTTTTCAATGATTTCAGTAATGAGACGTTTTCTTTCCTCTGCTAATAAAGACATTTGAAAAACTCCTGTTTCTTTTTTATATCAGCTGTTTTTCAGCCTGTATCGCTTCTTTTGATACTGCAGCTACTGCTGTCAGCAGCCGGTCTATGTCCTCAGGGTATACTTCTCCGATGTTTCCAATTCTGAAAGTATCTTTTTCGGATATTTTTCCGGGGTATATGACAAACCCCTGCTTTTTCAATTTTCCATAAAAACTGGTAAATGTAAAGTTTTTCCCCTCCGGATACAGAAAGGCTGTAATAATTGGAGATTGGTTTTTCTTCCTAAGCAGTGCGTGGAATCCAAGCTCCTTCATGCCTTGTACAAGCTTGAGCTGATTCTCTGTGTAACGCACGTTCCTTGCCTTAATCCCGCCTTCTGCTTCAAGCTCTTTAAGCGCCTGGTGAAATGCTCTTACAACATGAGTCGGTGAAGTAAAGCGCCATTTTCCATCATGCTGCTCCATCGTTTCATACTGGGCATAGAGGTCTAAAGAGAGAGATCTCGCATATCCTTTGCATTTTTCAAGCTCGCTCTTTTTAGCCAGAATAAATCCAAAACCCGGTACACCCTGAATGCATTTGTTTGCACTGCTGATTAAAAAATCTATCTGCAGAGATTCAATGTTAATTGGAATTCCCCCAAAGCTGCTCATAGCATCTACAATGGCAACAATTCCGTGTTTTTTCGCCGTGCGGCAGATTTCTTCTATCGGATTCAGCATACCTGTCGTTGTTTCGCAATGGACAACAGCCAGATGCGTAATGTCCGGATTCTGTTTAAGCAATTTGTCAATCGTATCAGGATTGAGCATAGTCTGTTCATTTTCCCTGTAAACAAGAACCGGAATATCAAGGATCGCTGCCATCTCAGCAATTCTTTCTCCATACGCACCATTGCAGGCAACAAACAATCTTCCGCCTGCACGCGGGATCACGCTTGAAATAACGGATTCTACAGAAAACGTCCCGCTTCCCTGCATCAGAACAGCCGTGTATTTATCTGAACCCGGTGCAGCCAAAGCAAGCAGCCTTGCCCGTATTTCCTGCACAATCTCATTGTAATCCTTATCCCATGTACACCAGTCCTTAAGCATCGCTTCTCTGACTGTATCTGACGTAGAAAGAGGGCCTGGCGTTAATAGCAAGTATGGATTATTCATGCCCCATGTCCCCTTTTTCCAGTTCTTCAAGCAGCGGAATCAAGTCGCTGAACTCATTGATCACATAATGAGCGCCTGCTTCGAGAAATCGTTTTTTCACAGTTTCCATTTTGCGATTCAGTTCAGTGCGGTCCATTGCCTGTACCTCCTCTTCTGTTAGGCCAAGTTCATTGCTCCCGAGAATGATGCCGACAGTGATCATCCCGGCATTTATTCCCTCTTTTATGTCCGAAACGGTGTCGCCTGCCTTCAAAAGCCTGTTCATTGGATAAATCCCCAACTCCATCGCATTCATATAGGCCATCCAAGGATAAGGGCGTCCAGCATTTACATCATCTGGTGTGAAGAGGAAATCAGGCTGGTAGCCTTTCTCTTTTGCATAGGGAGCCACAATTTTCATCATTTCTTTTGTATAGCCGGTCGTGGAACCAATCTTCAGCCCTTTTTCACGGAGCTTTTGAACAGTCTGAACAACACCCGGAAGCGGAGTCGTGAAGTTTGTAAGGATCTCAAACAGAGTCTTCTCAAATTCTGCATACATCTCCTGAATATCCTGCTCAGAAGGCTCATGCCCGTGAATGCTTATCCACTCCCGGTTTATGCGCGGCATATCGCAAAGTGCACGGATATGGTCTATTTTTAAAAGGCCCATTGGTCTCCTTGCTTCCTCGGCTGTAATCGCAATATCACGATTTTTAAATACTTCTATAAAAACCTGTAAAGGGGCGAAACAGCCATAGTCGACCGTTGTCCCTGCCCAATCCAGAATTAATCCCTGTATGTTCTTCATTTAAAGTTCCTCCCTTACTGATCTGCGTTTATTAAGCCAGCAAACCGCCATTTCATAGGCAGCTCTGACAAGAATATTAGTAGCGACAATCAAAATGCTCATGGCTGCTGCTGAAGCGACGTTCCCTGCATCATCCATATTGACAATGGAGACAGCAGCAAGCTTGAATTCAGGCGAATACAGAAAAATGACAGCTGATACGGTCACCATTGAGTTGACAAAAAAATACATGGCCACTTCAAGAATGGCAGGAAGGCACATTGGCACAGTGACCTTCATAAATGTCTGATAAAACGGGATGCCCATTGATTCAGACACAAGCTCAAACTCTTTGTCCAGTTTCTTCAGCGCTGTTGTCGCCGTAATGAATGATACTGAGTAAAAATGGACAATGTTTGCAATCACGACAATCGCAATGGTTCCATACAGAAAATGCAGCGGGTTATCCACCGTAAAACCCGCGACTGTAAAACGCTGCTTGCTGAAAAAGAAAATATATCCTAGGCCGATGACAAGCCCCGGCACAGCAAGGGGAATGATCGACAAGAGTGTTCCTACCTTTCTCAAACCTATCATGCCTCTGAATTTTTCTATTAGATAGGCAAAAACAAACGTGAAAATCGTTCCAAAAAGTGCTGTTAAAGATGCAGCAATCAAGCTATTTTTATAAGCTGTCAGCCCGTCACCAGTAAAACTGTCAAAAACATAGTGCTCCATTGAAAAAGTCATGTTATACGGCCAGTTTTTAACACTGGCTGCCAGAAGAACGGCTAAAAGCAGGGCGATTACTGCAAATGAAATGATGAAGCAATATAAAAATAGGAGTTTATCTCTTATGGCGTTCGGTTTAACTTTAAAAGGCACCGATTTTGACCCGTCTCCATGCTGCTGTTTTCTTTGTGCCATCTGATCAACTACAAAAGCCAAAATGGCAGGCAGCATCAAAATCATCCCTACCGCCGCTCCCATTCCCATGTTCTGCTGGCCTATCACCTGTTTGTATACATCGGTTGCGAGTACGTTATACTGTCCTCCAACCACTTTTGGAGCTCCGTAATCCGTAAAACTCAGAGTAAATACAACAAAAATGGAGCTGACCAGTCCGTATTTTACGGAAGGAAGAGTAACTGCAAAAAACGTTTTTATCTTACCGGCGCCCATAGAATCAGCAGCCTCATACAGACGCTTGTCTGCTCCTGATAAGGCAACCATCAAAATCAGGAAAGCCTGCGGGAAGGTGTAGATTGTTTCCGCCATGATAATGCCTGCTGGTCCGTATAAGTCAATTTTCACACCTGGAATGGCCCCCAAAAAACCGGTTGTAATCAGCCCCTGATTTCCAAAGAGGTAAATCAGTGCAATCCCGTGCATCATAGTCGGAGCAAACAGCGGCAGCATGGCCGTATAGCGGAAAAATCCTTTTCCGTAAACATTTGAACGCACTACAGCAAAAGCGTACACAAACGCAGCACTCACAGAGAGAACCGTCGTCACGCCAGATACGAAGAACGTGTTTTGAAGAGATTGTATAAGAATGTCTGACTGAAAGTATCTGAAGAAATTCAGAAGTCCGATGAATATGCCTTCACTGTCAAAAAAAGCCTGGACAAAAAGCGCCGCTAAAGGAAAAACGAGCATTATTGCTGCTGCAAGCAGAGAAAAAAGGAGAAGCATGCGCTGCAGCCACTCGTTCAAGCCTGCCTTTTGGCGCTGTCGCTTTTTTATGTAAATTCCTGCTTGATGGCCTGCCTGCATGTCCATTTAACTTACCACCTGTTCTTTAAAATCAAGAAGACGGCTTTCAGGAAGTGAAATGCTGATCACATTTCCTCTTTCCAGGTTGATTTCTTTTGCGGCGTATGCAGAGAGGTCAATGATGATCTGCTGATTATAAAATGTCGAAGCAGCCTCGGTCATTCTCACTTTCACGCGATAAACAGGTCCTTTAAATTCAATAGCTTCAATGACTGCAGCCGTACCTTTTCCCTCTTCAACCACTACATGTTCCGGCCTTATGGCTGTTTCCATGCTTTCATTCAGAAAATTCATCGAACCAATGAAATCTGCTACAAACGGCTGGTTAGGTTTGTGGTAGATTTCCTGCGGCGTGCCAGCCTGCTTAATTTCGGCCTGGTCCATGACAAAGATCCGGTCTGCCATCGTCAGAGCTTCCTCTTGATCATGAGTGACCATAATTGTTGTAATCCCGAGTTTTTCCTGAACTGAACGAATTTCATTGCGGAGTTTTTCTCTGACTTTTGCATCAAGTGCAGATAAAGGTTCATCCAGCAGCAAAAAATCAGGCTCCAAAGCAATCGCTCTTGCCAAAGAAACACGCTGCTGCATGCCTCCAGAAAGCTGTGCAGGGTATTTGTCCTTTACATGAAGAAGTTCAACCAGTGCTAGGGCTTCCATTGCTTTTTCTTTGATTCTTTTTTTCTCATATTTGCGGGCTCTTAAGCCAAATTCAATATTCTGCAAGGCTGTGAGATTTGGAAACAGGGCATAAGACTGAAAGACAATTCCAAAGTTTCTTTTTGCCGGCGGCAATGCAGTGATGTCCTTCCCGCCGGCAAAAATACGGCCGGCATCAGGCTCTTCAAGTCCCGCAATGATTCTGAGGAGAGTTGTTTTCCCGCATCCGCTTGGGCCCAGCAGGCAGACAAATTCGTTTTTCCTAATATCGAATGAAACATTCTTTAATGCTGTATGCTGCTTGAATCTTTTTTCTACTCCTTCTACTCGCAAATAGGAGGTATGCATTCCTGTTCATTCCTTTCCGGCTTTAGAATGCGGGGAGTAAAGTCCCCTCTTCCTTATTCTTCAGGCTCGGCCTTTTCTCCAAATTCCGCTTCCCACGTTTCCAGAATCTTGCTGCGGTTTTCAGCAGCCCACATCAGATCGTTTTCTTTGTACATATTTTCTTGTACTCCGTCTGGGAAAGCCTGCGGTTTTTTAAATTCGTTTTTCATTGTGGAAAAGCCATTTGCATCGTAATATTCTTTCATCACATCATCTGAAATGGCCCAGTCGAGAAACAATTTCGCTGTCTCTTTGTTCTTTGAGTCATTTTTGGCAATCAGTCCGTTTGCTTCAACATCCCAGCCAAGTCCTTCTTCAGGAAGAATGACTTCTACAGGCGCTCCGTCCTGCTTTTGTGTTACCCCGCTGTAGACCAGTGAAATGCCAATTGGGTATTCTCCTGCACCAGCAAGCTTAGCCGGCTTCGATCCGGAGTGAGTGTATGTACCAATATTCTGATGAAGCTTTTTCATATAGTCATAGCCTTTGTTCTCGCCCATCATCTGCAGCCACGCGTTGACCGTTAAGTATCCTGTGCCGGAGGAAGCGGGGTGCGGCATCACAATCATGCCTTTGTATTCCGGCTTTGTCAGGTCCTCATAAGTCTTTGGAACAGGCAGATTTCTTTTTTCGAGCTCGGCTTTGTTCACAACGATTCCTGTCATAAATGCTGTATTCCCAACCCACTTTTCTGGCTGTGCAGCATCCTTATACTGCGGTAGAATTTTTTCAGAATCCTTTGGTGTATATCCCTCAAGCATGTCTTTTCCGTCAAGTGCAAGCAGACTTGAAGCTGCAAGGCCCCAGACAACATCCGCTTTTGTGTCTTTTCCTTCTGCAAGCAGTTTAGCTGTCATAACTCCAGTTGAATCGCGGACAATGTTTAACTTGACATTAGGATATTTTTCTTCAAACGATTTCAAGTATTGCGGGATAAGCTCCTCTTCAATTGCAGTATAAACAGTGAGTTCTCCTTCTTTATCCGCCGATCCGTTTGCTTTGTCAGATCCGCAAGCTGTTAAGAGCATAATAGACAAAACCAAAACTAGCAGTTTATAAATGTGGTTTTTCATTGTTTTATCTCTCCATTCGCTAAATTATCTTATAAATACAATATAAAACCACAATGTAAAGCTCATATTAAGCGCACGTAAAAAGATTGTTTTATGTGATAATTTGTTGTTTTTATTTGTTTTAAAGACAAAAAAAAGAGAGCTATTAAGCTCCCTTTGAAGTGATTTACATTTTGCTTTCAGCTTTATCCAGAAGGACTTTCGCCAAATCTGAAAGACTCTCAGTCGTTTTATTAATTTCCTGAATGGAATCCACGATTGCATCAAGATCTGTTTTGTTTCGTTCAAACATTTCCATGTAGTTTTCCATTTCTGTTTTCACGGTAACAAGTCCGCTGCGCACCTGCTGAATTTGTGACTGTGAGGTTTGAGTGGACTCGTTCATGGAACTCATAATGGTGACGATTGTATCCATGTGTTTATTGCTGTTTGAAGTGAGGGCATTGATTTCATTACTGGTCCGCTTTGAATCCTCGGCAAGCTTTCTGACCTCGCTTGCAACAACGGCAAAGCCTTTGCCGTGATCGCCTGCTCTTGCTGCCTCAATGGATGCATTCAGAGCAAGAAGGTTCGTCTGATCCGCAATTCCTTCAATTTCCTTTGTCATTCTCGTAATCTGATCGGAAATCTTTTTCAGATCGCCTATTCCCTCAAGGGAGTTTTCCACTTTCGAAAATACTTCTCCAAAGACGGAGACCATCTCGTCCATCTGCTTTTCATTTTCGTTCGTCAGCTTCAGCAGGTGTTCGCTTGTTTTCTTCGTAGACTGGATTTCCTCGCGAATTTGTTCTGCTTTTGCGCTAGTATCATCCATTGTGGAATCTGTCAGCTGGACGGAAGCCGCCATTTCCTGGCTGATTGAAGACAGTTCTTTTTGAAGACTGATATTTTCTTCGTTCAATTCTTTCAGTTCGTTCATTCGTTTTTGCATATATTGATCAACAACAAGCTGGGAGTCTAAATTAATTGCATGTGTAATCGCAAGCAGTGCTGTTGAAAGCTTTTGAGGTTCCTGATGCAGCAGCTCCACAACTTTTGGAAGAAGGAGTGTGCTGATGGCTGAATACGTTGACAGAAACCATGTTACAGGCAGATGCGTCTGGCTGTGTGTGCCGCCGATCCGTTTTCTCATTTGGAAAAATCGTTCGTCCATTTCTCCGCTTAATAGGCTTTGAAAATAGTCGACAAATACAGCCTTTAAACGCTCTCTGCTTGAATGATCTGAAGCAATTCTGCTGAGAAGCGGCTGTTTATAGAGATGTGTGAGGACCTTTTCAAGAAGTTCATCCAGAAGAGGAAGTACGACAGGCTTTAGCTCTTTTAAAACAGCCAGCTGTTCTTTTGTAAACCCCATATAAATCAGTCTCGCATTTATTTCAAGCTCTGAAGTGGCAATGACTGCGCTGTCTTCAGGAAATTCCATAACAGGTTGAAACGTATTTGTTGCCTGTTTCTTTGAAAAAAGTGTCAGCATGTTCGTTCTCCTTACCTTCTACCTTGAGATTCCCTTCTTGGAAAAGAAAGTTCATGTCTTATATCGGCAGAAAACGTGAAACGATTAGAGGTATCAATAGATATAATGTGCTGGGTGAAAATTGGATTTAAATAAACAAAAAACACAAACCCCGAGTCTGTGTTTTAGTTGACCAGCGAATGCTTGAACGCATAGATAACAGCCTGTGTTCTGTCCTGCACATCCAGCTTGCTGAGAATATTGCTTACGTGTGTTTTGACTGTTTTCAGCGCGATGAACAGTTCATCCGCTATTTCCTGATTTGTTTTCCCTTCAGCAACGAGCAGAAGAATCTCCATCTCGCGGGCAGTGAGTTCATCGTGCGGATGATGGACGGGCTTCTGCCTCATTTTCATCATCATTTTCCCTGTCACTTCAGGTTCAAGAACAGAGTGTCCGTGGAATGTCTTTCTTACAGCCTCTGCAATTTCACTTGCCTTGGATGTTTTGAGCATATAGCTTGTCGCACCTGCTTCAAGCGCCGGGTAAACTTTTTCATCGTCAAGAAAGCTTGTGACGATGATGATTTTCGCTTCCGGCCACTTTTCAATAATCTGCCGGGTAGCTTCAATCCCGTCCATACCGTCCATGACAAGGTCCATTAAAATGATATCTGGCCGCAGTTCGAGGGCCAGTTCAATTGCTGTAAAGCCATTGTCCGCCTCACCGACAACCTCAATGTCGCTTTGGGCTGCAAGATAAGAAGATACACCGATCCTTACCATTTCATGATCATCTACAAATAATACCTTAATCATCCTTTTCTCCCCTTACAAGCGGAATTTTGACTTCAAGCTTTGTGCCTTTTCCGGGAAAACTCACAATCTTTAGTGTTCCGCCAAGCTGCGCGGCCCGTTCGTGCATGTTCTGCAGACCGTAGCTTCCTGTTTTGGCTGCATCTACTTTAAATCCGATTCCGTCATCAATCACTCTGAGGAGCACCAGATCATCCCGTTCAATAAACAGCACTTCAAGCGTTTCAGCTTTTGAATGCCTGAGCGTATTTGAAACGGATTCCTGCAGGATTCTGAATAAATGATCCTCTATCCCTTTATCAAGCTGCACATCTTCCATTTTCCAGCTGACTTCCATTGGCACCTTTTGTGAAAGTTCCTGAAGCAGATCTTTCATGCCTTCCTGAAGAGTTTTTCCTTTCAGAGCGGCAGGACGCAAATGCAGCAGAAGCGCCCTCATTTCAAGCTGTGACTGATGAATCATCTGCTCAACCATCTGCAGCTGCCTGTTTTCTGCTTTTGCCCTGCTGTCACTTGATTCGTTGATCGCTGACATCATCATTGATGCTGCGAACAGCTGCTGGCTGACAGAGTCGTGAAGCTCTCGTGCAAGCCTGTTGCGTTCTTCAGAGACGATTTTCTGAATGCGTTTTTCCTGTTCTTCAGCTTTTTCATTTGCGAGTTTTTGCGACAGCTTTGTCTGCTCCGTCAAATGCTTCTGCAGCTGCCGCAAAGAATGCCACATCTTCTCAAAGTCACCTGATTTTTTAGGGAAATCACCATCAGCATACTTTCCCCGGGCAAGCTGGGAAATCTCCTCTGAAAGCTGTCCAATATCACTGCGCAGAAAAATTCCTGAAAAAAGCCCCAGCACAAGCCCAATAGCCACACTGACGGCAGGCACAAAATAGATAAACGGAAGATCTAGCATCTCTTTCTCCCAAAGAATGCTCCAGTCATCCAAAGGAAACATGACAAAATAACTTGCCGAAAGAAAAACAAGGACAGAAACCGAAATCGCAGCACCAAGAGCCATTTGTCTTAGAATGCTGGTCATATCCGCTTCACCTCTAAATCTCCGACAATAGATGAAGTAATCATTTTCACCTTCTGAACCGAAGCATCATACCCCTCTGTCTGATAGGAAATGCTCTGATTAAACAATTTAGGCTCATGATGGCCAAAAACGCGGACAGCTCCGGCAAATGAGGAATGCTGAACAGACACATCCACTTCATAAGGAACGAGGATCTTTACATTCCCTATAAAATTGCGGATGACAATCATATTTTCTTCTTTCGGCAGTACCGTATTGCTCAAATCAACGATCGTATCGCCGATGCCATTCTGTATATTAATATCATTCCACTCATAAATATCTTCAGGCGTTGACTGCTGCCCGAATACATTGTTTCCAAGGATCGGTTTCTTATAGATCACATCTTCTTTTTTCAATGACAGAGATTCTTTTACTTGCGGTTCAACAACGGCAGGTGCCTTTTTCGACTGCCTGTATTGAACAAGCAGATAAATCGCCAGGGCACAAATCAGAAACTTCACAGCCCACAAATTCATCACTGTGATAATCAAACTGATCAACCCGAACCAAAACAGCAGCTTCCCCGTTTTTTTGCTGAGCCGCTTCTTTCCGAAATAAACACAGACAGACGACAGAAGCAGGAAAAAGATAAGTCCACCGTGATCAAAAAAGACTTCGAGCATTAAAAGAACGACCCCAATTAAAAGAATATACGTAATCACATCGGCGTTGGCTTTTTTGAGCATGTGGGCTTACCCTCCTTATTAGAAAAGCGGAAGCGGCCGGTTAGCTCCGGGAGTCAGATAAGAACTGAACCGAAAAGTCCGCTTTTGACTTTTTGGGGCAGTTTGTTCTGACAGAGGAGTTGGCCGCTGCAGCTGGACAGTGTGCAAAAATCTATATTCTTTCGCTTGATAGCTGAAAAATACACAAAACACCTTCCAAAAAAGGCGCAGAAACCCGCGCCTTCTATAGGATACCATGTTTTCAGACTGCAGAATCCTCTTTTTTCAGTTCTTTTTCGAGCTGGGCGATTCTTCCGTCAATTGTGCTGCGGTAGTAGCCCGTATTCACTTCGTTTTCAAGTCGGTCAATATAGCTTTCCAATTCATCAAAACGTGTATGTGCTCCATGTGAATAGCTGCTGCTGTCAAGGACCTTATTCATGCGGTGAGATGCGCGGGCTGTATTTTCCCGGCCCATCAATTCCATACGTTTAATGTACATGTCCTTTAGTTTATGTTTCATTTCTTCATACTTGCGCTCAAGTTCCGCAAGCTGGCCTGACACTTCTTTAAGAGATTCAGTGATTCGCACTGATCGTTCCTGATACTGCTCATGCTCTCTCACTGCAAACTCATGAAGCTCGCTTTCTCCTGCCTGTGCGGCAATATCAGCCTGGCGTTTGCGTTTCCCGGCAAGTTCCTCTGCCTGTTTTAATTCACGGGTGAACTCTTCTTTCAGCAAATACTGTCTCTCCACAAGCTTGCGGACTTTATCCGTTTCCTGTTCGCATTCTCTTAAATACTGATTCAATAAGGCGATTGGGTTTTTCTTTTCCTTTTGGTCCAGAATTTCATGGAAGTCGGCTGCAAGTGTTTCTTTGATTCGTGTGAATAAATTGCTCATCATGTATCTCTCCTCATTCTATTAATTGTTTTTTTTCATTTCCGCCCACTGGCGTTCGAAGTTTGTAAATGGATCAGATGATTCTTTTTCTGAGATCACTTCTTTGTTGTTCCATTTTTTGTAGACTACATAAAGGATGTATGCTGCCGCTGCGCCGATCACTGCCGGCAGGTTTGAAGCTGATGCACAGAGTGCGATGATTCCGGCGATTACCCAGAAGATTTTCATTCCGGTTGAATCGGTTTTGATGAATCCTTTATATGAGTAATAAAGGATGACCAGGCTGATAGCCAGTGCAAACATTGGTGCAAGGTTTGCCAGCAGCACGATTGCTGCAATCCCTCCAATGATCAGTAACCCGAATTTTTTCATGTTCTGTTCCTCCTTTCTATAGTTCTATCCTACCTTCCATGCGGTTTTCCCATAACGAGCCAGAGCTTTAATTTGAACTAAGACCTGAGGCTTAGCTTCATACAGACCTTCATGATCTTCGAGTAAAAACAGTTTTTAACACATGAAATTGCTGTACAAATCGACTGGAAGATACCTTCATCAAAACTCTAAAATAGTAAATCTTTAAATAATTTTAAAAATTCCCTCTTGTCCAATACTTCTTTCCTTGTTATCATAGTGAACATTCAACGAAGACAAGACAGGAGGCACTTTAGTGAAAAAGAAATATTTAATAGGCATTCTCATTTTTATCCCATTTTTGCAGATTCTTTTGCTTCCTTTTGCCAATAAAATTGAACCGGTCATCTTCGGGCTGCCGTTTCTCCAATTTTGGCTCTTTTTGTGGATTGCGGTTACGCCGCTTTGCACGTGGGCAATTTTCAGAATCCAGAAAAAACAGGGAGGTCTTGAATAATGCAGCAGGGAAATACAACAGCACTGGGCATCACCATCTGTATCATCTTAACCGTTGTCTTGATCGGCTTTCTTGCTGGCCGTGACAAGTCTTCGAGAAGTTCTGTGGAAGAATGGTCAGTGGGAGGCAGAAAATTCGGCGGGCTTCTTGTATGGTTTCTTGTCGGGGCTGACCTGTATACGGCCTATACATTTCTTGGGCTGACGAGTACAGCTTTTCAAGCCGGAAGCGTAGCTTTTTTCGCTATTCCTTATTCCGTATTAGCTTATTTTATCGCCTATTTTTTCCTTCCGAAGCTGTGGAGGACTGCAAAGGAATTTCAGTTCACGACGCTTGCAGACTATGCCCGTGATCGTTTTGACAGCAAGCTTCTTTCTTCGCTGATTGCGATTGTCGGCGTATTGATGCTGATTCCATATATCGACCTGCAGCTGAGCGGCATCATGGATACCCTGCGTGTGGCAGGTACAGGCTACATCAATGTTACGGTTGTCGTGATTACATCCTTTTTCCTTGTTGCCCTCTACACGTTTTTCAGCGGAATTAAAGGACCTACTTATACGGCAATCATTAAAGATGTTCTTGTATGGGCCATCATGCTGTTTATGGTCGCCTCCCTGCCGATTATCCATTTCGGCGGATGGACTCCGATGATTGATAAGGTCATCACGGATGCACCGCAGCTGCTAACGATTCCGCAGTCAGGTCCTAAAGGGTTGATGTGGTTTACTACTGCAGCCATCGTATCGTCACTGGCCCTTTTCATGTGGGCGCATGCAGCTACCGGCGTTTTTACAGCAAAAAGCGAAGATGCCATCAGAAAAAATTCTATGTTCCTGCCCCTATATAACGTTGTTCTAATTCTCGTAATTTTCCTTGGCTTTATCGCATATTTAGTGCTGCCTGGCGAAACAGATCCGCGGTTTGCTCTTTTGACTCTGATTCAGACATCATACGGCGGTGTTGCTCAGGGACTTGCTTATTCAACAATAGCCCTTGCATCCTTGATTCCATGTTCGATTATGGCCATTGGTGCATCGAACCTATTTGCAAACAATATTTACAGAGATTTGATTAACCCCGGTGTAAAGCCTGCAAAGCTGACAATGATTACGCGCAGCATGGTTTTTTTGGTTATCGGCCTGGCCCTCGTGTTCGGACTTTTGTTCCCGACAGCGCTCGTTTCGCTTCAGCTGCTTGGAGTATCCGGAATGGTGCAGATCTTCCCTGCTGTCGTTCTAAGCCTCTTCTGGCAAAAACAGACACGGGAAGCAACGATTATCGGGTTGCTTGTCGGACTTGGCGTGACATTCACCGTCTATGGTACGGGTCTTTCATTTGGCATTTATGAAGGATTCTGGGGGCTTTCTGCCAACTTCCTGACGGTGTTTATCTTAAATCCGTTATTCAAAGCCAAATCAACAAACGTTTCTGCCTTTCTTTTCCGAAAAAAAGACGGGGATTCAGCTCTCAGAAAGGGCGCTTAAACAGCAGGCACAACTTGTGCCTGTTTTTTTCTGGTTTCCTTCTTTTTAAAAAAGGGGATAATATCTCCATTACATATAACAAAGGGAGGCAAAACCATTGAATCTTTCAGGAAAAGTTGCCATTGTGACCGGAGCAAGCTCAGGAATCGGAGAAGCGGCGGCCATCAAGCTTGCCGAACAGGGTGCAAAAGTTGCGCTGCTTGATATAAAAGAAGAAAATGCGGAAAGCGTAAAAAAGAAAATTGAAGAAATGAACGGCGAGGCCATCATTGTCGAATGCGACGTATCTGATGCCGAAAGGATGGAAACCAGCTATAAAAAGGTCATTGATGCTTGGGGCAGGCTCGATATTGTTTTTGCAAACGCAGGAATCAACGGAAGGTGGACTCCTATCGAAGATCTATCTCCTGAGGACTGGGACCAGACGATCAATACGAATTTGCGAAGCACCTTTTTAAGCGTAAAATATGCCATTCCCTATATGAAGAATAAAGGCGGCAGCATCATTATCACAAGCTCAATCAACGGCACCCGCATGTTCAGAGGATTTGGACGCTCTGCCTACAGTACGTCTAAAGTCGGACAGGTCGGTTTTGGTAAAATGGCGGCCCTCGAGCTTGCAGGCTATAAGATCAGAGTCAACATGATCTGTCCGGGAGCAATCGAAACAAACATCGACAGCAACACCTTTGCCGAAGAAGAAAACATTGAAAAAGTAGAAGTTCCGGTTGAATTTCCTGAAGGAGAACAGCCGCTTGAACAAAAAGCTGGCTCGCCTGAACAGGTCGCAGATCTCGTGTACTTCCTGGCATCTGACCTTTCAAGCCATATTACAGGTACAGAAGTGTATATAGACGGCGCCGAGTCCCTTCTCTAATGGCGAATGAAAACCTCCCTTCGGATGCAAAATAAGAACCAGCTGACCATAAGGAGGAACTTTCATGACAAACAAAAACGATAACCGCGAATCGAAAAACAAATACCCAAACAATAAAAAGCAGGATGCTGAGTTCTCAAAAGAAATCAATATCCGAAGTGAACAGACGAAAAAGGACTTGGGGAAATAAATTGTAAAGGCAGTCAGGTGAAATCCTGACTGCCTTTTTATATGTGCAGTTTTATTAAGGGGTTGGCGTTATTTACTAATTGATCAGTGCCATCAAGCCCAGGATTTCATGAGTTGAGGGTTCTTTTCTGACCGATAAGTGCCATCAAGCCCGGAATTTCTTGAGTTGATGGTTCTTTTCTGACTGATAAGTACCATCAAGACCTGAGTTTCTTGAATTGATGGTTCTTATCCCCTCAATAAGTACCATCAACCTCTGAGTTTCTTGAATTGATGGTTCTTATCCTCTCGATAAGTACCATCAAGCTTTGAGTTTTTTGAATTGATGGTTCTTATCCTCTCGATAAGTACCATCAAGACCTGAGTTTCTTGAATTGATGGTTCTTATCCTCTCGATAAGTACCATCAAGCCCGGAATTTCATGAGTTGATGGTTCTTTTCTGACCGATAAGTGCCATCAAGACCTGAGTTTCTTGAGTTGATGGTTCATTTCTGACCGATAAGTGCCATCAACCTTTGAGTTTCATGAATTGAGGGTTCTCTTCCAAACAATAAGTGCCATCAACCTCAGGATTTCATGTGTTGAGGGGTTCTATTCAGATTGAGCCTCCAGACAATAACTCAACCTATCAAATCAAACCAAAAAAAATGCCCCGGACATTTCACCCGGGACACCTTCCTTTAAATCACTGCTTCGCTTTTTCAATTTCTTCTACCATAAGGGAAAGCTCTTCCCACCGTTCCATTGTGGCTTCGAGCTCAGCTTCGACGGCCTGCTGCTGTTCCATCAGCTGCTGGATCTTGCCGTAGTCGCTGCCGCTGGATGCAATCTGGGCTTCAAGTGCTTCATTCTTTTCCTCAAGCTCTGCAATTTTGTCCTCAATGACATCCCACTCCTGCTGTTCTTTGTAGGAGAGTTTTTTGCGCTGCTTCGGGGCCTGAGGGGTTTCCTGAGATTTGGCAGCTTCCTTCTTTTCAGGTTCTTTTACCTGTTTCCGGGAATCCATGAAGTCTGTATAGCTTCCCTGGAATCTGCTGACCGTTCCGTTTCCTTCAAACACAAGAAGACGGTCAACTACGCGATCGAGGAAGTAGCGGTCATGGGATACGGTAATGACAACACCGGGAAACTGATCGAGATAGTCTTCCAGGACGCTCAGGGTTTGGGTATCCAGGTCATTTGTCGGCTCATCCAGAAACAGCACGTTCGGCTCCTGCATCAGGACCTTCAGCAGGTACAGTCTGCGGCGTTCTCCCCCTGAGAGCTTGCGGATGTAGGTCCACTGCATAGAGCGGGGGAACATGAACCGCTCAAGCATTTGCTCGGCTGTTATTGTCTGATGATCCACCGTGTGAACAACTTCTGCGACTTCCTTAATATATTCGACTACCCGAAGATCTTCATCCATCGCTTCATGATCCTGGGTGTAGTAGCCGATTTTCACCGTTTCACCAATTTCAACTGTTCCGCTGTCAGGCTGGATGCGCCCTGCGATGATGTTCAGCAGTGTTGATTTTCCGCTTCCATTTGGCCCGATAATGCCAAGCCTTTCTCCGGGAACAACAAGGTAGCTGACATCCTTCATAAGAGTCCTGTCCTGGAATGATTTAGACACACCTTCAAGCTCGATGACTTTTTTGCCAAGACGAGTGGAACCGATGGCAAAATCAACACTTTGCTTAGCGGCAGGCCCTTCCTGGTTTTGAAGTTCCTCTGCACGACCGATGCGGGCTTTTTGCTTTGTTGTTCTTGCTTTGGCTCCTCTTCTCAGCCAGGCGAGCTCCCTGCGAAGCAAGTTCTGGCGCTTGGATTCAGACTGTTCGGCGTTAAACTCCCGCTCTGCCTTTTTCTCAAGAAACACCTCGTAATTTCCTTCATATACATAAAGCTTTCCGTACTCCAGTTCAAAAATCTGGTTCGTCACGCGATTTAAAAAATATCGGTCATGCGTAACAAGCAAAATCGATCCTTTATACTGGGCCAAAAAAGCTTCCAGCCATTCAATTGTTTCGTTGTCCAGATGGTTGGTAGGCTCATCAAGAATGAGCAGGTCTGCTGGCTGGATGAGAGCCTTTGCAATCGCCACACGCTTCTTCTGACCTCCTGACAGCTGACGCACCGGCTTTGCGAAATCAGAAATGCCAAGCCGCGTAAGAACTGTTTTGGCAACTGTATTTGCTTCCCACGCATCATGTTCATCCATTTTTTGCTGAAGGGCAAGCAGCCTGGACTGCTTTTTCTCATCCTCAGGGTTTTGTTCAAGCTCTGACAGGGCAAGCTCATATTCGCGCATCACTCTCATGATTTGAGAGTCGCCGTAATAGATTTGCTCCAGGACAGACAGTTCTTCCTCAAGTTCAGGCTGCTGCGGAAGATACTCAATATGAAACGAGTTGGAGTGAATCAGTTTCCCTTCCTCGGCCGTCTCAGCGCCAGCAAGAAATTTCAGCAGTGTCGATTTCCCCGTACCATTCGTTCCGATCAGGCCAATCCGCTGTTTTTCAGCAATTGAAAAAGAAATGTGATCAAACAATGTTTTTTCACCGTATGTTTTATATAAATTCTCTACAGAAAGAATGCTCATGCCAAACTCCGCCCTTATTCAAGATTTCATTCCTTTCATTGTACAGCAGGCCGGGGGAGAAAAAAAGCAGATTTGCTTCACGCAAAAAGAAGAGCGCCCGCGGCACCCTCCTTTCCTTCACTTAATAACAACCGGCAGCCAAAAATAGACGCCTAAAACAATGATGACAATACATACAATATTCATCCAGAAGCCTGCCCGGACCATATCCGATATCTTCAGCACATCAGCACCGAACACGGCGGCATTCGGAGGAGTAGAGATCGGGAGCATGAACGCACAGGATGAAGCAAGCGCGGCAACAGCCATCAGACCGTATGGCTCAACCCCGATCGCAAGTCCAAGTCCTACAGTGATTGGAATAATCATATTGGACACAGCCGTATTGGACATGATTTCCGTCATGAACAAAATGGCGGCTGTCAAAATAATAATGATCAGCAAATAAGGAAACGCTTCCAAAAGATTCAGCTTGCTGCCGATCCATTCTGTCAGTTTCGATGCAGAAAATCCTTCTGCAAGGGAAAGCCCTCCGCCAAAAAGCAGCAGGAGTCCCCACGGCAGCTGCTTCATATCATTCCATTCAAGCAGTCTTTCGCCTTTTTTGCTTGGAATCAAGAAAAGCAAAAGCGCGCCGAATATCGCTATAGCGGTATCCGATACAGTAAACGGCAGAATGAATTTAAACATCCAAAGAAAAGCCGTTGCTAAAAAGATCACTCCAACCCATCTTTCTTCTGTACTCATTGAGCCCAGTGCTTTTAAATCTTTTTTAATAAAATCCGTTTCCTTGCCGGTTTCAAAATCCACTTTGAATTGAAGCTTTGTCAAATAGAAATAAAGGATGACCAGCAGGATTACTGTAATCGGAAACCCGAATAAGAACCATTCAAAAAACATAATTTCACGATCGAGCATTTCGCGCGACATCGCTGCGAATACTGCATTGGGTACCGAACCTACAAGGGTTGCCAGGCCTCCTATCGACGCAGCGTACGCTACTGAAAGGAGTATCGATTTACTGAATTTGTGAAGGGACTCTCCTTTTAAAATTTCCTTCGCCTTCACTTCTTTAATAAGAGCAAGAGCAACAGGGAGCATCATCAGGGCTGTCGCTGCATTTGAAATCCACATGGATAGAAACGCTGTAGCGAGGATCATTCCAAGAACAATCCGGTGGCTTTGAGTACCAATGAGCTTTAGGATATACAGGGCAATTCTCTTGTGAAGATTCCATTTTTCAATGGCAATGGCAATGATAAATCCGCCCATGTACATAAATACAGTTGGATTCCCATATGCCTTTGCGGCGGAATCAATATCAAGGCCCCCTGTAATAGGCAGCAGAATGAGCGGCATTAGGGAAGCTGCCGGTATCGGAATCGCCTCTGTAATCCACCAGATTGCAATCCATGAAGTGACTGCGAGCACTGCACGCGGAGCATCTGAAAGCTCTGTGTCGGGTATTAGGAAAAACAAGAGTAAAAAACTGGCCGGCCCAAGAAATAATCCTGTCAGTTTGGGCGCTGTATAAACTTTCATCTTCTCCACCTCCATTTTCAGGATTTCTACAGGAATCAGCAAAACCCTTTAATTATTTCCACGGAAATGTCGAACTCCAGTGTTTTTTGCCATAAAAAAAGAAGGCTGCTTCAGCCCTCTTTCTGCTTGTTTTGCTCTACATTCAGTTCAATCAGATTGCCGTCCGGGTCATTCAGGAAAATCTGGTCAAAGCCGCTGACGCCATTGACATCTTCACGGAACTCGATATAATGCTTGGCCAGCCACTCAACAGCAGCCTGGTAATCTGCCATTCTAAGAGCCAGGTGACCTTCTGTCGAGACAAGGTTATGCTGTTTCCGAAGTGTCTGAGAGTTTTCATCCACCAGCAAGTGAAGCTGCTGATTTCCGATTCCATACCAGACTCCCTCTGAATCAAACGGAGGCCTGTCGATTTCCGTCAGACAAAGGACGTTCTCATAAAAATGCTTCGCTGCCTGAAGATTTGTTACAGACAGGCTCACATGCTGTATCGCCTCATTCCAAATCATTTTCCACACTCCGTTAAAGGGTATTTCCCGCCGCAGGAATCGGATGCTCATTCAGGAGCCTTGCAAGATGCACAAGATTCATGCTCATCGTTCTCGTGTTTTTGATTGTAAAGGCATTTTCCTTTCCTGCTTCCATATAGGAAGGTCCCGGTCCTGCCTCGCCGACCCAGTATACATCTGCATTCGGCGGGATCAAAAAGCCGATGTGCTGCAGTCCGTAGAGAATGGAGCGCGAGGCTTCCTTTGCGCCGTCCTCATTTCCTGTAACAGCCACACCGCCCACTTTATTATAATAAATAGACTGGCCTTTTTCATTCATTTCACTGCTTGATGCATAAAGCCGTTCCATGACTAGTGCGGCTATACTGCTTTTTTCGCCAAGCCAGAGAGGCGTCCCTATGACAACAATATCCGCCTCGGCGATTTTCTTAAGAATCAGCGGCCATTCATCTCCCCGGCCCAGATCCTCCGCCATTCCAAAAGCAAGATTGTAATCGGAAATCCTCAGTTCTTCTGTTCGCACCCCTTCGTTTTCCAGATGCTTTTGAGACTGTCTCATGAGCGATTCAGTGTTTGAAGGCTCGTTGCCTTTCTTTAAGGAACAATTCAAATAAAGAGCTTTAAGCATATCTCCGTCTCCTTTATTCGTGGTTATAGGTGTTTATTTCCTTTTTTTCAAGGGGGTCAAACATATCCGCTCTGCTATGGGGACTTATTAAACAAAAAAACCTTCCCGTAAACCGGGAAGGTTTTCATCATTAATTCCAAATAGCGTCCACCCATTCCGGATGATCAATAAATGGATTGCGGTTATATTGATAGTCTTTATAGATGATGTCGTTTCGTCTCATTTCACGGGCATCAACCGGATCCTGCTTGTGCCATTGAATCAGGACAGACATTTTCCCGTGGTACGGCGCTGTACCGTTGTTCACGCTGTTGTTCAGCTCAAGGTCCACTTCGCCGCTGTCTCCCTCGTAGCGGACGGCCATGTAAAACAGCATCCTTGCCACATCGCCTTTAACAGCATCTCTCGGCTCCCATGAATCAGAATCCGTATAGTTGCCAATTGCTTCTGAATGCTGTGTGCCGCCCATATCAAAGTCTTTGTTTCCTCTTGAGCTGTTGACACTTACATCAGTAGGCCGCAGATGATGAATATCTGTTCCTGGACCCATAGCCGTTCCGAAATCGCCATGTGATTTCGCCCAGACATGCTCTCTGTTCCAATCGTTTACATTGCCGCCGTTTGTGAATTCACCTTGTGAGCGGCCTGTATACAGAAGAATGACATTGTTCGGGTTATTCGGGTCTTCATCTGTATTTCTCAAGGCATCCCAAACGTTGTCATAAGAGAGTTCTCTATGATCATCGATAATATTATGAAGCGCTGATTTTAAAGAAGAGCCCGTTTTGCCGATTGCTGTTTGATAGTACGTATCATCATAAGGGGAAGGCTCCGTTCCCGGATCTGGATCTGGATCTGGGTCAGGCTGTGTGCCGCCTCCTGAGATTTTCTCCATCGCAGTCGTGCTGGTTACACCGCTGTGCGAAAAATAAGCAGCCAGTTTGCCTGTAACTTTAATTTGAGTTCCTTTTAAAGAAGAATTCGTCATCAAACCAAATTGTGAGCGGAACGAGGACGGAATTTGTACATAAATCATTTTGGATGTGCTTGTTTCAGTTGGAGAATCAGCAAGTGCGAGTGCATAATCGTTCGGATAATTGCTTGTGATGACTGTATTTGTCCCAGTCGGCTGTCCAACAACATACCCTTTAACCGATTTGACCGAACCGTTTTGATTGGCATTTGCTTCTGCTACCGAGTAGGGATTTGTCAGCGAACCGTCTGCAGCATGAACTTGTGTTGGAGTCGTCTGCAGAACAGGGATAAACAGGGCTAGAAGCATGACTAGCTTCATTAGTAAAATGGCAGGCTTATTTTTAAGCAACGTTTTTTCCTCCTTAATAATTGATTACTAAATGAGAATACTATGAATTTATTAACTATTTATGATGATTTTGTAAATTTACGTCAGATTCCTGCCGTTTTTGGAAAGATGAGAGAATGAGACTATGAGAGCCTGAATCTTTCAGCACAGAAAAAAGATGCACCCGGCTGCATGTGCATCTTTCTTTCCTATATAAATGGCTTGTTCAAAAGATAAAAGCTGCTCCATTCATTCGGGAGAAGAGCCTGATATTTCTCAGTCAGAAACCTGTCATCGACAAGCACAATGGTGCCGGTATCATCCTCAGACCTGATCAGCCTTCCTCCTGCCTGAAGAACCTTGTTCATCCCCGGATAAACGTAGGCATAATCAAATCCATTTCTGCCTGACTGCTGAAAATACTCCTTCATGACATTCCGCTCAAACCCGATTTGCGGGAGCCCGACACCCACCACAATCACTCCGTTCAGCCTGTTGCCGATTAAATCCACTCCCTCTGAAAAGACGCCGCCCATAACGGCGAACCCAATCAGGGTTTCGCTGCTTTCTTCCTGAAAAGCGTACAAAAACGCCTCCCTTTCATCTTCTGTCATGTGCGCGTGCTGCAGCATCGTTTTAATAGGTAGGTCCAGTTCCTCAAACGTCTCGTAAACTTCTTTCATGTAGGCATAGGAAGGGAAAAAAACCAGATAGTTTCCGCTCCTCTCCTCAAGCAACTGCTTCATCATGAAGGCAATCGGCATGCGGCTTCTTTCCCTGTCGTGGTACCTTGTAGAGATCGGCATGATATAGACTTCCAGGTTTTCCTTTGCAAACGGAGACGGAATCTTAACCTGATAATCTTCCGATGTGCCTCCCAGCATATCCATATAAAAAGAAAGCGGAGAGAGCGTCGCAGAGAAATGGATGCTTGAACGGTACGGTTTTTTCACCTGCTGCAGGAGAAACGACGGATCAAGGCAAACTAGCTTAATGACTGCATCTTTTTTGTCTGCTTCTGCAATCGTGACAAAGCGTTCATCATACAGATTTGAGATCTTAAGAAAGGCCTGCACTTGAAAATAAACATCAAGCAGAAATTCTGAGGCATTCCCTGACAATAGCTCTCTTTCCGCCTCTTCCGAAAAGGGCTGAAGCATTTCAATCAACTCTTCAGGTCTATCCTTCATCAGCTGTTCAGGCTGCTTCTTTTGTGCGATAAAGTAATCATTTACTTTTTTGGCGTTTTCAAAGACACCTTGGTTTTTCGTTTTAAATTCCCGTTTCAGCTGCAGAAAATCTGATTTTTTAAGCGCCGCAGAAAACATCGCTCTTCCTCTGTCAACGAGATTGTGGGCCTCGTCAATTAGAAGCGCTGTCCCTTTCTTTTGCTCATCAAAAAACCTTTTAAGAGAAACGCGCGGATCAAATATATAGTTATAATCACAGATAATGGCATCTGCCGTATTGGAGAGATCCAGTGAGAATTCAAACGGGCACACTGTATGCTTTTGTGCGTAGTGATGGATGACATCGGCAGTCATCCTTGTTTCATTTTTAAGAATATCGAGAACAGCCCCGTTAATTCTGTCATAGTAGCCATTTGCATACTCGCAGTACTCTTTTTGGCACCGTGTTTCTTCTTTTAAACAGACCTTGTCTTTAGCTGTTATCGTTACGCTGTTCACGTGAAGGCCATTGCTCTCCATAAAAGCCAGAGTGTCTTCTGCTGCCTTTCGGGTAATCGTTTTGGCGGTTAAATAATAAAACGTATCGAGCTTGCCTTCACCTATCGCTTTGACAGCAGGAAAGATGGTGGAGATGGTTTTTCCAATTCCGGTTGAAGCCTGTGCAAACAGATCCGTTTTATCATCGATGGCTTTGTACACCGTGCCTGCAAGCTTTCTTTGACCTTCTCTGTATGTTTGAAACGGGAATTCAGACGCTTTGACGGAAGTATTTCTTTTTTCCAGATGCTTCGCTCTTGCCTCGGCGTACGGATAATAGGCGCTGATTAAACCATCCATAAACGCGCTCAATTCTTCTGCAGAAAATGGTTTTCTGAAGCGGACCTGTTCACCTGACTTCACACTGACATATGTCATCTGAACGCATACAGCTTCAAATCCGCGGTCTTCGGCAAGCATGTATGCATAGCATTTAGCCTGTGCCCAGTGGACGGGATACGCGTCTTCTTCTATGTCTGAAAGATCCCGTGAGGTTGATTTAATTTCATCAATGACGGGAATTTCCTCTGACAAAAGCAGACCGTCGCATCTTCCTTCTAGCAGAAACGCAATTTCTTTATGGGTTACACTCGTTTTCAGCATGACTTCGCTCTGGTCGAGCTCTCCATATGTTTTCTGAATGGCCTGGTGGGCTTTTGTCCCTTCTGTCATCGTCGCTGATGTCCGGAACCGTGCATCAATGCTTCCGGCCCGGAAAACATACTCAGCAAGGGAGCGGACTGAAATTCGGATTTCTCTCATTTTTATCACCTGACTTTATTTTAGCACCCGAAAAGCAGAAGCGCCCGTTTAGCAAAGGATGAATGAAAAAACCGCCCATCAAGAAGATGAACGGTTTTTATCAATCAGCAGCAGCGCGACACTTTTCCTCCCTTTGCATTATAGCGGGCGTCCTGCGCTTCGCAGAAAAACTCTTTTCTCGATTGAACCGGCTGATCCGGATGATGTTTTGTCATGTGTTCAACGTATTTTTCATAGCTTGGAACCCCTGCGATTAAACTGATAAACTGTTTTCGCAGTGCCAGCATTTCCGTCAGTTTTTTAAACATGGGTGCTCACTCCTCCATCAGACCTTGTAATATACGGCGCCTCATGGAGGGTCGTTTTTTTATTGGTCAACACCTGTATCCAGATGCGGACAGCAGCTATGAGGACGGCAATGACGACAATCATGAAAATGGCACATAGTGCTGCATCGACATAATCGTTAATCAGCACCTGTTTCATCTGACTTGCATTTGCAGCAGGTGCCAGCACCTCGCCTTTATCCAGAGCACCTTTGAACAGTTCGGCATGTGAAAGGAATCCAATCTTGGGATTTTCATGAAAAAGCTTTTGCCAGCCCGCTGTCATTGTGACGATCAGAATCCATGTAGTCGGTATGAGCGTCACCCAGACATATGCTTTCTTGCCCATTTTGAACAGGATGGTTGTTCCAAGAAGCAGCGCAATTCCCGCAAGCATCTGGTTTGCAATTCCAAACAGCGGCCACAGTGTATTGATTCCCCCAAGCGGGTCTATGACTCCTTGATAAAGGAAGTATCCCCACCCAAGCACACACAGGGCTGTAGCTAAAATGTTGGCAGGCAGGAAATCAGTTCTTGCAAGCGGCTTATACACGTGTCCAAGGAGATCCTGAATCATAAATCTGCCGACACGCGTGCCTGCGTCAATGGTTGTAAGGATGAACAATGCTTCAAACAGTATGGCAAAATGATACCAGAAGGCCATAAGCGCTTTGCCGCCGATGACTTCTGAAAAAATATAGGCCATGCCAATAGCAAGAGTCGGCGCACCGCCTGTTCTTGAGAGAACGGTCTCTTCTCCCACATCATCAGCAAGTCCCGTTAAATCATCAGGTGTGATTGTGAATCCCCAGCTTGAAACGACGGACGCAGCCTGAACGGCGTCTGTTCCAATTAAAGCAGGGGGACTGTTGATGGCAAAATATATACCCGGCGTCAGCACACATGCAGCAATCATGGCCATAACGGCTACAAATGACTCAGTCAGCATCGCACCGTATCCGATTGGACGGGCGTGTGACTCTCTTTCTATCATTTTCGGAGTCGTTCCTGAAGAAACAAGTGCGTGGAAACCGGACACAGCTCCGCATGCGATGGTAATAAACAGGAAGGGAAACAGATTCCCGGCAAATACAGGCCCTGTGCCATCTATGAAAGGAGTCACGGACGGCATCTGGAGATCAGGTGCCACCACAATAATTCCTACAGCAAGGCCCAGGATGGTGCCAATCTTTAAAAACGTGCTGAGGTAGTCCCTCGGTGCAAGCAGGAGCCAAACAGGCAGAACAGAGGCAATGAACCCGTATCCGATCATAAGAATGGCAATTGTTTCGCCGCTGAATGTAAACATCTTGGCAAGCTCCGGTGTTTCTGCCACATGCTGTCCGTAATAGATTGACAAAAGCAGCAGGATCACTCCGATAATAGACCCTTCCCCTACTCTTCCCGGACGGATATATCTCATATAAATCCCCATGAAAATGGCGATCGGAATGGTTGCGGCAATTGTAAACATGCCCCACGGACTTCCAACGAGCGCTTTTACAACAACGAGAGCAAGAACAGCTAAAAGAATAATCATAATGCCAAGAATTCCAATCATCGCAATGATTCCCGTTATTGGACCAATTTCTTCTTTAATCATTTCCCCTAATGATTTTCCTTTGCGGCGCATGGATCCGAACAGGATGATAAAGTCCTGGACAGCTCCTGCAAGAATAACCCCGACGATGATCCAGATTGTTCCCGGTAAATACCCCATTTGCGCGGCAAGAATCGGCCCTACAAGCGGCCCTGCTCCGGCAATCGCCGCAAAATGGTGGCCAAACAGCACCCATTTGTTTGTCGGCACATAATCTTTTCCGTCATTATGCGTTTCTGCAGGTGTTTCGCGCTTATCATCAAGCTCAAACACTTTTTTTGCGATAAATCTGCTGTAAAACCGGTAGGCGACAGCGTATGAACAAACGGCTGCCACGAGCAGCCAAATGGCATTGATGCTTTCTCCCTGATTGAGAGCAATTACCCCGAATCCTGCAGCCCCCAAAGCAGAAACAATTCCCCAAATCACGATTGACTTAAGCGCTTTCATTTTTATTCACCCTTTCATTTATGTACAAGCTCTATTATACAGATTTTTTTCAGAATTTTTAAATATCTTTTTGCCTGTTTTTACCCCGCATGCCAGCATACGGGGCTTTATTTGTTTTTCAACTTTTTCAGCGGCAGAATCATTGTTACCTCAGTGCCCAGTCCGACCTCACTCTTATAAGCCACTCTGCCTTTCATCGTTTCAATGATCCGGATTGACACCGTGGTGCCAAGTCCGGTGCCTTCATCTTTTGTGGAATAAAAAACGGTCCCGATTTTAGAAAGCTGCTCGGCGTTCATTCCTTTTCCTGTATCCGTTATAACTGTAATGGCGTTCATCTTTTTTGAATACAGCTGAGCCCTGACGCTTCCGCCTGCCGGTGTGGCTTCAATTGCATTTTTGAGCAGATTAACAAACGCCTGCTTCAGCTGGCTTCGGTCTGTTTCAATATAAAGCCCCGGGTTCAGCTGATAAGAAAGCCGGACACCGTGCTTCACTGCCAGGGGGTGCAGCAGCTGAATAACTTCCATGATCAGATCTGAAAGCTGAAATTCCTCGATCTGCTTAAGCTTAGGTTTAGCGAAATTCAGGTAGTCAGTAAGAATACTTTCTGCCCTTCCAAGTTCACTCATGATCAGGGACATGTACTGTTCATCGTTTTTATGATTTTTACCCATCAGCTGCAGGAACCCTTTAACAACTGTCAGCGGGTTTCTGACTTCATGTGCGATTGATGCAGCGAGTTCGCCTATCGTCGTTAATTTTTCCGTACGGATGATTTCATGCTTCATCATCTTGCGTTCAATCCCTGCTTCAAGCACCTTAGAGGATACACCGATCGCCATCACCTGGAGGATGCTGAAGATAAAAACGTAGAAGAAAAGCTTATTTCCGGCTGCCATGCCGTTTGCGACCAAGTATGCAAGCAGAATGGAAAGCTGGATCATGGTTGGCCAGAAACCAATAATGATGGACAATTGCACCCGCTTCTTAGGCTTATATTTTCTGAAGCGCTTTGAAAACAGGAAGGGGATGATTAAAGCCAGACATGCGCTCAAATAACCATACAAAAGAGCATCTCCCCCAAGGTATGTTCTTGCAGCAAGAATAAAGCCGAACACGATCAGGCCTGCAGCAGGTCCTCCGTACAGCAGGGCAAGCACCATGGGAACATAGCGCAAATCCCAATAAAGGCCATATTCATAGTAAGCAAAAATCATGCACAAAAAAGACGCTGCCCCGTATAGAATTCCTGAAAAATAAGGAGAATTGACCATACGCCTGTTTTCAAAAAAGACAGAATAAATAAGGACAGGAACCAGCACAATCAAAATGTGGAGCGTAAGTTTCTCTGCAAGCATCGTAATTTCCCCAATTATTTTTATGTAGTATTGTGTTATTCGACAAAAACCGCAAAACTCCTTTCCTTTTTCACAGGCGCATTTCTTTTTTTATTTTGGGCTGTACTTCTTGAATTTGCTGGATAAAACGGTTAAACAAACGTTTAATTAAGGTTTCAATCCCCTCTGTAACAGGTATTTTTAGGATATGGAGGTGATGATCTTGACTGAACGCAAAGAAAAGCTGAAACAGGACAACCCCGAACAAATTCCCGGACGGGACGGAAAGACCATTCTTGAGCAGAAAAATGATTTGAACACAGATCCCGTCCCGCTTGAGGAACTGAAACTCAATGCAGAAGATGAGAAGAATAAGCATAAAACGAAAAATCGATCTTCAAGTGAAGAGTGACTCAGGCGGAGAGCCGCTTCATTGGAATCTCACTTGTTACAAATGTGAACACAAAAAAAATTCCGGAACCATCTTGCGGAAAGAAAGATGATCCGGAATTTTACCTGTCTATTTTCTTTTCAGGTCTGCTTCTCCGATTTCCCCGACAATCAGTTTAAGCTTGCCTGACTGGTTAAAAGAAGTAATGGGATAGTTTGCAGAGATAACGGTTTTGTTGTTTTGCCTGTTCATGCTGAAGCCGTCCGCCATGTATTCATTTCCTTCTTCATCGATCAATTTCGTGCGGTGCGCAAACAGGTTTTCATCCTCATGTTCCCCTTCTAGTGAAAAGATCAGATTTAATGAAGTTGGGTTCGCCTCGGCTTTAGACACATGAATCGCAGATGACTTGCCCTCCACTTCATATTGAACCACTGAATCAGCACTCATCTTATTGCTGTCCGCCGCAGAAAGTTCCCACTTGCCGTCAATTTTCTTCATTTCATCTGTTCCGTAGAAGACATTGACGCTTTCTATTTCTACAACAGCCCCTTTTAAGGCTGGCATCTGCCCTTTATGGGATTCAAGGATGACATCGTACTGAATATGCCCCGTTTCTTTATTCATCAGGGAATTTTGTGAATCAGAAAGGGATGGATGACTGCCGGTTCCTTTCAAAACCTTTGTATCCGGAATAAATTCTGCGATATATTCGCCATCTCCGTTTTTCACCCGGTAATCCATCGTTACTTCTTGTGCACGATCCAGAATCGAAGGATCTTCAAAAGTCAGCTGAAAGCTCATTCCTGCTTTATTTTTGTCAGAGAATTGTCCGGCAAGAACGATCGTTATGTTCTGATCGGCTGCTGCACTCGTATTTTCCTGTACGAAACCTTTATTGACAGCTTGCTCGATCCCTTTGTCCCCAAAGGCAAAGAACTCGTTCACACCAGCCATTACATGTTCATTGGAAAGCACAGCACCTGTAATAAGTAGAGCGCATGCTGCTGCAGCAGCCTGTTTCCAAATATAGCGGGCTTTTTTCTTCTTTGATTTGACCCGGATTAAATCGTAGGACTGCTCTAAAGATTGCCTCACTTTAACAGGTATCTCTTTTTCTTTATTCATCACCCGGTTCATTTCATTCTCGAAATGATCATTCATACCCAATCACTCCTTCGGTTTTATAATAAGTCGTTCTCAAGATTGATTTCGCTCTGGACAGTCTTGATTTAATCGTCCCTTCCGGCTCTTTTAAAAATTCACTGATTTCTTTCACATTCAATCCGACAATGTAATATAAAATAAGTGCCATCCTGTAGACTTCGTTTAAACTGTTCAGTGCATCTTCTAATTCCAGCTTTACGTAGCCGTTATTTTTTTCTGCGGGAAGCAGATGATCATGAAGAACCGGAATGGCTTTATTCTTTTTCAGCTGGCTGTTGCACGTATTGATCAGGATTTTGCAGATCCAGGTATTGAAGTATTCATCGTTTTTTAACGTATGTAGTTTTTCATATGCCGATAGAATCGCATCCTGCATAGCATCCGCCGCATCTTCATCTTTGGTTAATAATCTTCTGGCTGTTCTGTACAAGACATCTTCGTATTGCCTGACAAGCAGAACAAAGGCTTCGCCGTCTCCCTTTTTCGCCTTTTTTACTAAAGCTTTCAGTGACCCCATTCAGCCACCCCCCTGACGGTTATTTTGTTTTTCAATAGATTAGATAGGAAAGCACCTCAAATGGTTGCATAAAATGAATGGACCGGTTAAATATAGATACTCTTGCCTTCACAATATTACAGATCCATGAAACAGCTCTATGATAGAATACCAAAAAAAGGCGGCAGCCCCTCCATAATTGAAGGGCTGCCGCCTTTTCATTGTTCTGTATTATTTCATTCCCGTATTCGCTTTTACAAGAATTTCATCAAATTTCTTTGCATCTTCTTTTTTGCTCGACACAATGGTTCCAATGTATGCTCCTAAAAATCCAAGCGGTATAGACACAATGCCAGGGTTTGAGAGGCTGAACAGCGGCTCTCCCGTTAAGATCGCAGCTCCTTCAGGCGACCATACGTTGGGACTGATGGCAACAAGAAACAAAGAGCTTAAAAGGCCTGTCAGCATTCCCGTTACGGCACCTGCTGTGTTAAACTTCCTCCAGAAAATAGTCAGAACTAAAATTGGGAGGTTCGCACTCGCTGCAACCGCAAAGGCAAGCGCAACGAGGAAAGCGACATTCATGTTTTGAGCAAAGAGAGCCAGAAGAATGGACAGCACAGCTACACCGATGGAAGCCCATCTTGCTGCCACGACCTGCTCTTTCTCTGTTGCCTCTCCGCGGCGGAGAATATGACTGTAAAAATCATGGGCAAAAGCGGAAGCAGCTGAGAGCACAAGCCCCGCCACTACTGCAAGGATTGTCGCAAAGGCAACAGCTGATACGAATGCAAACAGGAAGTCTCCGCCGATCGCTTCAGCGAGAAGCGGTGCCGCCATGTTACCTGCCGCATTTGCAGCGACAATATTGTCATAGCCGACAAACGCCGCAGCGCCAAAACCAAGAAAGACCGTCATCACATAAAAAGCGCCGATAATCCATGTCGCATACACAACTGATTTCCTGGCCGTAATCGCATCCTTTACCGTAAAAAAGCGAATCAGAATATGCGGAAGGCCAGCAGTACCCAGGACAAGCGCCAGATTCAGGGAAATCGTATCAAGAGGATTTGTAAATTTGTTCCCCGGATTCAGGAAGCTCTCTCCAAGCGGAGTAGCTGTCTGCATCTCAGAAAACATTTTCGCAATGCTGAAATCAAATTTTGCAAATACTATAACTGAAATAATAAACGTCCCAATCATCAGCAGAACGGCTTTAACAATCTGAACCCAGCTCGTTGCTGTCATCCCGCCGAATACTACGTAAATCGTCATCAGCGTTCCTACGATCAGTACAGAGTACACATAATCGATGCCAAGCAGGAGATGAATGAGGCCGCCTGCACCTACCAGCTGCGCAATCATATAGAAAATTGATATAGAAATGGTGTTAAGGGCTGCCACACCGCGGACTTTGCTGTTGTTAAACCTTGCTGCGATCATATCCGCCATCGTATACTTGCCCAAATTGCGGAGCGGCTCAGCAATTATGTACAACACGACAAGATATGCCACAAGAAAACCAATACTGTAAAAGAAGCCGTCAAAACCAGAAAGCGCTATCATTCCCGCGATTCCTAAAAAAGACGCCGCAGACATGTAGTCTCCTGCTATAGCAAGTCCATTCTGAAAACCGGTGAGACTGCTGTCTGCTGTATAAAAATCACTGGTTGTCTTCGTGCGTTTTGAGGCAAAATAAGTAATGAATAAGGTCATAATGACGATCCCTAAAAAGAGGGAGAATGCCAGAATATTCATGGTTCGGTTTCCTCCTTACCTAGTTGACTCTGATTTGATTGTTTCTACGATCTCGTCAAATTTTCTAGCTTTGCGGGAGTACATCATACAAAGAGCCCACGTCATAATAAACTGTGCAAATGCGAATACCCATGCCCAGCTGACTGGTCCTGCTGCCGGCTGATTTAAAACATCGGAATACGCAGTCAGGACCGGCAGTGTAAAATAAAACGCCAAAAAGAATAAGGTCATCGGCAGAATAAAACTCCGTTTGGCTTGAAGCAGCTTCTGAAAAGATTCGGACTGAACAATTTTTGTGTAATCGACTGCAGACGGGGCCGCTTTAACTTGTTTTTTTCCATCGTTCACGCTACATTCCTCCTCAGGTTACAATCTGACCATTAACCTTCCTTTCTTTCCATAATTTCACACTCTCATTATATAGTTACCTGAAAAGTATGTAAATTCTGAAATCTAAACTTTTAAAATTAGCATCTTTCGAATCATACAAAGATAGATAATCTCGGCCAGGTAGACTAAAATAAAAAGGATTACTGAATTACGTTTTTTTACAGGAGGATATTATGGAGAAGAACCAATCCCTTCCGACCAAGAAATTGCTCGGCATCGCCGGACTCGGGTGGCTGTTTGATGCAATGGATGTCGGCATGCTGTCGTTTATTATTGCGGCTCTTCAGTCTGACTGGGGACTCAGTGTAAAGGAAATGGCCTGGATCGGGAGCATGAATTCGATCGGAATGGCCGCAGGTGCCCTCGTTTTCGGATTGCTTTCAGATAAAATCGGGCGGAAACAGGTTTTTATTATTACTTTGCTTCTTTTCTCAATCGGCAGCGGTTTGTCTGCCTTCACAACGACTCTTACTGCCTTTTTGATCCTGCGGTTTTTTGTCGGCATGGGGCTTGGCGGAGAACTTCCTGTGGCATCTACGCTTGTGTCGGAAAGTGTTGCACCTGAAAAAAGAGGAAGAATTGTCGTCCTGCTTGAAAGCTTCTGGGCTGCAGGCTGGCTGATTGCTGCCCTTATTTCTTACTTTGTTATACCATCGTACGGCTGGCAAACGGCGCTTCTGTTAAGTGCACTGCCTGCGTTTTACGCGCTTTACCTGCGGCTGAAGCTTCCTGATTCTCCGCAATTCCTTGCCATAAAGAAAGAACAGCGGCCTTCTGTGCTTGAAAATATGAAAACGGTCTGGTCAAAACAATATGTCCGTCAGACGACCATGCTTTGGATCTTATGGTTCTGTGTCGTCTTCTCTTATTACGGCATGTTCCTTTGGCTTCCAAGCGTCATGGTGCTGAAGGGATTCAGCCTGATCAAGAGTTTTCAGTATGTGCTGATTATGACCCTTGCACAGCTTCCGGGCTATTTTACGGCTGCCTGGTTTATTGAAAAATTCGGACGTAAATTTGTGCTGACCACGTATCTTACGGGAACGGCCATAAGCGCGTATTTCTTTGGAACAGCTGAATCACTTGCGCTCCTGCTTACGTCGGGAATTTTTCTATCATTCTTCAACCTGGGAGCATGGGGTGCCCTATATGCCTACACTCCAGAGCAGTATCCGACTGCTGTAAGAGGAACCGGTGCAGGAATGGCGGCATCGTTTGGAAGGATCGGCGGCATACTCGGACCGCTTCTTGTCGGCTACTTAGTAGCTGCCGAAGCATCTATTACGTCCATCTTCACTATTTTCTGCGCCTCCATTATGATTGGCGTCCTTGCTGTTTTGGTGCTTGGAAAAGAAACGAAAGCAAAAATACTTACTTAAAAAACCTCTGTATGCCCGCAGACAGTCTTGAATGAATCAGACTCCTGCGCGGCATGCAGAGGTTTTTTTATAATTAATGGCCTCCCAGGTAAGCAAGCTTCAGCTGTTCACTTGACTGCAATTCATCGGCTGTTCCCGACAGGACCACTTTGCCTGTTTCTATAACATACACGCGGTGAGCTATGGATAATGCCATATTGGCGTTCTGCTCCACCAATAAAATTGTGGTGCCTGTTTTATTTATTTCTTCAATGATTCTGAATATGGTCTTGACCAGTAATGGAGCAAGTCCCATTGACGGCTCATCAAGCAGAAGAAGCTTTGGGCGGGCCATCAGCGCCCTCCCCATTGCAAGCATTTGCTGTTCCCCCCCTGAAAGAGTGCCTGCCTGCTGCTTTTTCCTTTCAAGAAGTCTTGGAAAAAGTTCATATACCTTTTCAAAATCCTTTTTGATTTCCTCTTTATCTTTTCTAAGATATGCCCCAAGCTCCAGGTTTTCCTCTACCGTCATATTGGAGAAAACGCGGCGTCCCTCAGGAACATGAGAAAGACCTTCCTTGACAATCAGCTGAGCAGCCTTCCCCCCAATTGATTTTCCCTGAAAAATGACCTCTCCCTGCTTTGGCTTCAGAAGGCCGGATATGGTTTTTAAAAGAGTGCTTTTTCCAGCCCCGTTAGCACCAATGAGAGTGACAATCTCCCCCTCTTTAATCTCAATCGATACACCCTTAATCGCCTGAATGTTTCCGTAAAAAACATTGATATCATTCAGTTTAAGCATCAGGAAACCTCCTCTCCAAGATACGCCTCGATGACTTTTGGATTGTTTCTTATCTCCTCAGGTTTTCCCTGTGCAATCAGCTGGCCATGGTCAAGAACATAGATCTGTTCACAAACCCCCATTACCAGCGGCATATCGTGTTCAATCAACAATACCGTTAAATCAAATTTCTCTCTTATAAAGGCAATCAAATTCATTAATTCTTCTGTTTCCTGCGGATTCATGCCTGCGGCAGGTTCATCCAGAAGGAGGAGCTTTGGACTTGCTGCAAGCGCCCGTGCAATTTCAAGCCTGCGCTGCTGCCCGTATGGAAGGTTTTTGGCTTTTTCATGCATGAACTTCTCAAGCCTGAATATCTTCAAGAATTCGACGGCTTTATCCTCCATTTCCCGTTCACCTTTAAAATGGGACGGCAACCTGAGAATGGAGCTTGCGATTGAATGCCGGGCATGGGAATGATAGGCTACCTTGACATTGTCCAAAACCGATAAATCATTGAACAGGCGGATATTCTGAAAGGTCCTGCTGATCCCTTTCTTAGTAATTTTATAGGGCACTAGACCATTGAGTTTCTGACCTTCAAGCATGAGGGTTCCTTCTGTAGGGACATAAACACCGGTCAGCAGATTAAAGAAAGTTGTTTTTCCGGCCCCGTTCGGACCGATTAACCCGGCAAGCTCTCCTTTTTTCAGTTCAATGTCCACCCCTGACAGAGCTTTAAGCCCTCCAAATTTCATGCCCAAGTTCTTCACATTAAGCAACGGTGTTTTTGCTGTCATGTCCTGTACCTCCCTTGATGCCGTTGCGGTTTTTAAAGAAAGATGTTAATTCCTTTGTTCCCATCAGGCCCTGCGGACGATAAATCATCATTACAATAAGGACAAGGCTGTAGATGATCATCCTGGTCTCAGGGTATTCCTGAAGGAAAGTAGAAACGATTGTAAGCAGAATGGCAGCAAGCACAGCTCCGGACAAACTGCCCAATCCTCCAAGAACAACGAAAATCAGAATATCAAATGACTTTAAAAAGCCGAAGTTTGTAGGCTGAATGATATAAAAATTATGCGCATACAGTCCGCCGGCAATTCCGGCAAAAAATGATCCGATGACAAATGCCGCTACTTTATAGTAGGTTGTATTAATGCCCATAGCATCCGCTGCTATCTCGTTTTCACGAATGGAAATACAAGCTCTGCCGTGTGTAGAATTTGTAAAATTCACAATTGAGAGGATTGTAATAACCAAGCACCCGAATACCCATGGCCAGGTGGTCAGGTTTGTAACCTGCATACCGCTTGCTCCTCCGACATAATCAATGTTCAAGAAGGTAATCCGGACAATTTCTCCAAAACCAAGTGTAGCAATAGCCAGGTAGTCTCCCTTTAGACGCAGGCTCGGAATACCAATTAGTAATCCGGCAGCTGCTGCAGCGAGTCCGCCAGCAATCAGCGCTGCTGAAAAAGGAAGTTCAAACTTCATTGTCATAATCGCTGACGCGTATGCTCCTACGGCTAAGAAACCTGCATGTCCAATTGAAAATTGACCTGTTATGCCAATAATTAAGTGCAGACTCGCTGCCAAAATAATGTTAATCGCTATAAAGTACAAAGCGTTTGCAAGATAGATATCCAAAAATCCTCCGGAAATTAAAACCTGTCCAACTACATACACGGCAAGTGCAGCTCCCATTGCTGACCAGAAACCTTTTGATTGTTTTAATACACCCATCCTCACACCTTCTCCCTTACATTTTTGCCGAACAGCCCTGATGGACGGAAGATGAGTATAAGAATGAGAACAATAAAGGCCACGCCGTCGCGCCATAATGAATAACCCATAGCACTGACAAGTGATTCAATGACACCAAGCAGCAGTCCGCCGATCATCGCACCCGGAATGATGCCGATGCCTCCCAAAACGGCCGCAACAAAGGCCTTTAATCCAGGAATAATTCCCATAAGCGGTTCAATTTTTATATAGTAGGTTCCAAATATGACTCCGGCGGCTCCGGCTAAAGCCGAACCGATTGCAAAAGTAGCAGAAATCGTATTGTCTACGTTGATTCCCATGAGCCGTGCGGCATCTGCATCATGTGAAACAGCACGCATTGCTTTGCCGATCTTTGTTTTATGAACAATGAATTGAAGCAGGATCATAAGCCCTACAGAGATGCCCAGAATGAATAATGACTGACTGCTGATCGTCGCCCCAAAAATAGAAATGCTTTCAGCAGGAAGAACAGTTCCCGGATACGCTTCCGGCTGTGCACCTCTCACATAGATAACCCCGTACTCAATGAGGAGGGAAACTCCGATGGCCGTGATAAGCGCCGCAATTCTGGTCGCATTTCTCAAAGGTTTATAAGCAATTCTCTCAATTAACACCCCAATTAATGCACATACGGCCATAGATATAATTAACGCAGGAAAAAAACCAAGTTCCAATATAGTAATGGAATAAAACCCTACAAAGGCTCCTATCATAAAGACATCCCCATGGGCAAAATTGATCAGTTTCACAATTCCGTACACCATCGTGTAGCCAAGTGCTATTAAAGCATATATACTGCCCAGAGATATTCCATTGACTATCTGCTGAAAAATTTCCATCGTTTCTTTCTCCTCTGAAAGTCTATTATTTTGTATGGCAGTCTATTAGAAGCATAAACCAGTCAGTCATGCCTCCTTCAATAGGATAACAAATGCAGAACAGGGGGGATTGCCCCCTGTTCCTTTTGAAATCACTCTGGATCTACGTTCGTTTTAAACGTCTGCTCTCCGCCTTTATATTCAAGAATAGCAGCGGATTTAACCGGATCATGCAGCTCATCGAGTGTCAGATTCCCGGACACCAAAGCTAGATCCTTCGTTTCTTCAAGTGCTTTTTGAAGCTTCTCAGGGTCAGCTCCTCCTGCACGTTTAATGGCATCAGCCAGGAAATAACCCGTGTCATAGCCAAGTGCATTAAAGGCATCAGGTGATTTATCTTTGTATTTCGCTTTGAAAGCTTTTACAAAATCCTGAATCTTCTTATCAGGATCGCCTGAAGAGTAGTGATTTGTAATAAACGTATTTTCTAAAGCATCTCCACCGGCAATTTCAATAAGTTTAGGAGAGTCCCATCCGTCTCCTCCCATGAAAGGAACATCCAGTCCGATCTCGCGTGCCTGTTTCACTATGAGTCCTACTTCTTCGTAATAACCCGGCAGGAAAATAAATTCAGGATTTGCTGATTTAATTCTTGTCAGAGTTGCGCGGAAATCAGTATCTTTCGCTACATACGCTTCCTCAGAGACAATTTCTCCTCCATTTTTCTCAAAGGATTCTTTGAAAGAATTGGCAAGTCCCTTCGCATAGTCACTTGAACTGTCTATAAGGACAGCCGCATTTTTAACTGACAGATCTCCCGTTGCAAAGTTTGCTGCTACTGTTCCCTGAAATGGATCGATGAAACAAGTACGGAATACAAAATCATTTACTTTGCCGTCTGTATTCGTTATCGTTGGATTCGTTCCAGTCGGTGTAATTAAAGGCACTTTGTTTTTTTCGGCAATTTGCACTTGGGCAAGTGTATTTGTGCTTGTTGCAGCACCAATAATTGCCGCTACTTTATCTTTGCTTACGAGTTTAATAGCCCCGCTTGTTGCTTCTGCTGCGTCTGATTTGTTATCAAATTCGATAAGCTCAATCTTCTTTCCGTCAATGCCTTCTTTGTTTATTTCTTCCAGCGCAAGTTCGAGACCTTCAGAAATTGATTGTCCGTAGGACGCTACTCCCCCTGACAATTCGAGGTTTGCGCCAATTTTAATTGTATCCCCGCCCGTTGAACCGGTACTCTTGGCCCCGCATCCTGCCAGCACTCCAGCAGAAAGCATAAGTGACATAAACACTGCAGCAAGTCGTCTTTTCTTCATTTGTATCCCCCATTTTCCGATTCTGTTTTCCATCCACTTCAGAACACCCTTCGCTCCCCAAGTCTCTAGTCAAATCACCCCCTGACAGAGTTGACATTTTATTATTCTAATAATAATTAATATTCTGAAAATATAGTATCCTATTCTTTTCCTTTCGTCTATAGTATCCTATTCTTTTTAATTATTGACATTCCAACAATATGCTGATCCTTTTCTTCCAATAACATGATAATAAGCTGCAGTAAAAAAGAACCTATTGCAAAAAAGAGAAAAAAAAGATAGGAAGCAATTTGCCTCCTATCCTTCTTATTTTTCAGCTAATACATCAGCAAAAGCTTTTACGTATGGCGGAAGATCCGGCGGTCTTCTGCTTGAAACAATGTGGCCGTCCACAATAACCGCCACGTCATGCCAGATGGCTCCAGCGTTCTCCATATCATCTTTGATTCCAGGCGTACTTGTGACATTTCTGCCCTCCAGGATTTTCGCTGAAATCAGCACCCATCCCGCGTGGCAGATCTGGCCGATCGGCTTTTCTTTTTCGTGCATTTCCTTCACCATCTGAAGCACTTCGGGATACCTTCTAAGTTTATCAGGAGACCAGCCTCCCGGAACTAAGATGGCATCATACTCATCAGACCTGATGTCTCCAAAAGCAAAGTCCGATGTGGCAGGAACTCCATATTTTCCAATGTACGTCTCGTTTGCTTTTTCACCGACAAGATGGACCTCTGCCCCTTCTTCCTGAAGGCGAAGAACAGGGTACCACAGTTCAAGATCCTCAAACTCGGCACTGACAAGAGCAATGACTTTTTTATTTGCTAAACGCATCAAACCACCTCCACCATCAGTATAGCATGTCCTTTTGCTGAAAGAAAAAACAGGCTATGCTAAGCTCAGCCTGTTTCCTCTTTCAGCTGGCTGTGGTACAGCCCGTAATAAAATCCTTTTTGCTTTAACAAAGATTCATGGCTGCCGCTTTCAATCAGCGCTCCGTTTTCGAGCACTAAAATCTGATCAGCCTTCTGAATCGTATTCAGCCTGTGGGCAATGACGAAGCTCGTTCTCCCCTTCATCAGGCGCTGCAGCGCTTCCTGGATTTTCAGTTCAGTGATGGTATCAATGCTGCTTGTCGCTTCATCCAATACCAGCATTACCGGGCTTGAAAGAATCGCCCTTGCAATAGAAAGCAGCTGTTTTTGCCCCTGGCTGATGCCGCTTCCTTCCTGTGTGAGAACAGTCTGATAGCCGTCTTTCATTTTCATGATGAACGAATGGGCATTTGCTTCTTTTGCGGCATTCATGACTTCTTCATCTGACGCATCAAGGCGTCCGTAGCGGATATTCTCCATGATGGTGCCTTTGAAAAGAAACGGATCCTGAAGGACAAAGGCCATATGCTCTCTAAGGCTGCTCCGCCTGATTTTAATGCTCGGTGTGCCATCGATGAGAATTTCGCCTGAATCCGGATCATAAAACCTGGACAGAAGATTGATCATCGTGGTTTTCCCTGCCCCGGTCGGCCCGACAATCGCCGTCGTCTCACCGGGTGAAGCACGAAAGCTCACATGCTCAATTGTCTGCTGGTCATCTTCATAAGCGAAGGAAACGTCCGAAAAAACAACCTCGCCTTTTACACCCTCAAGATCGATCGCCTCTTTTTCATCGAGGACTTCTTCCTCTTCATCCAAAATCTCAAATACACGTTCCGCTCCGGCAACGGCCGACAGTATGGTGTTGAACTGATTGGCAAGCTCGTTCAGCGGACGGGTGAACTGTCTGGAGTATTCGGTGAAAATAACAATAACACCAATGGTCACTGCACCGTTTAAAGCCATGATGCCGCCAGCTAAAGCAACGGCTGCAAAGCTCAGGTTATTCAGCATATTCATCAGCTTCGGAATGAATCCCGATATCGTCTGAGCCCAAAATCCGGCCGCTTTCAGACGTTTCCCTTTTTCAAGAAATTCAGAAATCACCCGCTCCTCTTGAGAAAAGGTCTTCACAATCCGCTGCCCTGAAATGGTTTCCTCAATAAACCCGTTCAGGTCACCGAGATTGCGCTGCTGCTCTTTAAACAGCTTTCCGGTTCGATTTGTGATCCACCTCATTCCAAAGAACATAATCGGTATGATCGCAAACGTAATCAGTGTCAGGAGCGGACTCAGCCAAAGCATGACGCCTATCGTTCCAGCAAGCGTCAGGATGCTTGAGAAAATCTGAATGACTGAGCTGTTTAAAGTAGAACTCACATTTTCAATATCATTTGTCACCCGGCTCATCAGCTCCCCGTGCTGCCGTTTGTCAAAATATGAAATCGGCAGGCTGTGGAAATGCCTGAAAAGCTGGGTTCTCATCGTAAAGACCGTATGCTGAGCAATTCCGATCATCCATACGTTCTGCAAAAGCAGCGCTGCGGATTGAATGAGATAGATGAACGCGAGGGCAATCAGGAGCTGAACGAACCCGCCGCTTTCCTTCGTGACAATGTAATTATCGATAACCGTTCCAATCAGATATGGACCCAGAAGGCCAAGAAAAGAACTCAAAACAACCATGAGCAGAACCAGTATGAGGAGCCCTTTTTTCAAAGACAGATAGGACCATACCCGCGTGATCGTTCTAAACCAGTTTTTCGGTTTTTCCTGCTTCTTTTTCGGCGGTGCGTTCTCCGGCTTTATCTTCGGGTATGAAAATGGCTTACTTAGCTCTTTGAACATGCTGCACGGCCTCCTCTCCAAACTGCGAAGCAAAGATTTTTCTGTAAAGGGATGATGTCTCCATCAGATCATCATGCGAACCCTGTGCAAGAATTTCCCCTTCATCAAGCAGAAGAATCTTTTCTGCTTCCATGGCGGTGCTGATTTTCTGGGTAATCAGGAAGGTTGTGCATTCATAGGTTTTCAAAGCCTTCAAAAGCTTTGCTTCTGTCTTCAGGTCAAGCGCACTCGTACTGTCATCAAGCAGAAGAATTTTCGGTTTCCGGACGAGGGCCCTTGCAATGGACAGCCTTTGTTTCTGTCCGCCTGAAAGGTTTACTCCCTTTTGGCCGACACGTGTGTCATATCCATTCGGCAGCTTTTCTACCGTTTCATGAATTTGAGCATGCATCGCCGCTTCCTTTATTTCATGGAGTGACGCATGTTCCCTCCCCCAGGCAATATTTTCTCTGATCGAGCCTGTAAACAGCAGCGACTCCTGGGGAACAAAGCCGATTTTGCCTCTCAGGCTTTTCAGCTTCATATTCTGAAGGTTTACTCCGTCAATCGTGATTGACCCGGACGATACGTCATAAAGTCTTGGAATTAGTGTGAAAATGGACGACTTTCCGGAACCGGTCGCTCCCATAAGCGCGACTGTTTGCCCCGGGGAAACGTGAAAAGATAAATTTCTCAGTACATTCGCATCCGATCCGGGATATGAAAAAGAGACATTATGAAACTCAATCTCCCCTTTATGAATCACGTGTTTCTCTGAGGAACCGGCCGTATCCGTTAAATCGGCTTCTGTCTCAAGCACTTCGCCTATCCGCCCTGCAGATGCTTTCGCACGCGAAAACGCCATAATAATAAAGGAGAAAATCGAAAGAACAGATGAAATCCGCAGAGCATAATTGACGATGGCCACTACTTCTCCTACTTTTGCATCCCCCGCCCCGACCCGGACGCTGCCGAACCAGAGAATAGATAGGATGCTGATATTCATGACGAAAAGAAGAATCGGCATCACAATTTCCATCAGTCTGAGAGCAGAAACCGTGTCTTCCCTTAACTCCTGATTTGATTTTGAGAAACGGGTCATTTCATGATTCCGTCTCAGAAATGCCTTAATGATTCTCATGCCTGTCAGATTTTCCTGCATGACACCATTAACTGAGTCTAGGCGCTCCTGCACCGCTTTAAAAAGCCCGCCGCCCTTTTTCATCATCCAAAACAAAAAGATAACAAGCAGCGGTATAGAGATAAGAAGAATGAGAGCAAGCCTGAAATTAACAATCAGAGCCATAATGGTGCCGCCGACGATCAGCAGAGGCGCCCTGAGCATGATTCTCAGACTCATGAAAATGGTATTCTGCAGCTGTGTTACATCATTTGTCATCCTGGTAATGAGAGAAGATGCCGGAAACAGGCTGAAATTTGCGAATGAAAAGGACTGCACCTTCTCAAAAAGCTGTTTCCTGATATCAAATCCAAAGCTTTGACTGACATGGGCTGCATAAAAGGAATTGGTTACACCTGCCGCAAATGCTGCAAGTGAAATGCCCGCCATAATGCTCCCCCAATAAATCACAACAGATAGATCATTTTTCAGAATGCCTTCATCAATGATTTTCGCCATCAGAAAAGGGTGCAGCAGCTCCACCCCAAGCTCAATCAGCATAAGGGTTAAGGCCACACCAACAGCTATGCGGTATGGCTTAAGTAAAGAAAAGACGTTTGACATACAGTTGCCTCCCTGCGGTGCAAATCATTTAGCTTATCTAATATCTCGAATTCTATTCATTTAATCATACTCCTAAATCCTAACATTTTGAATATTTAGGCGATAGAAAGATAGTATTTATTTTAAACCTGCCCTATAAGTTTGTAAATTATTGTAACACCTAAGGATAAATGGCATAGAAAAGGACCTCCCGCGTTTACGGGAAGTCCCACTCATTAAGAATTCAGGGTTTGATCTTTTTTACCTAAAACAGAGGGATTCGGAGAGTCCTCGTGCTTATATTCATGCTCCCAGAAATCTGCATTTTTTATTCCGAGCTTAACCGGGTCAAAAACAGGATCGAGACCCTGCTTCTTCTGCTCTTCGTAATCTTTTAGAGCAAGAAGGGCTGGCTTTGCCAGAATGAGAATGGCGATCAGGTTCAGCCAGACCATTATTCCAAGCCCAACGTCACCGAGTCCCCATGCAAGGGTTGCCGTTTTAACAGATCCATAGAACGTTGCTCCAAGAAGAACGACTTTTACAAGAAACATCGGAATCTTGTTGCTCTTCCCTCTTGTTAAATACGCAATGTTGGTCTCAGCGATGTAGTAGTATGCCATAATCGTTGTGAAAGCAAAGAATAGAAGGGAAATGGCCACAAATCCCGATCCAAAACCAGGAATCGGAATAACCGACTCAACTGCAGCCTGTGTAAACACCGGGCCAGGCTCGACATCTGCACCAAGCTGATTGACGATAAACGTTTCATCCGGTGCCTGCGTATTGTACATGCCCGTGAAAAGGATCATGAATGCAGTTGCAGAACACACAAACAGAGTGTCAATGTAAACGGAAAAAGCCTGAACAAGACCTTGTTTTGCAGGGTGGGACACCTCTGCAGCCGCTGCAGGGTGGGCACCTGTTCCCTGACCAGCCTCATTGGAGTAAATTCCGCGTTTTACTCCCCATGCAATCGCCATACCGACGATTCCGCCAAAAGCAGAATCAAGTGCAAATGCACTTTTAAAAATAAGGGCAATAACAGCCGGCAGTTCAGTAATATTAAAAGCAATGATAACGAGTGAAACAAGAATATAGCCAATCGCCATGAACGGAACAACAACCTGTGCAACAGTAGCGATCCGCTTAACACCGCCGAAAATAATAAGGCCTAAAAGTACAATAAGTCCTATTCCTGTAATAACAGGGTTAATTCCAAATGCATTGTCAAGACCAAGAGCGATGGAGTTGGCCTGTACACCAGGCATGAGCAAGCTCATTGCAAGGAGCGCGGCAAATGCAAAAATAATGCCGTACCATTTCATTCCTGTCCCTTTTTCAATATAGTAAGCCGGACCGCCTCGATACTGCCCGTCCTGTTTTACTTTATAAATTTGAGCCAGTGTTGACTCAATAAAAGCGCTTGAAGCTCCGATGAAGGCAATCGCCCACATCCAGAAAACAGCACCCGGTCCGCCGAAACCGATAGCCGTAGCAACACCGGCAATGTTCCCTGTACCTACGCGGCCGGACAATGCAATCGATAATGCCTGAAAAGAAGAAACTCCCGCTTCAGAGCTTTTGCCCTGAAACATCAGAAGCACCATATCCTTGATATGCCGCACCTGCAAAAATCGGGTCAAGATGGAGAAAAGCAATCCTACAGCCAAACAAATGTAAATCACGGGTGTGCTCCACAGAACACTGTTTAAGCTATCAACAAACGCCTGCAATCAAAATCCCCCTCTTTAAAACAGAATTTTCTTTCTTTTTAGATTATAAGGGATAAACCAGGACTGTACAATCACTATTTTGATAGAATATGTGCCATGAGTGGCGCGTGAATGCTATGTAAACGGCAACAAAGCTGCTGCAACAGCCTCTTTTTCCTTACACACAATGTAAAAAAACCTAACATAAATATCGAAAAAAAGTGCGCCTATAAAGGCACACTTTTGTTTCCGAGAAAAAGATCGGGATAATCCGTTATAATGGCTGAAACACCGGCTTTTTTAAATATCTCCAGTTGATCTGTCTGATTAACCGTATAGACCCTCAGTAAGTAGCCTGCTTCTGCTGCACGTTTGCCTGCCGGAGATGCTGCATATGCGCTCTCACAATGGAGCGCGTTCGCACGGACTTTCTTTGCTTCATCCATCATGTTGGACGGAATCCCCTGAAAAAGGAGTGCCGTTTCAGCGCTCGTGGTTAGATCACGGACTTTTCCCATGCTGCTGAATTGAAAAGAAGAAAGGATCACAGATTTCTCCATGCCCGATCTTTCTATGCATTCCAATACGTTCTCCTCAAGCCCTTCATACGGAAACACATCGTTTTTCAGCTCAATGTTTACTTTCATATCCGGCCTTTCGGATTTTATATAGTCCAGAACATCCCGAAGGGCAGGGATCGTCTCTCTGGAAAAGCGTCTGTTAAACCAGCTCCCGGCATCAAACAGCTTCAGCTGTTTATACCTGAAGTCTCTGACAAATCCGATGCCATTTGTCGTTCTGTCAATTCTTTCATCATGAATCACAACCGCTTCGCCGTCCTTGGTGAGCTGAACATCCAGCTCTATACCGTCTGCCCCTGCTTCACAGGCAGCCCGAAATGCCGCCATCGTGTTTTCGGGATGTTCTCCGCTGCAGCCTCTGTGTGCAAAAATCTCCATGTACCTTTCTGCTCCCTTCTGCGGTCTCTATAATAAAACGGAAAAGAAGAACTGATGATTCTGCATGCAATCATCAGTTCCCTCCCTTATTTCCCTTGCTTTTCACCTGCCGTTTCAAGCGCACGGTCGGTCTCAGCCGCTGCCTGGTCCAGCGCCTTTTGAGGATCCATGCCCTGATACAGGCTTTCCATTCCGGAAACGATTTTTTGTCTTGATTCAGGGAAAACAGAAATCAGCGCTCCCTGTGTTGCTGTATTCGCTTTTGTGTCATGAAGCTGGTCAACGGTTACTTTCAGCTGCGGGTATTTTTCCCACTGCTCTTTTACAATTTCTTCTTCATAGGCTGCAGGGTTAATAGCAAAGTACCCTGTTTCCACGTGCCATTTCGCCTGCACTTCAGGTGTTGAAAGATACTTCATAAACTCCCAAGCGCCCTTTTGCTTTTCTTCGCTTATGTCTTTAGACATCCAAAGTGAAGCACCACCGATGACAACGCCCTGGCGTTCTGCTTCATCAGGAACAGGCAGATAAGAAACTCCTACTTCAAACGGTGCATTATCAACAAGTGCTTTAACGCCTGCTGAAGAATCCAGGAACATCGCCATCTTGCCTGACTGGAATGCCGCTCTCATATCATCCCAGTTTTGTCCGGCATTATAGAACGTTCCGTCTTTGTACATGTCATTGATCAAATTAAAGACGTTTAGGCCTTTTTCGCCATTAAACGCTGCTTTCGCAGCATCTCCGCCTCTGCCATTCTCATTGTCTACGTATTCGCCGCCCTGTACAGCAAGCAATTCTTCAAAGAACCATCCGTAATTCAAAATCGAGAATCCGTATTGAGACGTATTTGAACCTTCTTTAACCGTCAATTTTTCAGCAGCAGCTTTCAGCTCATCATACGTCATCGGAGCTTTTTCAGGATCAAGGCCCGCTTTTTTAAAGGCATCTTTGTTGTAAACAAGAACAGGTGTTGATGAGTTAAACGGCATTGAATACTGCGTGCCGTCAACCGTGTAATAGTTCGAGATATTTTTTTCCCATTGAGATGTATCAAAGTTCTCTTCATCAATAAACTTTTGGACAGGCTGGATTTTTCCGCTGTCGATCATATATTTTGTTCCAACTTCAAATGTCTGCATGATGGAAGGCGCCTCTTCTGTGCCCGCAACCGTGTTGAATTTTGTCAGTGCTTCTTCATATGTTCCCTGAAACACAGGTTTCACTTCTACTTCATCCTGTGATTCGTTAAAATCTGCCGCAAGATCATTCAGTACGGTTTCAAGCTCTCCGCTCATAGCATGCCAGAAAATAACTTCTGTTTTGCCGCCTGCATTTTCAGCTGATGCTTTGTCTTCACCATTGGTTCCTGCTGAGTTTGAACATGCACCAAGGATGATTAATAGAATAGAGGATAAAATAACTGCCAGTTTCTTCAATTTACTCGCTCCTTTTATTTGATTGCACCTTGAGTTAAGCCTTTCTGGAAATGCTTTTGCCCGACAAATAACAGTAATAACGTCGGCAGAATCACGACTACGGCTGCTGCCATCACCACCCCCCATTGAGACGAGATCTCCTGCGACTGCATCTGCTTCAGCCCGATTTGGACGGTTCTGACTTTTTCATTGTTTGTCACAAGCAGCGGCCACAGATACATGTTCCACGTTGTTAAAAAACTGTAGATCCCAAGCGTGATCAAGCTTGTTTTTGAAACAGGCAGAACGACCCTCCAGAAAAAAAGGAACCGGCTGATGCCTGCAACCTGGGATGCTTCATAGAGTTCAAGAGGAATGGTTTTAAACTGCTGCCGAAGGAGAAATGTACCGAAAGCCAGCGCAAAAAACGGAATCGTCAGACTCGAGTACTCATTGATCCATCCAAGCTTCTGAACGGTCAAGAAGTTCGGGACCATTGTAGCCTCCCACGGAATCATCATTGTTGAGATGAAGACCATAAACAGCAGATTTCTCCCTTTAAAGGGAATAAACACAAAGGCAAAGGCGGCAAGGCTCGAAACAGCAAGCTGGCCAATCATCACAATGACCGAAACAAAAAAGCTGTTCCAAAGGAATTGAAGAAGCGGTACCTTTTCAAAAGCTGCCGTATAATTATCAAGCGTCACTTTCTCCGGCAGCAGCTTGCCCTGGAGCACTTCCCCGCCCTGCATGAAACTGATTAAAAAGGCATAAATGATCGGAAACATCATCAGAAGGGCTGCCAGAATCAGCAGAACATACATGAGGAATTTCTTAGCTGCACTCATCTGTAATGCACCTTCCTTTCACCGATCTTAAACTGAAGAATGGTCATAACAAGTATGCCGAGGAAGAGAATAACCGCTTGGGCACTTGCTGATCCGATGTTGTAATTAATAAAGGCATCCTTGTAGATGGAATACACAATCACGTTTGTTGATTCCATCGGTCCGCCCTTCGTCAAAATATCGATTTGTCCAAACGTCTGGAAAGCATTAATGAACGAAACCGTAATGACGAAAAAGAGTGTAGGAGACAGCATTGGTATCGTGATTTTTCTGAGCTGATAGAAATAGCCCGCTCCTGATATTCTCGCACTCTCGTAAAGCTGCTCATCGATATTCTGAAGGCCTCCCAAAAGAATGAGAAAAGAGAAACCCGCATTCATCCAGATGGTAGATACCGAGACGGCAAGCAGGGCGTATTTAGGATCAAGCAGCCACTGAACCTCTGTAAAACCAAGAGTTCCGACAACTTTGTTGATCACACCAATCGCCGGATTGTACATAAACATCCAAATGACAGACGACGCGGCCACACTCATTCCCATTGTCGAAGAGAAAAGCGTTCTGAAAAAGCCGATTCCCCTGAGCTTTTCATTGGCAATCAGCGCCAGAAAAAGGGAAAGGCCAACCCCTGCAGGCACGGTATACACCACAAACAGAAGCGTTGCTTTCATGCTGTTCTGAAAAGCGGGAGACTGCAGGAGATACGTATAATTCTCAAGTCCGGTAAAGCTTATCGGCACTCCTTGTCCGTCTGTCAAAAAGAAACTTAAGTAAATCGTTCGGAACATGGGATAAAACAAGAACACCGAAAACAGCACAATGGAAGGAAGCAGATAAAGCATGCCCTCTCCAAATGAACGCAGCTGAATTCTTTTTTCCTGCCGGATTTCCCCGCGTGCTAAAGCAGCGGGAGCTTCATTCACGTTCATATGAAGGCCTCCTGTCCAAGCAAGCGGCCAGACTCCCTCGGATGTGAAAGGAGGCATTCACCGGATTGTCTGTCAAAAAGAAACACATCCTCCTCAGCCACATAAAACGGAAGCTTATCCCCGACTTTCACGTCCCACTGGCCATTCCATTTCGCCAGCCACTGTTTGTTTCCGCCGATAAAAAAGGAAATAAGTGTTTCCGTACCGAGAATTTCGACATTTGCCACCTCAGCAGAAAAGGTCGCCTTGCCTGAAGCCGGCTGAATATGCTCCGGCCTGATTCCGGCAGTCAATTTCCGTTCGAAAGCAGGAAGACTGCCTGAAACCGGAATGGTATGCTGATTTTCAATCATGATTGCATTGCCCGTAATATCTGCCGGAGCCAAATTCATAGGCGGCGCACCGATAAACGATGCCACAAATTCATTTGCAGGATTGTTGTAGATCTCAAGCGGTCTGCCAATCTGCTGAATTTCTCCGTTGTTTAAGATCATCATCGTATCTGCCATCGTCATCGCTTCTGTCTGATCATGCGTGACATAGATCATTGTAATGCCGAGTTTCCTCTGAATCTGGCGGATTTCTGACCGCATTTTCGCTCTCAGCTTGGCATCGAGATTGGAAAGAGGCTCATCCATCAGGCAGATCGGCGCATGCGTGACAATCGCCCTTGCAAGAGCAACACGCTGTCTCTGACCGCCCGACAGCTGTCTCGGCTTTCGCTTAAGCAGGTCAGATAACCCGAGCATCTCGGCAGCCTCAAGGCATCGCTGCTTTTGCTCTGCCTTCTTTATTTTTTTCGTATGTAATCCGAAAGTGATGTTCTCTTCAACCGACAGATGTGGATACAGCGCATAATTCTGGAAAACCATCGAGAGATCCCGCTTGCTCGGCGGAAGAGCGTTCGCCGTTTTCCCGCCGATGACAAGCTCTCCGCCTGTCACCTCTTCAAGCCCTGCAATCATTCTGAGCATTGTGCTTTTCCCGCAGCCCGAGGGACCGACCAGGACAAAGAATTCACCCGGTTCAATCACTGCGCTGATCTCTTTTATGACATCCGTTTTAGAATCATAAGATTTCGAAACGTTTTTCAGTTCAACTTTTTTCATCTGCAGTCATGCTCCTTTCCTTCTGCGCATATTTCTTCCAAAGCCATGCTCTGCCTGTTGAGGCCGCAAGAGCTCCGCTTTCAAGTGCCTCTTCAATATGCCCCGCATTCTGGATCAGGCCGCCCGTAATGATGGGGACATCTGTTTCATGCTTTACTTTTCTGATCATTTCAGGAATCAGTCCAGGCATAATCTCAAGTGCATGCGGCTCAATTTCATTCACTGCTTTCAGTCCGTTTGCCAGTGCGTCTGAATCAATCAGGAAGAGCCTCTGAATGGTCAGCAGTCCCTCGTTCTTAGCCAGCTGAATCAGAGAACTTTTCGTCGTCACAATCCCTGTCGGCCTGACAAACTTAGCAATGAACCTCAGCCCTTCCCGGTCATAGCTGATCCCGGGAATCTTTTCAAGGTGCAAAAAGACATGACGATCGTTCTTTTTCAGAAGATCCACATACCGCTTAATGACACTGATGTTCCCCATAAGCAGAAAAGCAGACTGAATATCCGTCTCAAGGAAGCGGTCAAAGCTTTTGGGATCTTTAATAGCTGCAATCAGCCTGTCTTCATGCAGCCGGCTGATAAATTCCTGATGCGTATCCAATGCTTTTTCAGCTCCCTTTTTTCATCTATAGGCAAAACAAAAACCATAAAAAAACGCGGGTTCTCTAAAAACACCTATGTTTTTTTATGGTTTCTCATATTCTCAACCAGAGTTTATTCACTTGTCCTTCACAACTCCAATCTTACCTGCCGAACGTAAAGTGAGTGTGAAGGTGATGTGGATTTGTGTGAAGGGATTGTTAGAAGATTGTAAACACAAAAGCGCAAGCGCCTTGTTCAGATCCGACAGGCAGATAAGAATCCGACGGAAAAGTCCGGATGTGACTTTTTTGATGGATTTGTTCTGACAGAGGATCTATGCGCTTCCGCTTGCCGAGGATAACTTAGTAAGATCATACAGACTTTTTCTTTTTAGCTCACCTAGTAAAAAAACCTTCCGCACAAAATACGGAAGGTTAACGTTATTTCACTTTTGTCCGAAGCTGGGATTTTCTGATTACCTGATTAATTACTTCAGAAAAGACAAGACCGATCGCGATGGAACCGGAAATCATGAAGGCTTTTGCTGCAAGCGTAATCGCCGTATTGTAGTCATTTTCCACAAAATTGCGCATAGCATCATAGGCCATTCCCCCAGGCACTAACGGAATGATTCCGGCAACGCTGAAAATAATGATTGGAGTCTTGTAGATCTTGGCAAACATCTGGCTTGCAACCGCCACAAACACAGCAGCGATGACAGTCGCAGGCACTGCGTCATATCCGAGCCCGACGACTGAAATGTAAATAAACCACCCGCACATCCCGACGAGTCCGCATTTGACCAGAGACGGTTTTGGCGCCTGAAAAATAATGCCGAATGCAGCAGTTGATATAAACGCTGTCAGCAGCTGTCCAATTACCCACATCATTCATTGCTCCTTTAAAATAGTAAAAATACAACCGCAATTCCCGACCCAATCGCAAATGCCGTCAAGAACGCTTCCGCTCCCTTTGAGAGTCCTGAAATCAAATGCCCGGCCATCAGATCCCTGACTGCATTTGTAATAAGCAGTCCAGGAACAAGCGGCATGACTGAGCCGATAATCACCTTATCCATCTCTGAGCCAAACCCTGTTTTCACAAACAAATAGGCAAACAACCCAATAACAAAGGATGCCAGAAATTCAGAGAAAAACTTAATCGGAACAAGGCGGTGAAAATAGATTACCGAAATAAATCCCAGTCCGCCCGCAAAAACCGCAGGCAGAAAATCAGACCACTTCCCCTGGAACATAATCAGAAAACAGCCGCTCGCTATTGCTGCTGCAAGCACCTGCAGCCCAAGAGAATAAGTGGAACTCGCCTCTTCAATCTCTTTTAAAAGATCATAGGCCTGATCCACATTAAGCTCGCCGCTGCTGATTCTCCTGGAAATGGCATTTACCTTCGTCACCTTATCCAAATCCGTCGTCCGTTCCATAATCCGAATCAGCTTCGTCTTCGTAGGCTCTTCCGTTTCAATGGAGAAAATAATGCCTGTCGGCGTTACATAGCTGTGTGAATTCCTTACACCGTATGAGGCTGCGATCCTCATCATCGTATCCTCCACCCGGTACGTTTCCGCGCCGCTGATCAGCATAATCTTCCCCGCCAAAAGGCAAACCTCCATAATTTCATAAGAATAATTTTGCTGCGTCTCCATCTATCCGTTCTCTCCAATAGGCTTTTAGTTTTGATGTTAGGTTTCAGTTTAGCTGAGTTTTTGGGGATTATCAATTTTTGCAAAAATAAAAAACCCTTTCCTGATTGGAAGAAGGGTTATAAGGCAGAGAAAAATGATTACTTTGAGATGTTTTCTTCTTCTAACCGGTTAAGAATAAAATGTTCAAACTGTTTTTTTGTCAAACCTCTATTAATAGCTGTTTGGAGCAAATTAATCCATTCAGAGTCGATCCTATGAACATTTCCGTTCGGGATGACTATTTTTTCAAGCGGAACCCCCAGTCCCTGGGATATCTTCTCCAGGACATTAATGGATGGATTCATCTTAATATTTCTCTCCAAAGAGCTGATATATGATTTTGCCACGCCCGATTTTTCTGCTAATTCCGATATCGACAGTAATGATTCTTCTCTTAAACTCCTTACTCTATCCCCTATCAAGTGATACACCTTCTTCTATAAAGATATTCTAAGACGTTTTTGCCATACTTTGAACTGCTCTATTTCTCTCAGATTTGCCGAAGGCCAATTGCCTCAGCTTCTGAGACATAGGTTTTTCAAGTGATTTATGAATGAAGCATGCCGACAAAACAGTACTGAGAGTGACGATGCACATGGACAGGAAGTATCCTGCAGCTTCGACAATGTGCATTTTTTCATAGATAAATAAATATAGCTGCAAAAGCGGGCCGTGGGTAATGTAAATAGAATAGGAGGCATCCCCTATAAACGATATGCTTCTGGGAATTTCTCTGGATGTCCTGTCCTTAATGGATATTCCAAGCATTATAAGCATAGCGGAAATACAATAAAGGAGAGGTGCATGTATCTCAGTATATGAATAAATATAATTCAGCCAATTGGTTAAATAACCTGATAACCCCAGGTATATCAATAAGGTAGAGTAACCCAGCCGGTACGTAAGCATCATGTAGGCTACCAGACTTCCTGCAACAATTTCAAGCGTACTGAAGCTAAAGAAGAATGATGAAAAAGAATCTCGGTAAAAGACTTCTAAAACGACGGTAATTAAGGCCCATACAGTTGCAGCCGGTTTGAATATTTTAGGGCTGAACATCAGGCAGCTGAACATCAGGTAAAAAAACACGACATGACTCAAAGACCATGCTGATGACAAAACAGGCTCCTTCATTGGATAGAGAATGAGCGATTTTAATACAACTTCTGCTGAATACTCATTTCCTATTCCTGGAACGAGATTGTACAGAGCGGCCGTTAAAACAGTAAAGATCCAAAGCATAGGAAAGATTCTGATTAATCGCTTCAGCAAAAACCCTGCTGCTTTGTTCGAATTTCCAATATGCCTGTGATAAAGATAGTAGATCATGAAACCAGTAACAACAAAAAAGAAATCGACACCACCCGTTCTTTCCCACCTGCCCATATCAAACCAGTCATATTCATAGCGGCTGTAGAAGAGAAGGTTTATGTGTCCAATAAGAACAAAGAGAATAGCTAATCCTCTGGATGCTTGCACTAGAGATAATTTCCCTGATTTTTTTCCAGCCATATGAACACCCGCTTTGCGTATATAATGTTTCCTTGCCTTAGGGGCTAAAAAGCTTTTCTGTGTTTTTTCAAAGCATTTACAGAGTAATTTATAAAGTACCATGCAGCTGAAAATCTGCCGATTCCCCTAATCTTTCGATAAGTGTTCCAGGTTTTTAAAGCTGAGTTTAATTTGTTGCTTGAAAGAGAGTTTTCACATCTTCTGTAGTAAGCCAGTTCCTCTCTCAAGCCATAAGCATCAATGCCGTTTGCAAGGATGGAAAGCCATAGTCCGTAATCTTCTGAACAGTCCCGGTGAAGCTCCATTTGAACCTTGCCCAGAATTTTCTTCTTATTAATCATGACAGTAAGTGTTCCAATCATTGTGTTTTTAAGCAAGTCCTGATAAGTCGTCTTAAGGGGAACCGTTACTGAAGAGCCTGTCATTTGCCCCTCTTCATTCATCATCCTGTAATTGGTAAAGGTAAAGGCGAGTTCCCGCTCCTTCATAAATGCAAGCTGTTTCTCAAGCTTATTGGGATGCCATAAGTCATCACTGTCAAGAAAAGCAAGATACTCTCCTTTTGCCAGTTTCATAGCTTCATTTCTGGCAGCGGCAGGACCTCCGTTTTCCTTAAGTTTTATCAGACGAATTCTTGTATCCCGCTCCATCTCTTCTTGTACAATTGCCCTCGTTTCATCAGAGGAGCAATCATCTGCTATCAGCATTTCAAAATTTGAATAGGATTGGGATTTTACCGACTGGATTGTTTCCCTTATATATTTGGAAGCGTTATAGCTTGGTGTGATAATACTTACTAAAGGCTCACCGGACATTAGATTTCCTCTTCCCCTCTCCACTTGCGGCTGCTTATTGATTCACTGCCCCGCTCTGTTCAATCGGTTTAACCACTGTTTCATTTTTATTGCTTATGTCCACGCTGACTCCCTGCGCCTGATCTCTCTGGATAATCACTCTTATTGTCTGAAGCAAAATTTTCATATCAAGCATAACGGAGTAGTTCCGGACATACATCAGATCGTAGCGCAGTTTGTCCTCCGGCTCTGTGGTATAATTCGCCAGAACTTGAGCGAGACCGGTAATGCCGGGTTTAACTCTAAGCCTGTGGTGATAATCTGGAAAATCCAACTCAAACTTCTTTATAAAAAACTCCCTTTCCGGTCTGGGCCCTATTAAACTCATATCTCCTTTAAGTACATTAAATAACTGCGGAAGTTCATCCAGACGAGTGGCTCTGATTATGTTTCCAAGGTAAGTAATCCGGGGATCCCTTTCGCTCGCCAGCACAGGTCCTGTATGCACTTCAGCATCCTGCACCATACTTCTGAATTTATAAAGCATATAGGGCTTTCCGCAAAGGCCGATCCGCTCTTGTTTAAAAACGGCAGCTCCTTTTGAAGTAAGCGGAATAAGCAGATAAAGGACTGACATGATCGGCCCTGCTGCTGCGATTAATAATAATGAAACTGTGATGTCAGTCATTCTTTTTATGGCTGTTTGCGTGCGGCTGAGCTGCGGCGGGTTAATGGAAAATACCATTAGGTCATCGATTTGTTCTGTTCTGGAGTTTGCTATTAAGAGTTCAAACAAGTCTGGAACAATCATCACTTCTTTATTTTTTTTCATTGATAAACCTATTATGATTGCTGCATCCTGTTTGCTTACCTCAGGCCCAATCAGCACCACATCTGCACTTTCCATCTTCTCTTCATACTTCTCTTTTTCTCCTGCAGAAAGAAAGTCACTCATAATCAGCCAGTCGGTTCGCTGCTTCATAAACTTTTGAGCCATTCCTGAACTGATTTCAGCTGTTTTACCAATGACAAGGACCTTCTTGCCTGAGTGCGTATTCCTAAGATAGCTCCACATCACAAGTTTGCTGCAGCATAATACTGCCACTTGACTTAAGAAAGCAATTATAAGAAAGAGCGCTGTAAGCGGAGTCCCTGTAATTGCGTTCATTGAAACCACCAGCACATTAAGTGTGAGTGAAGATAGAAAGATGCTGTACATCAAGTTTCTTGCAGAATGCCTTTTCCAATCTATGTGGAGATCAAAGGCCTGAAAACTGATAATAGAGGCCGCTGCCAAAAAGAGGAGAAATACTGCATCTATTTCTATCGCTGTTTCTATTGATAATCCATTTTGCAGAAGATGATAAGACAATTCATATGACCCATAGACAACAAACACATCCACTATCATAAGCAAGATCCAAAAACTGCTTCGGTCAGATCGTCGCATAAACATATTTACATACTCCTCTCTTCATTGAATTATCCAAAATCCAGATTGTAAAAAACCCCATTAATTCTTAATAAAGAACAAAACAGCAGTGTTTTTCCTCAGATTGAAGATTTCTGTGAACCTGCAGGATAAAACCTGTAAAGCTTTTTTAAAAAATGAAAAAAACTGTAATCAAACCTTTTTCCATCTATAAGCGTCCATTCAGCATTTACAGCGGAAAGAGTATGGACGCCATCCTTATATAAATCATTCTTTCTCGGATCGACACTCGATATCGTTTCTTCTTCAAAATGACTTTCCGAAAGTTTTGTGATCTTATTTAGAACAATTCTTCCACCGTAGGTCTGAGAACAATCTTGTGCGGGTCTGTACAGGATTCCTTCACTCACAAAGGGTGTACCAGCAGGACGGGCAGACCGGATATCGATTTTGACAGGATTTTGTCTATGAGGTTCCCATTTTCCGAAAAGATCGTCGGAGTAATAGATATGCAGCTCACTATTATGGCTTTGTGTTTTTTCATCTCCTCTAGTGCAGAAGAGCCACCACTTATTCTCATATCTAATGACCGTTGAATCAACCGCGGAAAAATCATTCATAATGACAGATTCCATATTCCACCTGTTTGTCTTGCTATCAAAGCTGTAAATCATCGTTTTTTTCTCTTCAGAGGTTTCTGGAATACAAAGGAGACGGCCATTGTCATTTAATAAATATGGGTAGGACATATGAGAGGGCAGTTTTAGAATAGAGGAATTAACTTTAACTTTAGGTTCAGACACATCCTCTATATTCATTTCAGAAATATACCCTTTTACCTCCCTGTAATCGAGTTCTTCCATCAGCACGTGAATACTTCCATTTATTTCAATGCCGAAAGGATCTGCATAATAGACATTTCGGTGTTTTCCGAGCCATCTAATGGAAAATTCGTCTTCGTCCAATAGTTTTTCAATCGGTAAATTAATGAGGCCGACATTCCAATATTCGTAGCAGAATAATTGATTAAATAACCTGTCAATTTTGTTTTTGAACAGTCGTCTATTCAGCTTTATCCAGTCAAATAGATCCGGTACTTTATAATTAGCGGAATAATCTGCTGCTTTTTCTGACATATCTTCCACAGGCACCGCTTTGATGATAATAGACGGCCAAGTATAGATAGATGACAGAATCTGATCTCTATTTTTGAACAGTGAATTTTTTTGAGTCGGGAAGAAGCCCTGCTTCAAAATGCTTATAGTATCCGGTTTAGATGCCATTACCAGCCTCACAGTAGTTACTGGCTGATTATTGGTGACTTCCCAGAACCCGATATGCTGATTTAACAGTGCATCACCTATTAGAAAAGTCCAAACCCCGTACTTGCATGTATTTTCAAAAGAATGGAGATGTGTTCCATCAAAATCCAGAATAAAATCGAGGTTCATTGCCTGGATTTTATCCGTACAATCGATATTCTGAACAGGCACTTCTCTGTATGTGTCTCGAATATCCGCTGAATTTTTTCCGGTATCATGGGTCTTATGGGGAATGATTATGAGTTTAAGCTCAGCTTTGTTCTTTATAAGTTCGTTAATGCAATCGATCTTCCACTTTTCCACCTGCGGACTGGCAGTTACTACTGCAAATGCTTTGCTGTTGATCTCACCCATCTTCTCACTCCTAACAGGTCTTTCAGTAAGCCTGCTTTAAATATTCATTTACAGTATTGCTGACCATGCTGTCTAAGGAAAATTCTGTTTCCGATTTTTCTCGTGCACAATTGCTGATTTTCAGCTGCAATTCCCGGTTATAAGAGAGATTTATAACTTTTGAGCTGAACTCCTCTTCAGAATGATTTTCTATGAGAAAACCTGTTATCTGATCAGAAATAGCTTCTGATATTCCTCCCCTGTTTATAGAGATAACCGGAGTTCCAACCGCCATTGCCTCCAGTATCACCATAGGAAATACCTCTCGTTCAGATGTTAAAAGCAGAACATCCATCTCTCTTATAAATTCCTGAGGTCTTCCGGTTGCACCTGTCATTATCACTTTCCCCTGAAGATTCAATGACGAAATTTTCCTTTTAATGTTGTCGAATTCAGGGCCATCCCCCGCAATATAAAACGATAAATCCTCCGCATGCTCAAGACTCTTAGCTATGTTAAGGAACAAATCATGATTTTTTTCCGCTGACAGCCTTGCGAGTATGCCTATTTTTTTTTGGCCTTTATGTTCTTTTCTTGAAAATGTAAACTCATCCAAGTTCACTCCATTATAAATGGTTGTTACCTTGCCTGATTTAACCCCCAGATCAACTAGATTCTTCTTTTCAAAGTTACTGACCGCAATAATTTTTTCAACAAAATGATTCATTAACGCGGTAAAAAGCGCAGGAGCTCTTCTCTCAAGGAACGTTACGTTATGTTTCGTATAAATCAGCTTTATCCTTTTGGAGATCAATGCTTTGCAGCACACTCCATACATCACCATTCTCAAACTATTAGCATGAATAATATCAATATCATTTTTTTTAATCTGCCTGCACAGCACTTTTAAGTTATGAAAGTGAGAATCTCTTTTCATTTCAATAAAATGCTCTTTATTTTTTATTTTCGGAAAAAGCTCTCCACCGGCAGCGGCAGTGTAAACAGTCATTTCAGGGTGACTGATTTTATTTTCAAGACTGCAAAAATAGTTCTCGGCTCCGCCTGTTATAAGCTTATCCGTCATAATGAGGATATTCATCCGGCTAAATCCCTCCTTTTAAAAGACGTCCCTGAGTCAGAATGTTTTTCCTGCTGCAAATAAACAGATAAAATCGCAAGATACATGAAAAAGATATCGTTAATAATGACAGACAATGAAACCATCTGAATTAAAAACCCAATAAATACAAGAAACAAATACGGCTTGTTTTTATAAATCTTGTTTTCAACTAATTGATACAGAACCAGTAAGATAAAAAGAAGATAACAAGAGAAGCCTATGATTCCTGATTCTGATAATATATCCAAAAACGTATTATGCACTGTCAGGCTGTCCTGGTATTCAAATGAATTGTAGTCGGAGAAATTAAAAGCTCCGAGGCCAAAGATCACATGTGAAGAAAAATAATCCCAGGCACGGCCCCATAACTCAAACCTTCCGCTTCCGCCGTCATTCGAAAAGTCATTGATGCGCGAATCAAGAATTCCATAAATATCAAACTTCAATTGCACAACTGCGACATAAGCGATCACAGATATTGAAGCCGCAAGACCTGCAAGAATTTTCAATTGTCTAAGGGGATTATTCAGCATGACGTATAAACTGAAAAGAATGATAAGTGCCAGTAAACCGCCCCTTGAGAAAGTAAGGAGATTGGATATGAGACACAGCAGCAAACCGATTCTATTTTTCAGTGAGTTTGCATTGCAGAGAAAATAAGTAAAAAAGATAGTATTGTAGAAAACGAAAAAGTTAGGGTCTTCCAGCAAACCGATCAGCCTTGGATAATTTCTGTCAACCATCACTCCCAAGTGAGTAACCCGTTCTCCTTCTCCAGCCAAGGATAATGTTTTAAGTCCCGCTATGTACATCACAAGACTTGCAGCGTTAAATATAATCCCGGCAGTTCCAATTGACTTTTCGATAATATGATCGTTCGACTTATTCAGGATTGTTTTGAAGATAAAATAACACGCAAGATAAAGTGAAATTCCCATTATAATTCGCAAACTTGATGCGGGATAAAGTGAAAATGCCCCCGAAAAACTGTACGCCAGATAAAACAGGAGCAATCCAATTTCAAAAAGCTGCATTTTTTCAAAATAAATTTGGGAGATGTGTATAACCGAAAATATAATAAGGAAAACCATGTAGGGCTTTAAGGCAAAGCCAAGATCAATACTGAATTTGCTCAAGGTAATTAATATAATGACGGCAAGCACCGATTTCTTTGCCGCATACCCGGATTTCAGATTATACTCCATGGTCTGCCTCCTTGCTGGCAGAGACCTTCAATACTTTTCCAACAACAAGAATCTTTATGCCATTGTAGATGTCCTTATCCACCAATACAATTGCAGATAAGATGATATAACTCAAAAGTACACTTACCAAAGGAAATGAACCCAATAAAGCTGAAGGGATAAACATACTTACTGCAATAACTGTCAGATATGGACCAATTGCTTTCACAGCAAAATGAAGACGGCCTGGAATCATCAGCCAAAAACCCATCAGTATTAAGAATTCAATGGCTAAGCCAGCATAAGCAGCGCCTATTACCCCGTTTGAAAGACTAAAATAAAAATAGAGAACCCCGCCTGTCAATAACGAGATCAGCTGCACTAAAGTACGGCGAGTCTGCATACCTTGGGTAGTTAGACTGTCTGCAAGTGAAATGCTGACAGATTGAAGAATAAGCATTAATGTTAAAATTTTCAAAGGGGCCGCTGCTGTTATCCATTTTTCTCCAAAAAGAATTGTTACAATGTCACTTGACATGTGGTAAAAAGGAATGGCAATCGCAGCGCCGAGAAGGACCGTAATCTTAATTTGCGTTGTAGAAAGTTCTCTGTGCTTTGCATAATCCCCACTGTTAAAACTTCTGAATAATACAGGACAAAAAGCGCCTGCTATGATATATGGAAGCTGCTGCAAAGCTTGGGGAATTCTATAGGCGATTGCAAACATACCTACTTCTGCCAAAGTGACTGTCTTTTCTAATACAAGCGTTCCCAGATGAGGGAAAATGACAAACAGTAATCCACCTATGGTAAAGGATCCAATACCATTAAGAATTTCTTTATGAAAGGGTTTATTTAAAGAGATCTGAACATTTCGGCTGACAAGAACTACTCCAATTAACCCAGCTATAAAGTAAGACAAGCCATACAAAAAACAGATTTGATACGGAGTCAGTGACACCATCATTCCTATAAAAACGGTAAAAATGAGCATAAACGAAGAAATGATTCTAATTGCACCGTAAAATTGCATCCTCTCAGTCAGCTGAAAATAAGTGGTTCCAATACTTTGCATCGCAATCCCCGTCACCATTGGAATAATCAGACAATATGCAGTTGTAATCAACTCCGGGTTAGATGCATAGAAAGAATGAATGAAGATGAAACCTATTATAAAGGTAATTCCCATTAATACTGCCCTCAATTTAATGTACGAGGACATAAGGGAGGAAACCTCTGTTTCTCGCTTCGTTCCCTCTCTCAGGACAATTTCGCTCAAACCTGCATCTGTGAAATACCCCATAATCATCGCAAACGCTAATGCTACACTGAAAATCCCGTAGTTATGAGATTGAAGATAGGATGCAAGCACGATTAACGCTGCAGCATTTAGGCCGCTCGATAAAGCAGTGCTGTAAAATAAATGCACAACATTCTTAGCTATCGAATTTCTTTTTTTATTCTTCAAGAGGAAGCCCACCCAACTTAGAGAAAAACTTTTAGCCTGTTATCCTGTCTGATAGATAACTCCAACGACTCTTTTTTTAGCCCTGTCCAGGAAATTAGTTGTTTTATAGAGATTGCGCTTCTTTGTTTTATTGGCTTTTACAACCAAAACGACTCCATCGCTGCACTCAGCCGCAAGCTGTGCATCAGATTTTTCCAGAAAACCTGGTGCGTCGATTAGTACAACATCATATTCAGACGTCCATTTCTTAACCAGTTCTTTAAACCTGGAGCTGATGATAACGCCTGGAAAGTTCCCGTGCACTGAACCGGCAGGCATAATTGACAAGTTATCTATAAACGTTCTCATAATTCCCGATTCGCCTCTTATGCCATAAAAAGCAGCATCCGAAAGACCGGATGTATTCTCAAGGTTAAAAAGAGCGTGCACTGCAGGCTCAGATAAATTGGCATCTACAAGAAGAACTTTCTTTTCCTGTTCTGTAAAAGCAATTGCAAGCTTAGACGCGACCATAGCATCTCCGTCATTTGATGAAGGTGATGTAATTAAAAGAATGACAGGTTCGTTTTTTAATGTATTTTCCACATTCATGCGGATCATCCTGATTTGCTCACTGCTGACTAATGATTGATCCAGCAGGACACTTTTGAATCTGGACGAAATTTGTTTAAACACGTGCATCACCTCTTGCCGGAATTTCTGTCTTGTGGAGCTGCTTTTGTTTTCCTGCAGGTTTACGCCCGGTTTTTTTGGCTTTTAAATTCACTTGTCCAATGACCGGCAAACCTGTCAGTTCTTCTATCTCATCTGCACTTTTTACTGTGTCATCAAAATACTCGCGAATCATTGCCAGCGCTATCCCGGCAAACAGGCCCACAAAAAGTCCTATCGCGATATTCAGAATTGGATTACTGATTGTACTTGTGTGAGTCTCGCCGTTTCTCATTACATTAAAATCATTTACTTTGAAGATTTCATTCATCTTTTGAACGGACGTTTGTGCAGTAAATCCAGCCAGCTCTTTGGCAAATTCAGCGTCAGAATCCCGGACAATAATATTTATAATTTGAGAATCCTTGCTGTTTTGAACAATTATTTTTTCTTCAAGCTTATCTTCATCTTCAAGACTGTATTTCTCTGCCACCGTGTTTAAAACGATCGGGCTTTTGATAAAGTCTATTGATGATGCCAGAAGCCTGTTAATGTTTTGGCTGTCAATATACTCTCCGTCCGATTTTTGCAATTTGCCCACAAGAATAAATTCTTTTGCTTCATAGGTTGGTTTCATAATATATACCGTCATCAGCACTGTTAAGCTGAGCATGACCGCAGCAGTTAAACATACAATTAGAAATCTTTTTTTGATAATCGCAAGGAATTTTTTCAAATCGATCCTTTCTTCCATAACATCCTCCTGCAATCCATTATTAAGGTGTACCTTTCTCAAACAATGCTGACCGGTGCATCCTCTTCCAGTGTCATTTTCAGCCCTGTTTGGATGACAGTTTCCGGGAGCCACTTCAGATCCTCTGATGCTTTTGAGTTGGATAAGACACTGTCTCTTATATCTCCATTTCTTTCTTCGAAGAAAGTTACGTTAACATTTTCAGAAGTTATTTTTTCAAACTCTTTAATGAGTTCAAGGACACTTATCCTTTCATGACTGCTGATGTTGTATATTCCGCTGCTTTTGTTCGTTATAGCAGCCACATTGGCTTTAGCCACATCTTTTACATAAATGAAATCTCTTGTTTGATGTCCATCGCCATATACGGAAGGACTTTCTCCAGCAAGAATTCTCTCTTTAAAAATTGCAATTACGCCTGCCTCGCCGTATGCATCCTGCCTCGTGCCATAGACATTGGAATATCTCAAAATAGAATGAGGAAGGTTGTGATATTGAGCAAACATCTGAATGTATGATTCGGCCGTCAGCTTTGATAAACCGTAAAAGGATAAGGGCTGAGAAGGATGCTTTTCCGTAATTGGCAAGAAGTGGGGGTTACCGTATATTGCAGCAGAAGACGCAAAAATGAATTTCTTAATGTTAAATTTGACAGCACAATTTAATAAATTGACAGTGCCCAGGATGTTCTGTTCTGCATCGTATAACGGATCAGTAACGGAATTAGAAACGGAAACCTGTGCAGCCTGATGAATAATAATATCCGGTTTTTCAATTGTAAAAATGCTTTCAAGAGAAGTTCGAATATCAGCCTTATAAAAAGATGCTTCTTCGGGAATTCGGTCTTCCCGGCCAGTTACTAAATTGTCGACTATAACCACTTGATAGTTTTCTCTTAATAATTCATCTACAATGTGAGATCCAATAAATCCTGCACCGCCCGTTACCATCACTTTCAATCTATTCACTCCTCTAGTCAAAATGATTCACTTTTGTTCTTTTTAGCGAACTATAGGATGAGTATAATTGCTTTTAGTTTTAAATGCCATGTTTAAATACCCCTGAATATTCTTATTAAAGAACATTTTGTTTGAATTATCTTTCATTTCCTCCAAAATACTTACTAATTCGTACTTTATAAAGAATAAGAAAAACTCTCCGGGAATTCCAGAGAGTTTACTGTAGGCTGAACTGAGCTATTCGATTAGAGTCCCCATTGTCGTTTATAAGGTCAGAATCCAGATTGGTCAGCATATAAGATCTCATCGAAGAACTTGAAAACTCAACAAGAGGCTTGCCTTCTTCGGCCACTTGCGGGTCCCATATCATAGCCTCGAAGAAATTATCCGACCCAGATACATAGATTGCCCGTTCGGTTTTTTCTGTCAGCTGAAGCTGAACACCTGTAAACTGATTGCCGGAGCTTTCATTGGGAATTGTAATCGAACTGTCAATGTGTATACATTTTAAACAATTATCAAGTGTGATATTTGTGAAACGGTTGCCATTAATAAAACTGAATTTATCATCTGAATACTTTTCGGATTGGATATGTATGCCGTATTCAAATCCGGAAATATTGATGTCTGTAAAATTAACGAAACTTATGAAATGATCGCCTCCTTTAGAATAGAGGCTGATTGCCTTTCCGAGGTTTGTTCCGCTTGAGTTGATAATTGCTACATTGTGTATTCGGGTTCTTTCATGTGACCAAAATCTTTCTTTGCCGTTCAGGTAAATAACATCTGACTCAAATTTTGCATTTGTCACTTCAATTACTCCATTTTCAATCGATGCATTTTTCATTAATTCAAATGCACGGAAATCTCCTTCTATAAAAATTTTCGTATTTTGGCCTAACTCCACTTTTACCCCTTCCAAAACTTTTATGCCGTTTTTCAGGATAAAATGGTGGTTTCCTGAGAGTTTTACTTTTCCTATTTTTTCTTTTGCACTGTAATTTATTGCGTCCTGAATTGCCACCGAATCATCTTTGTCATCGCCTCCGTCAGCTCCAAATTCCTCTGCATTGACATATTCCTTACTGCCGTCACTTTCTCTATTAATACTTTGAACAAATAAAAGCAGAACCGCTGCCGCTATCGCCAATATGATTATTACTAAGAAACTTTTTTTTATATACATGAAATGCCTCCTCTTACTAGTACATTTCTTGTATACAAACCTTAATTCCTCTAATTGGAAAAATAATATTAGAATAAAAAAATTCCAATTTCCTTTAACATAGAAAAATCCGAACTAACTTTACCACCCTAGTCCGGATCTTTCGCTCACTATCATAATACGCCAGTTTCCTTTCAATTCTATGAATTGATTCTGTTGAAACGTCCTTTGTTTACCATTTTCGATGCCGGAATGCTTAAGAAATCAATAGTGTTGTAAGAGCTGGCGGCTGTAAATTCCACAATGGGAGTTGTTGCCGTAATCAGCTGCAGATCCCATGCAATTCCATGAAACTCATTATACTGTCCGTTAATTGTAAAAAGCTTTTTAGTGGCAGCTGAAGGCTGTATTTGCATATTCATAAACTGGTTGCCGCTGCATTCATTTGGAATTGTCTCACTTGATGTTAATATCACACCGTTAACACAATCATCAATCGACATATTCAGAAATCTGTTGGCATTGACCCAGCTGAAACCGCTGGCCGGCTTGACAGCCTGAAGTTTGATGGCTGTATTTAATCCTGCAAAATTGATAGTGTCAAAATTCACAAAGGAAATTTCATGACCTGATCCGTTCGAGTAAAGTGAGAGTCCTGTGCCTTTATGACTGCCGCTCCAATTAACGATGTTGACATTTTCAATCTTTGTTTTGTTCCAAGTGTTGTAATATTTGTACTTTCCGTCAAGGTAAATGACCGCGCCATTGAAAGCTGCATCATCGATAGCAATATAGGCACCTGATAATGATGCATTTCTTTGCAGTTCCAGAACTCTGTAATTCCCATAAATGATAAATCGTGATGCGTAGTTAAACTGCAGCTTTACCCCTTCTTTAACGACAATCGGCCCTGTTATCACATAATCTCTGTTAGCAAGCTCAACAACTTTATCAGTATTGCTTTGGGCAAAATCAATGGCAGCCTGTACTTTTGCTGCATCATTTGCTCCAGGAAAATCCTCTGGAAACACACTCATACGTTCCACACCCTAAATAGATTTTGCTACTTTGCCGGCCTGGTAAATCTCTCAGAAAAGTAATTACTATATTCTATGTCGAATGAGCACTGTTGCTACGAAGTAATTAGTGAATTTCCGACTTTTTCCCTGCAAAAAAAGCCCGCTTTCCTAAAAAAAGCGGGCTTCCTGGTATACTATATAACCACTTAGTGATGAGTATAAGCACTCTCTTCATTCGCCTTAACCATAAACTCAGACTGCAGCAGTCTTACTTCAAAGAGGCGCAATGGATCGTAGTAAATTTCCGGATTTGATTTCATTTTTTCAAGTGCAGCTTTGCTGCTTGAGATGCTTGTTTCTGACTCGCGGATCGTTTCATCTACGTAAAGAATCGGGTCCTGATAGAAGATCACGATGTCTGATTTGAGCGCTTTTTCAAAGAGATCGAATTCCAGGAAGAATTTCTTCGAGATCTCGGCTGTGATTTCTTCATAGTTTTTGCTTTCCACATATTTTTTATATTGTGTGTAAAGCATCGATTTGTTTTGCGGAAGGGCAGCAAACAATTTTCCTGCGCTTTTCAGGAGGAATTCTGTCGGCTTGAACCGGAGCAGGATGTTTTGTTCTTCCACGTCTGCACGGCTCGTCATCCGGTTCAGGTCCCTTCTCCAGTCTTCTAATACCTTAAAGTCGCAGACAAGCTTCATTTTTTCTTCGCCGTACAGGCCGTTAAATGATGTGCTCATCTCATTCAGGTAGCCCTGGCTTTCATTGAGCTCTTCGTTTGTCCGGACAAGCCATTCGCGAAGGGCTGTCTGAAGTTTAGGGATCAGGCTGTCATGGACATATGTCCCGATTTCCTCGTTCATTTTACGGTTCAGCGTAATGTGAAGCTGGCTGAAGTCGCTGTCCTCTTTTATATGAGAAGAGCATCCGCGCAGGATTTTTGGAAGCTCGAGCTTCAGGTCACGCTTCATTTCAGCTGTTGCTTCGCGGTATGAAGCCGTAATTGCTGCTGCTTTCTCCTGTTCGACGTCTCTTAAGTGATTCATGAATCCGTTCAGTCTCACTAAAATATCTTCGTTCCATTTGACGGTTTCGACAAGGTGGTTCTCTGTTTGCACACGCTTGTTCAAAAGATCAGTAAGCGTTCTGCGGATATAATGCAGAAGTTTCGCTGTGCGTTTCTCTTCGTGCTTCGCTCCGCGCGTGCTGAATACAGTTGAAAGGAATTCACCCAGTCCTTTCATATTTCCGGATGAAAAGGCGAATACCTGGGACTGAGGGAAAAACTGATTAATGGTTCCCTGAAGATCCTCTGCCGCTCGCCGTTCGGCCGTGTTCAGGATAAAATGGATCGGCGTGTTAAGCGCATATTCCTGAAGCTGCCTTAAAATTTCAAGCTCCTGCTCATTAAACGGCGTGTTCCTGTCAAGCACAAACAGCATTCCATCTGAAAGCGGCAGGAACTCTGCCGTTTGAGAGATGTCGCTGTTCCGGCTGATTTCAGCTGTATGCAGGAAGGCCAGACGGTTGTCTTCAAGCAGTTCTGCAGGCCATTTCACTTCAGTCCAGACATCCGGGGAATCAATCAGCTCCGACTGATCGGAACGCTTTTCTGTTCCGTTGTCTGTAATCTGGTTCATCTCTGCCAGATCACCCTCCGAGCGGACGAAAACCGGTGAACGTGTTTCTGTTACAAGATTTTCGCCAAGGATGCGGTTAATAAATGCAGCCTTTCCGCCTTCAGGTGTTCCGCTGACAAGAACATGAGATGTGTTTAAATCTGCAAGCTCGGAAACAAGCCATTTTTTCTGATAACCGACCTCTAAATGGTTATTTTCAGCCCATGCCACGAGTGATTTGAACAGATCAAGGCTGTAGTCAAATCTGACGCTGTCGTGCTCCGAATCAAAGATTAATGTTTCTGCTGTTTTCAATGATTCTGCATCCATAGAGGCAGGGAAAATCTCGTTCCAAGCAAGCACTGCCGTAGCTGCAAACAGAGCTTTTGACTGATTGGCAAGCTTCTGCCAGTTTGACAGAAGAACAGGGACGATGTCTTCCAGTTCTTTCACAAGATACGTTCCGTTGATGATGCTTAAATAGGTGTTCTGATGTATATCAGACATTTTCGACCAGCTTTCAAACGGCTGAACCTCCACGTTCAGGAAAATCGTGTTGACCGTTTTCAGCCATGAAAGATAAAACTCTCCGTTCCGGTAGCTGTCCCACAGAGAGGCAGTGACACGCTGGAACAGTTTCTGGTTTTTGCGGTAAAGAGAAATGAGCGGCTGATAGAAAAATTCCGGGTCGAATGATTTTGTGTAGCCTGCCTGAACATATTCATCAAGCAGTTCAAACCATTCCGGCTCCTCTGTCCGCAGGCCTTCATTAACAGCAAGCTCGGCAGCCATTTTCCAGTCCTGCCGGTCTTCATAAAACGACCGGGCAAGATCAGTGACATTCGGATAATCGGGATCGAGATCAAGAGCTTTTTTAATAACCTTATAGGCAAGCTCCATTTTCTCCCTCAGGAGATAAAGAGAAAACAGCTCAAGAGCGACTTCCATTTTTAACGTCTTAGAGTCGCTTTTAATGCCCGTATAAATATCTTCGGCTGCAGAAAGATGACCAAGCGCATAATAGGAATCGGCAATATTCTTTCGCGCCCACGGCTCAAGCTCATTGCTGATGTTCTCCCATTTAAAAATCGCTGTTTCATAGTCCTTGTTATGAAAATAAATCTCGCCCTGGGCATAACGGATATAGGAAAGATCGATCACTTCTTTTGCCTGCTCCTCAAAGTGAAGCTCACCGAGAACCTGAACAGGCTGCTCTGTTCTGCCTTCCATAAAACGTTCGAAATATGATTTATGAATCAGCTGTTTATCGTTTGTCATAGTATCCTCCACCTAACGTACGCTAGAAACTTATATAATGATCTATTCTATCAAAACTTTCTCCTATATGGCTTAGTTTGTGTTACCCCTTTTCTGAGGGTTTCACACCGACTATCGATCTAGTTAGTGGGATATTCATCCAAAAACAGCACAGCAAATGCGATGAATACGGGTTTTATGCCGACATAATTGGCTGAAATTAGAAAATACCCTCTGAATTGTTTCACAGGTTATGAAGATCATCATACAAAAGACTTATTTTGTTTTTGCGGTTTTCTTATAAAAACAAAAAGAGAGATTCCTCTCTCTTTTGGCTGAATGCTATTTAAAATAGTTTTGCCCTCTCTTCATCATCCCGAGTTCCTGCGGAATGAGAAGCTTTGAGAGAGGAGTATCCGGGTTCAGGATGATTCCCGTCTGTTCGTCAAGCATCTGCAGAAGCTCTTTGAATGGAACCTGAACAGACGTGTTTTTCTGAAACATTTTCCGGATGGGGAATTCCGATGAGAAGACCGGAAGAAGTTTTTTTTGTTTCTTCTCCATGATGTGGACGTGCTCCAAGGAAAATGGACTGTTCTTTTGAAGGCCCTGCTTTTGTACAAGCCAAACGCTGCTGTCTTTTAAAACGTCGTAAAAACCGGCGACTTTCTCATTGCTGCTCATGGCATCAATCAATGCTTTTTCTAAGGTGTTGAATGGTGTGCTCATTTTTCGCCAAATCCCAGAATCGGACTTTTCTTTTCTTGAATCGTGACGTCTTGAATGCTTACTTGTTTGATGTATTCATATTTGCCAAGCGAAGAAAAGCCGAGTTTGTCTACAGAATCAGGGTCTATTGACTTGAGGATAACCGTTCCGTTCTCTTCGTTTACACCTTCAATCGCGAATTCCTGGCCGCTGTAGTTTGCAGACAGCTTATATTCATACGCATTTTCAAGCTCTGACTGGTCAATTTGCTTAACGAACACATTCTTTTTTAGCCCCGCTGTCTGAAACCCGTTCTGAGCTGAAGCTTTATCCCGCGTCCGAAGAGTCACTTTTCCGCTTCCTTCGGGAATGATCGAGTATTCCACACCTTGGTAAATCCCGTATTCTCCTTTTTTAATCATCGCTGTTTAACTCCTCTATGCTATAAAATCGCTGATCATATTTATCGTACATGCCGACAAGTTCCTCTGTGCCGTCCCTGACAATATAAATTTCAGCGGCACTTGGACGAGCATTATTGCCGTAAATGGTTTCGTATTCAGGCACAATTTTCCCGTTCTCTGCAGCTGTAAATCCATGGCCAGTCTGCGGGTAGCTGATGTATTCGTTCGGTTTGGCTGCATGCGGACTGTTCATTTCCTCTGCATAAGGAATTTTGAGCCGGTCGCTTTGATCGGTGGTAAAACGGATGACGGCATATTCTTTGTCCGGCGCAAACGGAGTATTCGGATAATCCATTCTAAGAGAATGGTACATATCCGCTGAATCCGTAAGATCACTGACATCCTCCATTTTGGCAATACATCCGCCGACATCTGTAATGTCACCGGATAAATATAAAGCTAACTTGTCCCCGTCAATGACTTTTTGCAGGACAGTCGTGCTCGTGACAGGCGGAACCGCCTCCCGCACACGATGCATGCTGTCCAGTTCTTCAGGCGTAAGATCTTTATAGTAGGAAGACTGGAGGTCTAAAAACTCATCCTTCGTGAGTCCAGCCTCATCCAGCACACCGTTAATCTCTGCAGCAAACCCTTTTCCCTGCGGAAGCTTCGCAAAATCAAAACTTGTGTCCATGCCGTGAGTGACGGTTGTAAGTTTAGGTACAGACGGCGCCCCGTCCGGCACATCAGTAAGTTTCGCAGCTTTGCCGAGCTTGTCAATTCCCTTTCCCCCAAGCAGACCAAGCCCAATGGAGACAATCCCGTATGTGAAAAATTCCGTCCTGCTGTACACATCTCCATTGATCACTTTTGTTTCCCACGCTTCCGTCAGCGTGTTCCACATGGTTTCAAGCGTTTCAAGGGGATGGATAATCGCATCCCACATCGCTTCGTACGTTTCCCATTCAAACAGGGACACAAGCCCGTCCCATGCATCTGTGAGGCCGTTGCTTGCTCCGTCCCACAGCCCCGAGAAAAAACCGCCCCAGCCCGAAGAAGCAGATGCTTTTGCGGCCTCATCTGCTTCCCTCATGCCAGACGCAGTATTTTCAATATGTCTCTTGGCATCCTCGGTCAATGTATGAAAACGATTGACCAAGTGCCTGATTTCTTCCTGAAGATCGAGTGCTGTGCTCACTCTGGCGACAGATGTGAAGCGCAGCCTTGCTGATTCCCAGCTTAAAAGATCCAATGCATCACCGGTATAAGAGCGGGACCTGTCAATTCGACTTGCGAATGATTCAAGTTCTTCCGGTCTGATTTTTATTTCCATGAATAGCTACCTCTCCTTTATCCCGTGAATGCGGATCTTTCTTTTATGCGAAAGTATCTGCAAGATGTCTCAGTCTTGCAATTTCCCCTCTCAGTTCCTGGTACAGCTCATCTTTGACATCATCTATTTGAAAAGCAACAGAACGGATTTCTGCATGGATGCTTTCATAGGCAAGCTTTGCCTGTCCTGTCCATTCATCTGCATACTGCTGATGGCTCGTTTCAAAATGAAACACCCCGTCATCGAACGTGCCCATGGCATTTTTGATGGCAGCAAGATACGCTTCAAGTTCATCTGCATCCCGGTTGTATTCAGCCTGTTTTCTTTTCCTCTCCAAGTCTTCAAAGAAGTCCTCGATCGTATCCAACAAGTTCTTTCCACGTCCTTCTTCCTGTTTTAGAAGCATCTTACTAGTTATGTTAAAATATGGGGATGATTCCTACAACTATCTATTAAACTATTTTTGCATATAGGCGAATATGACTAGAAACCAAATTCACCTTTCCTACTATTAGAATATATAGAAAACTCCGTACAGTTTATTCCTTCCTTTAAAGGTTTATTTTATACAAAAAAGCGGCGCAAGCCAAGAAACAGCTGAATTCATTTGAATAAATGCCGCGGGAAACTTATAATTGTAAAATGAACTGATGATTTATGGATATAATGAAGGTTACATAGAAGAAAGGACGATACATTTTGGAAAATAACTCGTCAAATTTTATTAAAAATATTATGAAAGAAGATCTGGAAAGCGGCAAGCATTCGACTGTCATCACACGCTTCCCTCCTGAGCCAAACGGCTATCTTCATATCGGACATGCAAAATCGATCCTTATTAATTTCGAACTTGCCGATGATTTCGGCGGCAGAACAAATCTCCGTTTTGATGACACGAACCCTCTTAAAGAAGATCAGGAATACGTTGATTCCATTAAAGAGGATGTAAAGTGGCTGGGGTATGAATGGGACGAGCTTCATTTCGCATCCAACTACTTTGAAGAAATGTACAATCGTGCGGTTCTGCTTATTAAAAAAGGAAAAGCTTATGTGGATGATCTGACGCCTGATGAAATCCGCGAATACCGCGGCACACTTACTGAGCCGGGAAAAGACAGCCCATACCGCAGCCGTTCAGTAGAAGAGAATCTTGAGCTGTTTGAGAAGATGCGGGGCGGCGAATTCGAAACAGGAACCAAAGTGCTGCGCGCTAAGATTGACATGTCTTCGCCAAACATGAACATGCGCGACCCAGTCATCTACCGCGTTTCTCATGCTGTTCACCATAACACAGGTGATGCTTGGTGCATCTATCCGATGTATGACTTTGCCCATCCTCTGGAAGATGCGATTGAAGGCGTTACTCATTCCATCTGCACAACCGAGTTTGAAGACCATCGCCCTCTCTATAACTGGGTTGTTGAAGAATGTGAAATGGAAACGAAACCGCAGCAAATCGAGTTTGGACGCCTGAATATCACAAATACGGTCATGAGCAAGCGCAAACTGAAACAGCTTGTTGATGAAGGTTTTGTAGACGGCTGGGATGACCCGCGCATGCCGACTGTATCCGGTCTAAGAAGAAAAGGGTACACGGCTGATGCCATCCGCAATTTTGTAAGAGAAACAGGCGTATCAAAAGGGTACGGTGCGGTTGATGAGGCGATGCTTGAATATTATGTTCGCGAGGACCTGAAGCTGAAAGCACCGCGCACAATGGGCGTGCTCAAGCCTCTTAAAGTCGTGATCACAAACTATCCTGAAGGACAAACGGAAATGCTTGATGCAGAAATCAATCCGGAAGTACCTGAAATGGGCTCACGCCAAATTCCATTCGGACGTGAAATCTACATCGAACAGGACGATTTCATGGAAGATCCTCCGAAAAAATATTTCCGCCTTTTCCCTGGCAACGAAGTTCGCCTGAAGCATGCTTACTTCATCAAATGTGAAGAAGTCATCAAAGATGAAAACGGCCAGGTCATTGAGCTGCGCTGCACATATGATCCGGAAACAAAGAGCGGCACCGGCTTTACAGGCCGTAAAGTAAAAGGCACCATTCACTGGGTGGAAGCATCGCAGGCCGTTCCTGCAGAGTTCCGCCTGTACGAGCCGCTTATCCGCGATGCAGACCTTGAAGCAGAAAAAAGCGAAGAAGAAGCAGAAGAAAAAACATTCCTCGATTTCGTCAATGAAAACTCGCTTGAAGTGGCGCAAGGATTTGTCGAGCCAAACATGAAAGATGTTAAGGCACACGACAAATTCCAGTTTTTCAGACACGGGTACTTTAATGTTGACCCTAAAAACTCGACTCCCGAAAAAGCGGTCTTCAACAGAATCGTATCGCTTAAGAGTTCGTTTAAATTATAATAAACCTGAAAAGACCTGATTTCACCAGCTGAAATCAGGTCTTTTTCCTATTTTTATTCAAAACATTTCTTCATCTTTCGTCAGCGGTCTATGTTAAAATCTGTCGTTTCATGAGAAGTGAAGTCGAATACACCTGAGATTCTTCCCATTTCCCCATCAGCGCCCCGAACTTTGATGAACATTGTGTGGTTTTACATATTTCGGAATGCGGTATAAACGTATTAACAAAGTAAATAAGCGAATGGCCAAATACATAATTATTCGAAGGGAGGAACGTGAGATATGAAGATCAAGGCAGGGAGCTGGAGAATGCTCAGCGCGAAGGAAAAACAGTTCATTTTACAAGCCGTCAGCCACCGGGTGAAAAAATAATGAAATAGCTGTATTGAGCGCGGGGATTCCAGAATGCCCTGCCGAAGAACAATATGCTTCCGGCCATAAGCTTACCGTCCTCTTAATCGTTAGGGGCTCGTTTCTGAAAAAAGTGTTTGCCCCTGGCTGGTTCCGTTTGCTGGGGTTGGCTGCAGGATTAATCGAGGTGCTTATAGTATAGGAGTGAAACCAGCTTTCTTGCGGGGGAGACTGGTTTTTTTCATGGAAAGATATTAATAATAAAAATGTATTAGTGTGGTATACAGACATAAGTAATTAATTGGTCGAAAATTAATGGCTTTTTTCAATTCTCATTTGTCTTACCGCCCTTTTCTTCCGCCTCTGCATAAAGATAGCCTCTTTCATTAAAATTAAAGCTTTTGAATCTGATCTTGCAGTACATGATCAACAGCTGTTCCGGAAGAATGAACATCATTGTGAAGAATAGTAGAATTCCTAAAACACCTACTATGGTTTCTAGCGAGAATCCTGTTTGAATATTTGCGAATAAAAATCGCAGAAAAAATAAAATTCCCATGCTTCCAAGAATGACACTTGGTAAATAATCTGCTTTTTCATATTTTTTCCTTAACCGGTCCTTTTTTGTCCCCTGCCTATACTGTCCCTTTTTTAATAGGATGGCCAATCTAATTATAGTTACTAAAAAAACAAGCATCCCTATTAAAATGATAATTTCGGTAAAATCAATTAAAGTATTTTCGTCAATACTCAATCCCGATTCAGCAGTTCCTAGATGAACCAGCATTAGAAGCAGGGGAAAATAACCAAAAATTATCTGTAATACAATAATGACTAATGAATATTGAATTTTTTGGCTTCTTTTATAAATAAACGGAATTGTGTATACGGTTGATAGAACACTTAAAACAACACATAACCAAAACAAATAGAAAAAAACTTCCTCTTTATTTGGAAAAATAGAATATTGGGATATAAATTTTGCAAGGAAGAACCAAAACCACTGCAAACAACAGCATACCGCTTAGAGAGCTGGGACTTTGTCTTCTTTTTTTAAAAGGTTCTTTAAATACATAAAAATCCAAAGCATTAAGTTTGTTAAACACTCTTCCCCCTCCAATTAGTGAAACCAATCTTTTTTGGACCGCTTAGTCACGCAAGTAATTAAATAATCAAAAATTAAGCTTTTTTGATGGGCATTTGTTTACTGCTACTTTTCTTCCGCCTCTGCATAAAGATAGCCTCTTTCATTAAAATTAAAGCTTTTAAAACGAAACTTACAATATAAAATGATAAGTTGCTCTGGAAGAACATATATAAGTGTATACGAAATAGAAATAAACATAGCAACCATTACAATTGTATCTATGTTTGCTATACCCAATACTCTAACTACATGTTGAATAATATAAATCAAGGCTGTGCTGCTCACAATTATAGTCGGCAAATGAAGCCTCTTTTCAATTTCTTTCCTACGAAGATCATAGGAAGAACCACTTTTGTAATGCCCTAGATTTATTAAAATGTAATATCTAACAAAAGTACTAACCAATAACAAAACTCCAAAAATCATTGATATATTCGTAAAGGACATCAGCATATTTTCTGTTATTTCTTCGTTTTCCCCTATTAAAAACATAGCAATTAAAAAAAATGAAACTCCAAAATTTTGGGTGGTTACTATACTTACAAAATACTGTGTTTTTTCCGCTTTTTTATAAACAAACGGCAAAGAAAAAAGAATAGAACACCCAATTAGTACCATCGTCATAATAAAATGAACGTCTTTAATTTCATCTATATTAGGGTAATTAGTATATTTACCGGCTACATTGTAGGTCAAAAACCATACTAAAAATTGCAAAGCTGAGCCAAGCAAAAGTGCACCTGCAAGGGAATTCGGACTTTGCCTGCCACTTTCCAACGGCTTTCGCAGAACTCTATAATATTCAACAGACAAATATTTATTCAATGTATTACCCCATTTCTTTTAAGTCTATCTTCATAAGGGCACCTTCTATGGTTATTTTTTGGTAGCTTTTATTTTATCAAAGGGTGTCTTACTAATTCTAAATTAAAAAATAAACGCAATAAATACAAAAGAGGCCGTCGCAATAAACTTATTTGCGATGACCTCTCTTTTCTAATAGGTTTTTTCCCAGCCTCTTTCTTTACGTCCCGCTATTATTTCCACCATCCATCAAACTTGCTTGCAGGCAGCTGGCGCTTGTGTTCGGTCATCAGATAGCGCTTCTCTACTTTAGACGCGACTTCTTCTGATACCGGTTTTCCTTCAAGGTAATCATCCAGCTCATCATACGTAATTCCGAGCTCTGTCTCATCTGCCTGCTGAGGTTTATTATCTAGCAGGTCGGCTGTCGGCACCTTCAGATACAGCCTTTCATCTGCACCAAGCTCCTTAAGCAGACTTCTGCCCTGACGTTTGGACAAACCGGCAAGCGGAAGCAGATCGGCGCCGCCATCTCCGTATTTTGTAAAGAAACCTGTTACAGCTTCGGCTGCATGATCGGTTCCAATGACAAGCAATCCTTCCTGTCCGGCGATTGCGTACTGTGTAATCATGCGCGTTCTCGCTTTTACATTCCCTTTGTTAAAGTCGCTCAGCTTGTCATCAGCTGCCTGAGCGTACTGATTCTCAAAAGATTCGACCGTTGATTTAATGTCAAATGTGACGGAATGATCCGGCTTAATAAACTCAAGGGCAAACTGTGCATCATCTTCATCGTGCTGCACACCATGAGGCAGTCTGACAGCAATAAACTTCGCCTCTTTCATGCCTTCTTCTCTCAATTCTTCCACAGCAAGCTGCGCAAGGCGCCCTGCAAGCGTAGAATCCTGACCGCCGCTTATGCCAAGGACGAATCCTTTAGCATGTGCTTTTTTGACATAAGCCTTTAAAAAGTCAATGCGTTCTCTGATTTCGGCCTTCGGATCAATTTCAGGTTTAACATTCAAGTCATTTCTAATTTTCTCCTGCATGCTCATCTTCATTGCCTCCTAATGATATAAAGAATGATTTTTAATGTATTCGTAACAGGCATCAGGCAGCAAATAGCGCGGCTCTCCGCCTTTTGAAAACTCATCTCTGATGTATGTAGAACTGATTTCCATAGCAAGCCCCTTATCAATCAGGTGAAAAGTGGACCCGTCATCATGGTTTCTGAGAAGCGGCGAGCGGGAAATCGTCCGCAGCATATCAATGCCTTCCCTTGCCATGACGATGAATTTATTGCTCGCGACCAGTTCCTGATCGTACTTCCACTTGCCGTCTGCAATATCCACAAGCAAATCGGCACCCATAATAAAATAAATCTCATCGTTCGGGTACTTCTTCTTAAAGTGCTCAAGTGTGTAGTAGGTGTATACATTCCAGGCCTCCTGATTAATCTCATAATCATCGGCGAGGAACTTATCATTGCCTTCAAGTGCAAGCTGAAGCATATTCCAGCGGTGAAGATCGGACGTTTTCATTGCTTTGTCTTTCCTTTTTCCCGAACAAGGCAGGAAAATGACCTTATCCAGCCTGCAGCGGTGAGCTACTGTACTTGCTGTCCACAAATGAACATTTGTTACCGGATCAAAAGATGACCCGTAAATTCCGATCTTCCCCATTTTGCTTCTCTCCCATCAGGCTTCTGTTTAATTGTTTCCCTCTTCAATCATTTCTTTAACCTTTGTTTTTACTTCTTCGATGTTTCTCATTTTGTTCTCCCAGCACGCTTCGCTCAAGTCAACTGGATACTCCTCCGGGTGCATCGTCCGCTTGTACTCATCCCAGAGCACATCCATGTTGTCTGCCGCATATTGCTGAATTTCCTGAAGCTCAGGCAGTTCATATACAAGCTTTCCATCTTTGAAAATATCCTGATGAAGATCCTTTGCTTCAAAATTTGTCACAAACTTGCTGACAAACGTGTGAACCGGATGGAACATTTTCAGGCGCTTTTCAGACCCTGGATTTTCATCCTCAAGGGCAATGTAGTCCCCTTCTGATTTATGGTTCAGGGTATTGATGATCCGGTAGACCTTCTTAATGCCGGGTGTTGTTACTTTTTCCGGATTTCCGCTGATCTTAATCGTATCCTGCATCTTGCCATTCTCATCTTCAATTGAAACAAGTTTATAGACAGCACCGAGAGCAGCCTGATCGTAAGCGGTAATCAGCTTCGTGCCGATTCCCCATGAATCAATTTGTGCCCCCTGTGACTTCAGGTTGATAATTGTATTTTCATCAAGATCGTTTGAAGCAATGATCTGTGTTTTCGTGAATCCTGCTTCATCCAGCATTTTTCTTGCTTTTTTTGACAGATATGCAAGATCGCCGCTGTCCAGACGAATCCCTTTGAAATTGATTTTATCGCCAAGCTCTTTTGCAACCTTGATTGCAGTCGGCACACCTGATTTCAGCGTATCGTACGTATCTACAAGGAACACGCAATCCTTATGGCGGCGCGCATATTTATGAAAAGCTGTATATTCATCGCGGTATGCCTGCACCAGAGCATGAGCGTGCGTGCCTGCAACCGGAATACCGAACATTTTCCCTGCACGGACGTTTGATGTAGCATCAAATCCCCCAATGTAGGCAGCGCGAGTTCCCCAGATGGCTGCATCCATCTCATGAGCCCGGCGCGTTCCGAACTCCATTGCACTCTGCTCCCCGACCACATGCTTAATGCGTGAAGCTTTTGTCGCAATCAATGTTTGGTAATTCACAATGTTCAGCAGCGCTGTTTCCACAAGCTGTGCTTCAGCAAGCGGCGCTTCGATCCGGAGAATCGGTTCATTGGCAAAAACAAGCTCTCCTTCAACCATCGACCTGACATTGCCCGTGAAACGCACTCCCTTTAGATACTCCAAATAGTCTTCTCTATAACCAAGCTCATCACGAAGATATTCAATATCACTTTCCGTAAAAGAAAAGTGCTGCAAGTATTCCACAATCCGCTCAAGACCTGCAAAAACCCCGTAGCCGTTGCTGAAAGGCAGCTTTCTGAAAAAAACCTCAAACACCGCCCTGCGGTTGTGCATCTTGTCTTCCCAGTAGGTTTCCGCCATATTAATCTGGTAAAGATCTGTATGAAGCATCAAGCTGTCATCTGTGTATTTCATCATTGGAACCTCCATCTATCTATTCAACCTTCGCATTCAGGCTATGTTTAAAATGAGAAAGCGCCCACGCATGCCCGTCCTGATTAAAACTTGCCGTTGCTTTTTCATAAACCGTTATGCTGAACCCTTTATTGTAAGCATCTACAGCTGTATGCAGCACACAAATATCTGTACAAACCCCAACCAGATGAACCTCTGTTATCCCTCTTGCGCGAAGCTTGAGCTCAAGATCCGTCCCTGCAAACGCGCTGTACCTTGTTTTATCCATCCATTGTACATGACTTTGCGCTTTATTCTGTTCATAAATGGCTTCAAGCTTTCCAAAAAGCCTGCGGCCGTCTGTTCCTTTTAAGTTGTGAGGGGGAAACAAAGCTGTCTCAGGATGAAAAGGATCATTTTTTTCATGCATATCAATGGAGAAAACGACCAGATCACCCGCTTCAAGAAAGTCTTTCGTTACGTTTACGATCTCCTCTTCTATTGCCTGACCCGGCTTTCCGCAAGTTAAAGCCCCGTCATCCGCTACAAAATCCACCGTATAGTCAATGTTAATTAACGCTCTTTTCATTAAAGTCCACTCCCCTATAGTATTTAACACTTAATGAATTGTTAATTATCAAGTCTAGTAACGTGCTGTATAAATCGGTTTCACAACATCCATTTCAACAAATGTATAAAGCTGTGTAGGCTTTTTTGATGTTCTCGAAGTCTTCCCCTCTGCCTCTTTAATAAACGGCAGGGTTTTAATTTTCCGCGAAAAGGACTGCTCGCTTACAATCGCCGGATCATTCGTGACCGTTTTAAGCACTGCCTGCAGCTCCGAATAAGTAAAAAATTCAGGAAGAAAATTCTTCGCCACAGTCGTCTGCAGCAGATCGTTTGTAATGACTTTGATCGCATCCTCAATAATTGTCCGGTGATCAAAGGCCAAGTCGAGCTTCAGCACTTCTTTCACAGAAAACAGCTCAACCTCGGCCGCATCATCCTGCGCTTTTCTCAATGAGAGGGAATGCTCAGGCACAATCGCATAATGGGCATTCGAGATAATCCATCCGCGCGGATCGCGCCCAGGCTGATCATACACGCCGAAATGCTTCACATGCACCCCGGAAACACTCGTTTCTTCCTCCAGCTCCCGCTTGGCTGCTTCAAAGGCCGACTCATCCTCCTGAACAAACCCTCCAGGAAGCGCCCATTTGCTCGCCTCAATATTCGGATTTCCCTCTGCATCAAGTGCAGCACGCTGAATCATCATCAGCTTCAAATCCATCAGAGGCGGTTTGTACTCCCCGTCAAACTCAGACACAATCGTAAACACACAAATATCGGACGTATACCCGTCAGGAGTTCTGTATTTTTTTATATCATACTTCTTAAGAGCTTCATCATTGGACATTTATACAAACTCCTTCGGTTTTATAATTAACAAGTTGTTAATTGTTAATTTATTTATACTCTATTCTTCGGAATGTGTCAACGGATTATGTGCGGAAAATGAAAAAACCTTGAAGACGTTTGTATTCAAGGTTTTGGGGATGTGTATTTTAAGGGGAATGATCTGATGGCGCAGGTGTTCGTTATTGTTACCCTGTATTTCTGTGCCGCTGATTTATAGGGATGCATTTTGCCTTTTTGGTACCCTATAATTCTGCACTTCCAATTTATAGGGTAGCATCTTCATCCAAACTACAAAAGTTACCTTCGGACAATAGCTTCGTCCTGTTCTTTGAGCGTATCCAAATTGGCGCGGGTGTCTTCAAGATTTTTCTGAACGACAGCAGTATATTGAGCGACAAATTGATGAAGAGCCGCTTCACGTTCCAGCCATTTCTGCGTAAAGTCCAGCTTATTTTCGCCCGCTTCTCCAGGCACGTCCAGGGTCAGGGCTTCAAGCGCCCGCCGGACTTCATTCAGTTTTCCAATCATCTCTGCATGATTCAGTTTAATCTGGGTCATTTAAAACAGCCGCCTTTGCAAGTCGTTTATTTTGCTGCCGATCTCGTCCAATGCATCATCGCCAATGGCCAACAGCTTGTCCGCCTCGTTTGCAAGCCCGCTTGCTGCGCTGAGCATATTCAGCTGAAAATTCAGCCCGTCGATTCGATCTTGTATGCTTCCTTTATATTCATCATAATCGTATTCTGCAATGTTCCTCATGATTTCATAGGCCTGGTTCCGATCATCATGAAAATCCTCAGCCCTTAAACCTTTCCACAGCTGGTCCAGCTCAGGATCCAAAATCTTTCTCATCTCACTAAGACATGCTGACTGTTCCCGTTCAATCTGCTGCCTGGCACGCTCCAGACGGCTGATCTGGCCGTTCAGTTCTGACATTTGATAGGATATGACACCATGAATTTGATTCAGCATTTCTGAATAGTTCAAGTTGATCACCTCTAATTAGCGAAAGATTATTTCCATATTTTATAGTATAAGGCAGATAGTAGCATCGTTGAATAGGACTATCAGCCTTCCTTCCAAGGTTATCTCGCACTTTCGGCGAAGAGCTTTCCTGAGTTTGTGCTGTTAACTCAAGTTAAGAACACTTTCAGCTAAGCGCGCTTCTCTGTTTCTGCTGTTAACTCAAGTTAAGAACACTTTCAGCTAACCGTGCTTCTCCGTTTCTGTTGTTAAATCAAGTTAAGAACACTTTCAGCTAAGCGCGCTTCTCCGTTTCTGCTGTTAAATTGGCACTTCCGGTTGAAGAGCTTCTACTGCTAACTCACTCCTTCTCTATAAAAAAAGAAATGCACAGTATGCATTTCCTAGTCTTCATCCTTGATGTCAATGTCTTCAGGGATCGGCTTGCTGAGCCATTCCTCAAGCTGTTCTTTGTAGGTTTCCATCTGCTCGAGATGGGTGGTGAACTGGTCTTTATTGATCAGGTACTGCTCGCCGTCATGCACGGCTCTGATTTTTTTCTGAAGTATCAGCGCTTCGATGTAGTTTTCAGGCATGGACAGGTGCTCTGCGGTTTCTTTTATCGTCAGGTACATGTGATTTTCAGACCTCTCTTTCAGATAACCCCTATTATAGTAAGATTACTGAACAAAAGAAAGGAGGTATTCATCCTGCAAAAGGACCTCGTAATGGCCCTCACCGTTTTTAATCACGTTAACAGATGCCTTCACAGACGGCTCAAGCGGAACCGGACCTTTGAAGCGATTCGCTGATGCTGTTATCAGCTCATCAACAAATTCTTCGTTTGTCAGCTCGCCGTTCTGCTGCTTTTGCATGACCGGCTGCACAGCTTCTGCGAGGAGACGGTTTTCACTGAAGCCCTGGATTTCAAGGTCAACCGTATAAGAGTCGGTGTCTGGATTATAGACTGCACCATTCACCTTATATTTGGTTTGCTTGATTGCCGCCAGGAATCCTTCTGTGTAGAGATTGATTTGGTCCTCCGAAACAGCAGCCGGCAATCCTTGAAAGTTATTCGCCGTATTGGATTTATAGATTTCTACGAAGGCAGACTTCTGGAAGTCTCCCCTTTTTTTCACTGCTTCCTGCTCAGGTGCCTCAGGATGACGTTTCATAAATTCGTCTGTATTCTGATAAACCGTCGCCTGGATTAGTGCATCGACATATTTGGCTGCTTCCTGAGCCGAAGCTTCCTGTTCAGGCGTTGCTTCCGGTTTAGCCTCAGCCGTTATCGTTGGGATGCTGTCAACCGTATCATAGGAATACGCGTGTGTTTTGCTCACGTCCTGCTCCTGCTTTTTTCCGTTTATTTCAAGCGAGTATTTGTGATTTCGTACAAGCTCTTTTACAAGAGACGTTTTTTTATCAACAGTCACCTTGTACTCAAAGCCCTTTCCTTTAATGGAAGAAAGATCCACCTCCGAAATGCCGGCCGCTTTTTGAAGTCCATTATAGTAATTCTCCGTCAAGTCACGCATCAGTTCCTGTGCTTCTTCTGATGAGCCTTCATATGTAAGGATGTATTCACTGTCTGTTTCTTGGAGCTTCAATTTTTCCTGAAAATCCGAATCGAATTTTTCATAGAAGGCAATTGGGTTTTTGTGCAGCTCAAACTCATACTGCTCTACAAACAGCATATAATCGCTGAGTCTTCCTTCAAGCACTTCTGTTTTTGTGCCGTCATCATAGGTGACTCCCTCTTTGCCAGTCGAGATTTTAGTGATTTTTCCCTCATCGTCATATTCCGAATAGGAAAGATCGTTTTCAAGATCAAGCTGCATGGTTCCTTTTAAGTCGTAGTCATCAGGAGAATCTGCTTTTTCACTGAATGTGATCTCCATCGTTTTTACGTCCTTATATGCTTTGCTCATTTCAGAAGATGCTTCTTCTGCGGTTTTCTCCCCGCAAGCTGCAAGCAATAGTGCCATCCCTGCAGCAATCAGCCACCCTTTCATTCTTTTCATGTCAATCCTCCCAGTATTTATAGATTCCTTTTTACCATGTGAACTAATAAGTATTTACACTTATTTCCTGATAATCAAACTATTTTTTTCCAAAAAAAAAGAACCTCACCTTAAGCAGCGGGGTTCATCATTATCTCGCCTTGCATATCCGGTTGAGCTTTCCACTTTCATGATCCACTGCAAAATAATAGTCCGGCCAGCATCCGTAGGCATCTGCCTCCTTATATCCGCATACGACAGCTGCTTCGGCCGCCGTATGAGAACATAAATAAAGAAACGAGTAGCCTTCAGGACTTTGGACGTGAAACACCTGATTCCCATCTACATCATAGCCGACAAGGTACTCCGGGGCATCTTCCTTTTCCCCTGCAAGCGCCAACACCCTTCTGGCACTCGGGTAAAACCGTTCTTGAAGAATTTTCATAGCAGGCAAGTCCACCCCTTGAAAAATAGTTCGATACCGCTAAGCATATATCTACAGGTTTATTTACCCAGTTTTTCACATTCCTAACGAGAAAAGCAAGAAATAAAAAACAAAAAATTCTGTTAAGATAAATACATTCAGAGAGGGAGGAATGACGATGTCTAAAAGAAAAATGATTATCACACAAGATTTGCAGGAGAACCATCTAAATGAAATCAGGGAGCTTGCTGCAGGCTGGGAGGTAACCGCCGGACGGGATGAGTCTGTTTGGAGGACTCATCTCGCTGACGCTGAGATTATTGCCGGCTGGAAAAAAGGAATGGAGGAAACGTGCCTCCATGAATCATCCAAATTGCGCTGGGTACAGTCATGGAGCGCCGGTGTCAACAGCATGCCGCTTCAAGCTTTGGAAAAGAAGGAAGTGCTTCTAACAAGCGCAAACGGCGTCCATGCAAACCCCATTTCCGAAACCATTTTCGCTCTTATGCTCGGATTAACAAGGAAAATTCATGCCTACGTACGCAATCAAAGCGAAAAAAAATGGCACCATGAGAACATGAAGCTTGAAATACACGGCAAAACACTTGGTGTGATTGGAGTTGGCGCAATCGGGCAGGAAACAGCCAAGATTGCAAAAGCTTTCGGAATGACTGTTCTTGGCGTGCGGCATTCAGGCAGACCCGCAGATTTTGTGGATGAGATGTACACTCAAGCTGACCTGAACACCATTCTGCCAAGATGTGATTATGTAGCTGTGACCGTGCCTCTGACGCCGAAAACAGAACGCCTTTTTACATACGAACAATTTAAACAGATGAAGCCTTCTGCTTACTTCATCAATATCGGCCGCGGTGAAGTGGTTGAGGAAGCAGCGCTTATACGGGCTCTTGAGGAAAATGAAATTGCAGGAGCAGGTCTTGATGTGTTTGAACACGAGCCGCTCGGGGTAAAAAGTCCATTGTGGGAGTTTGAGAATGTCATTATCACCCCCCACACCTCCGGATCAACGGAGTTTTACAACGAGCGCCTTACAGAGAACATCCTGATTCCAAACTTGAAAACCTACCTGTCAGATCGCGTCCCTTCTGTTAATTTAGTCGATTACAAAAAAGGATACTGACAGCCGGAAATTTTAAGTATAGGAAGAGCGCTTGTATTGGAAAATAAAAAAACGAATACAAATCTGGAATCATAAATGAGGAACCTACATGAACATACAGTTTAATGATCTGGAAAACGTGGCGTTTAAACAGATTTTCGGACAAGCCTCACAGGAAATCACAAGCCTGTCCTTTCACTCTAAGCAAGTCAAGCCCGGGGGACTTTTCTTCAGCATTGTCGGCGGCGAGCATGACGGGCACCAATATATCGATGAGGCCATCGAGCGAGGTGCTTCAGCTGTAGTCGGAACAAGCCGTGAAAAGCTTGAATTGCTGAGCAGAAAATACCCGGAGCATACCTTTCTACTTTCAGACAATGTCCGCGAGACGATGGCACAGTTTGCAAAGATGTTTTATGGCTTTTCAGACGAAAAACTGAAAACCGTCGGAGTTACAGGAACAAATGGAAAAACAACAGTTGCTGCCTATGTCCGCTCATTGCTGACTTTGCTCGGTCTTCCTGCCGGTTCGATAGGAACAACAGGCATATGGGCTTCAACCCATAAGCTTTCTTATAAAAAAAGCACGCCTACTACACCTGAATCAACCGATCTTCACCAAATTTTCCATGACCTCCTTGAGCTCGGAGACAAAGCGGCGGTGATGGAAGTATCCTCCATAGCAACAGACCAGAAAAGGGTTCACGGCATGGAGTTTGATGCAGCCATCCTCACCAATTTTTCTGAAGAGCACCTGGAGTACCATAAAACGATGGATCATTATAAAAAGTGCAAGCTTGCTCTTTTTAAACAATCTAAAACAGCCGTCATCAACATTGACGATATGGAAATGGGCGCAGAACTTGCAGAAACATTTCTGGGACGGAAGATTACGTACAGTCTCGTACCGGGAAGCGGCGCTGATTTGTGCGCAGATGACATATCGTTTTCAGATGTAGGCAGCTCGTTCACATTGATATACAAGGGCCAGCGCCACCATGCAGCTGTGCCGGTGTTTGGCACCTATAATATCGCCAATGCTCTTTCTGCCGTTGGAACTGCCCTGCTTTTCGGATACAAAATAACGGATATTCTTCAGGTCCTTCCAATGCTCGAAAGCCCCGAAGGCCGTTTTCAAGTCATCACAGGGCCAGACAACAGGAAAATCATTCTCGACTATGCCCATACGCCGGTTGCGCTGACACGGCTTGTGGAAGAGGTCAAAAAAATGAAGTACAACCGTCTGATCGTCATGATTGCAGGAATTGGCATCAGGGATTTCAACAAAATGCCGAAAATGGCTGCTGCCATTGAAGGGCATGCGGATGAAGTGATCGTCACTGTTGACCACCCGGGACATCACGATCCGCAAGTCATTATTGATCAGGTGATGAAGGGATTTTCCGAACCAAAATCACCGAATATTAAAGTAGCGCTTACCCGCAAAGAAGGCGTTATAGCATCACTTGCAGCTGGAGAACCGGACGATATTATCCTTCTCACCAGCGGCTGCATAAACGGAGCCCAAATCGTCAAAGGTATGGAAATCCCTCACTCAGATGAAGAGATTATTCAGTCCCACTACGATTCATATTCAGAAGTACGCCATGAGCTTGAAGCCTGAGCCCATGGCTTTTTTCTGTGCAATTGGGCAGTCGCCCTGTCAACATGGGCAGAGCCGCATAGGCTAATGAAGGATTCACTACCATAAAGGAGACTTCAACCTATGAACCCATACCATTTTTATCAAGGCTACGTGCCTCAGCAAACCGACTATTACATGAACTATCAATACAATCCCTATCAGCCTCAATTCCAGCAGGATCAGTTTCAGCAAGATCAGTTTCAGCAGGATCAATTGGACCCTGACCGCCAGCCGCAGCAATTTCAGTCACTCGAAAGAAGAATTAACCAGCTTGAAAGACAAAACGAGCAGCAGTCCAGAGAAATAAACCGTCAGAATCAGGAGATCCGCAACCTCCGCCGCGAACTCAACCAGACAAACCAGGAAGTCACAAGACTGAACCAAGTTGTCGAACGCCACACAAGAAGACTAAACCGCCTGAACCAGCGCCTGAGAGCAGTCGAAAACAGATTGAATATACCGTTTGCGGCTGAGGATGGATTTTGATCAGAAAAGCGGAATCAGCCGTTTAGCTCCGACAGGCAGAAAAGAAATCGTCCAGAAAGGCCGGGTTTGCCTTTTTGGGCGATTTTGTTCTGACGGAGGAGTTGGCTGATGGAGCTGGACACCAAGAAAAGCGGAATCGCCCGTTTAGCTCCGATCGGCGGATAAGAAATCACACGGAAAGGCCGAACTTGCCTTTTCGGGGGATTTTGTTCCGACTGAGGAGTTGGGCGATGGAGCTGGACACCAAGAAAAGCGGAATCGCTCGGTTAGCTCCGGGAGTCAGATAAGGAAACGGCGGTAAAGGCGCTTTTTGCCTTTGCCGATGGTTCCGTTCTGACAGAGGAGTTGAGTGATGGAGCTGGACACCGCGAAAAGCGGAATCGCTCGGTTAGCTCCGGGAGTCAGATAAGGAAACGGCGGTAAAGGCGCTTTTTGCCTTTGCCGACGGTTCCGTTCTGGCAGAGGAATTGAGCGATGGAGCTGGACAATGAGAAAATCGGAGCCGACTGTCCCTCCTTTCCCGTTTGTTCCCTTAACGACCTCGTATAGCTATAAAAAAAAGGAACCGGACCATCCGATTCCTGTTTTTTATGCCTGGAGTTTTTTCTGATCTATGTCCAGTAAGGCTGCTTCGGTTTCTTCCCGTGTATGTTTCCCGTCCTTGTGAATGGTAAGTGTTTCTTTGATGGCCATTTGCAGATTTTCCTGTATTTCCTTCAAAGTCTGCAGGTCAAACTGGTTTCTCCCAAGCGTGGAGGTCTGTTTTTGGAAAAGATCATTCGCAGACCGGGTCATTGTTTTGCCGGCATCGGCAGCATGTTTTTGCCTCAGCAGTGTAAGGGCTATAGTTACTTGGTTTTTCCAAAGAGGAATGGCAGTCATAAGGGATGACTGAATTTTTTCAGCGAGCTTCTGGTTTGTTTGTTGAATCATGCGGATCTGCGGTGCACTTTGAATGGTAAGCTCTCTGCTGACTTTCAAGTCGTAAAGTCTTTGGTCCAGCTGGTCTGCAAATTGCAGCAGGTCCTCTTCCTCCTGCCGCTTCATCGGGTCGTTATAGCCTTCATTTGCTTTTTTCAGGGCGGGTATTGTCTCGTTGTGCAATTCGCGAAGTTTTATTTCTGCTGCTTCGATGTAGGTATTCAGAGAGTGAAAATATTCTTTATTCGTCTCATAGAGCCTGTCGAGCATGACGATATCTGAGAGAAGAACGTTTTTGCTGCGTTCAAGCCTGACACTGATTCGGTCAATCTGTACGCCTGCTTTATGAAATCTTGACAGCACTTCCTGCACAGAGGGGTTTTTTCTGCCGAACAGCCTGCCGAAAAAAGAGGTCTCATCCTGCATGAGATCCTCCGGATTGACATCACTCAGGCTTTTAATGAACTCATCCAGCGTGTCTCCGATCTGTCCAATATCTTTGCGCTGCACCTGATCAAGCATGGTGTTTGAAAAAGCAAGGAGCTTGGATTGAGCAGGGAGACCGAATGATACTAGCATGGCGTGGTTCTTTGGGCTGAGCTGATTGACAAGGTGAAGAACCTTCTCGTTTTCTTCAGCCTGGAGAAGGTTTTCACGCTCTTTAAAAAGGTCGTGATTCATTACATTTTCCACTTTTCATCAAGAGATTTTTTATCCTTGTTAGATTGAATCGAGTGCCTGGCAACGTCAATCTCAAGATTCAGATCATCCAGATCATCCTGCACCATATTGAAGAGATCCTGTTCAATCAGCCGTTTTAAGTCAGAGAGCGTCCTGCGGGTCTCATTGAGAGATTTCTCAAGCTCGAAATTTCTTTTTGGCTGAGACGATAAAAAGGCATATTTCTCACTTAGCTGTACGGCTGAATCAAGGTGTGAGAAATAAAACTTCTCCGCCTGATAAAAACGGCGCGGCTCTCTTTTTGTCAGGGCAACGATTCTTCTCGCTACACGGACCAGTTCTGCACGCTCTTTTAAAGATGGAAGATGCCTGATCGTCAAAAGGGTCTTCTGAAGGCGCGCCATCTTGGGTGATGCTTCCTCGAGCTGCTTTTTAATGTATTTATAGTCTTTGCGGGTAAGAGCATTTTTCTTTAAAAAACGTGACTTCATCGTCACAGAAGCAATTGAATAGGCGGAAGCTCCGCCTGCAACGGAATAGGCGGCCGCTGCTATTAAGGGCTGATCAAATCCGATCAGGCTGACTGTTCCCGCTGTCCCTGCAGCAGGTAGCGCAGCCATCATCCGGACACTGAATGCCACAAACGGATTCATCATCAATCGACTCCTAACATAAAAATTCTGCCTGTTTATACGTATGTAGCACATGCGGGGTTTCAGTCCTGTGCCAGTAAACTGGAAAAAAAGGCCTTTCTTTTTACTATACAGCATCCCCGCCTATTTTTCTATTGGCCGGTGAATGTACGGGAGGTAAGACTTGAGGCTTAGATGGAGTTATGATAAAAAAAGAAGTCCTTTTAGCGGATCCTGTTCCATTAAAACTATTTCCAAGCGTGCTTAAATCAGCCCCTTGGGCAAAATAGACAGCAGAAAAAACCGGAAGAGTCTCTTCCGGTTTTCATGTGTGGCGTTATTCCGCTTTTTTAGCTGCCGGCTTCGCATCTGATATTTTCCCGAGGAAGAATCCATTCACTTCGTTCAGCTTGCCGCGCCAGATGATCTGGCCTTTTGAAGGGGTGGATTTGCTGTCACCGATGTACACTTTCGTGTTTTTCAAGTGAATGAAATGAGCTTCCCCGCTTCCGTTTTCTTCAATGGATTCACTTGCCCGGGATAACTGCTCGCTCAGATTTTGTGCGACTTCGCTTCCATCTTCGAACGTTTCGCTCAGCGTGTCAAAATACTCTTTCGCTGAGATCATCGTGCCCGAAACAACAGCGCCGTTCACATTGAGCGTAATATCGAGTGCAAAACCGTGCTTGTTTGAGGCCTGTACAAAAAATTCAAGAACACTGTCTTTGGATGAGGCTGTTGCCGTACTCATTTCCACATCTCCTCCTCTTCACACCGTTTATGATGAAGTGTCGTCGTCACTGCTTAGAGAAGTATCTTCTGACTCTTCATCGTCCTCTTCTTTTTCATCTTTCGCTTTTGAAGCTTTTGCCGTTTTTGCTTTCTTGCGCGCTGGCTTTCTCGGTTTTTTCACTTCATTTTTGCCGTCGTCCATCATTTCCTCTTCTTCTTCGTCTTCTTCGATTTCATCGTCGTCCTCAGAATCATCTTCTGATGCCGCTTTTGATTTGCCCGATTTATTCTTGCTTTGTTCTTCCTCTTCTTCTTCTTCATCATCTTCTTCAACTTCAGAGCTTGTCTGAGTCAGCTGGTTCATTTTTTCCTCCAGCTGCTGCAGACGTTCCTGAAGCGTCTGATTTTCCTGCTTTAATGCTTCATAGTCTTCAGTCGTTGATTCGGCTGATGGTGATTCATCCTGTTCTGTATCATCCGATTGGTTTTTATCCTTCTTGAAAAGATTAGCCGCAGACGATTTTAAGCTTGATGCACCTTTAAATGATTTTTCCTTTGCCGCTTTTCCAAAATCGGCTGCTTTGCTCTTTAAGTCGTCTGTATCAATTTGGGATAATAGTTTTTTTCCGTTTTCAGGTGTTGCCAGGTAGCCTACTGTCGCACCTAGGATTCCTCCTGCAACCGTGCGTTTAATCGGCATGCTTCTTCTTGATGATTTTTCCTGTGTATTCGTTTCTGTTTGTTTATTTTCCTTCTTGCTTTCTGCCTGTGTATTGTCTAATTTTTGTTCTGCCATTGTAAATCCCTCCGATTATTTTAGTTGGTTTGATGTATTTAAACGATTTGAGCCAAGCTGATTTTCAAGCAGCTCCAATCGTTCGTTCAGTTTGCGGTTTTCTTCTTCCAGCGCTTTAGTGTTGCTGTTCTCCGCTTTGGAACTGAGATAAGGATCGTTCTCCCACCAGTCCATGCCGATTTCTTTCGCTTTATCGACAGAAGCGACAATCAGTCTTATTTTGATGGTAAGCAGTTCGACATCGGCGATTCCTACGGTAATATCACCTGCGATGACGACTCCTTTGTCTAAAATCTTTTCAAGCACATCGACAATTGAGCTCGATTGCCCAGTCGTTTGGACTGCCATAGCTTGTCCCTCCAGTGGCCGTTAAAGCAAGCTGCCTAACGGGCCGAGATCTATATTCAAATCTTCGGCATCAAGGCCGAAGACCTCTTTCAATTCTTCCATCTTTTCCTCAAGGTTCATAAGGGCAACTCCAAGATCTTCAATTTGCTCGTCCGTCAGCGTTCCACCCTCCACCCGCCTCATCGCATGACGTTCGACAATTTGCCTGAGAAGCTCAATCACCGTCATGACCAGCTGGGCAAGTCCGTGCTCGGCATTGTCAGGATCAAGCTGGATTCTACCATTTGTTTGGCTGGCCTGTTGCATCGATTAATTCCTCCCTTTGTCTGTCAAATTGTTCGCTTGTGACAGGTTTGCGGTTTCCCGCTTTTGATTGCACAAGGGTTTCAACAGATGCAATCAAAACCCTCAGATCCAGATACACCAGATCCACGCCTGCTATCGAGATGATTAAGTCTCCCTTGATAGCAACACCCTTGTCCAAAATGACATCCAATATATCAATAAGGGCGATATCTTTGTTTTCAACTGACTCTCTAAGAGACATCCGGAAAATCCCTCATTTCATTTAAAAACTGGAAAAATGATAAGCTGGCCACGGGCCGGTTGCTTCAATTCTCCATCCGGTTCCCCCGAGCTTTTCATCAGCCTGTTTCATCTCTTCAAGGAACGTTTCCACCTTCTCCGACTGAAGGAGGAAAACACTGTTCCAGGCCATATTCTCTTTCAAGCCTGTAACGTCTTTGTTCCAGTTCTTTTTAATCGCTGCATGCAGGGCATAATGCTTCAGCTGTTCATGCAGCTGTTCACAAACTCGATTCTTCTCATTTTCCAGCTCATCCTCAATCAGCTTGTCAATCTTCTTCTTTTCAAAAAACTGCCTGCCTTTAGGCAAGACGCTGATTTCCTGCAATTTTGCTTCTACTGCAGGATGGGTTTCGCCAACCTTCTTTTTCAGCACCGGGTCATCACTGTAAATCTTTACGTTCCATTCCTCGTTGCCTTTGAGCGACTGCAGGGTTTCGCTGATTTTAGGCCCGCTTGCCTCAATTGTCTGCTTAAGGCTTTCTTCGCTCTTGTAAATGGTGCAGAACTTAAGCGGAATGATTGTAAAAGATTTATAAAGTGCCGTAACCGTTTCATGATGATGGAACGCTTTTTCCTGCAGCCATTCCATATCATTGTCGATTTTGTCTTTTATGGCTTCTTCTGAAAACTGCTCAGAATCCAGTCTGCAAACAACTGCGCTGACATCGCCAGCTGGGATGGTATATATGTTTTTCTCACCATCAAAGCCCTTAAAAGATGGAAACGATTGATGGTCTGCCTCGTCCGAAGGAATCAGCCCGTATAAATAAATCAAATCGTCCATCTGCTATCCCTCATTTCCCCGTTTGGTCAATTTCTCCCACTCTTCCATCTCTCTTCGTTTGGCTATTTCATACCGTGTTAAAAGCTCATCTTCCTTTTCCTGATACGCTTTTTCCGGTATCTCGCCAAGCTCAAACATCATTTGAAGCTGAATGAGTTTCTGCTGGATCGTCGGGAGATCGTACAATTCTTTTTCTGCTTCTTCCTGAACCTTCTGCCCGATTTTAATCACAAGGTTAATTGGCGCTGCCACCAATTTGTGAAGCATATCAGCTCTCCTCCACTTTTAACCTGATATTAACGAAGTTATAAGCCGGCCACGGACCGCTGTAATGGAAATTCACTTTATCCTTCCATTTCTCATGTGCTTCGTTTACTTTCTCATCAAATTGCTGCTCTTTGTCGCGGTCGATGAGAAACGCCGCATTGAGGAGCATCGTTTCACCTGTCGGCTCATTCGCTTTCGCGGCTTCTGATGCTTCTTGAAGAGGTGTGAAGACTTCCGCCTTAAGTTCATTCTGAAGATCTTCAAACACCTTCTGGGCAATGCCGCCAAGCTTGATGCGCTCGTAGTATCCTGCTGCCTCAGATTTGCCCTTCACGGAAGAAGACATTTTTCCAACCTGCGGATTTTCGTTCACTTTTTCCTCAAGCCACTCTTTGCTGCCGATGACTTTTAACCCGACCTCTATCTTGCCTTTAATGGCAGGAAAGAGCTTTTCAAACTGCGGGTATAAGTTTTCAAGAAGAACTTTGACATCGTCTTCTGTTTTGAACACATTCCCAAAGCTGATCGGAATAACCGTGTCGTTTTTTTCCATAACCTTTGAAACTGTCTGCTGATGCATCATCAGATTCTGCCTGTTTGGATGAAAGATTTTCATCGGTACTTCAGCTGCTACCATTGCTGCGTCTTTGTACCGGATTGTAAAGAGGTTTGTTTCTTCTCCTTCAATCTCTGCTTTCCCGAAATCTTCCTCTTCTGTTAATTGGATACCGCAAAAAAGATAAATACCCATTTCCTGTTCACTCATCATCAAACACTCCCTCTGCACACTACAGTTTGCTGCATTCATCTATAATCAGCCTGGTTGCATCTTCCTGTTTGTTATCCGAATCAAGACACCTGCTGATCGGATGGCACAGAACATCGATGCATAAGCTTTGAAAATCTGAATCTTCCCCGTCAATCGGAATGTCCTGCTCTGATGCAAGCTTTGCAATCATGATTGAAGCTCTTAAGCTTGGACCATTGTTTTTCTGATTCGAGCACGCATCCCGCAAATTCGTAACAAGAGTTGTTATTATTCTTGCTTCATCTTCATCCACATCTGTTTTCTCTGCGACAATTTTCGTTTCCCTCTCAACATCCTTGTAATCGATAAAAATCGTGATGAGACGGTCAAGAAGAGCATCCTGAGTATCATAAACACCTGCATACTCAGCCGGATTGCTTGTGAAAATGACGGCAAAATCAGGGTGGACTTTTATAAAAGGGTCGGTCAATTTAGAACCGTATAAGGGCAGTACACCTTCTTCTAAGATTGATAGAAAAATATTATTCGTAGTAGGCTTGGATCTCGTAAACTCATCATAAACCAGCGTATATCCGTGTTTAACTGCTTCCAGAAGCCTTCCGTCCCGCCACATCTCGCTTACACTTTCGTCCTTTTTATAAACGGACCTAACATAATTATCCACCACTTTTTTACTTGTATAGCCCGTAAAATCACCAATTAAGTCTTTGTTGTTTAATTCATGATTCCCGTGCATAAGCATGACCGGCCGTTTTCTCTTTTTGGCAAGAGCCAGGGCAAGCGAGGTTTTTCCTGCACCGGAGGGTCCCGTAAAATGAACGGAATAGCCCGATTTCAAGTAATGAAGGGACCTCTTGAGAATCCGTTTCGTCTCATCATCCTGTATGAGGGTTCTGGCATCTTTTTTCATTTTCTCTTTTAGGACCGTCATCTTATCTTCCCTCCAAGCACCCTCACTGTTCGGTTCCTATTGCACTTCTGTATCTGATATCAAGCCTTTTAAAAGAAACAACCTCTTTCTCTTTATCAAGCTGGCAATCATAGGTTCCAAGCATTTCATCCTTTGCGTACCGTTTCATGTACTCTTTTTCCTCTATCACTTCAACTGTCACCCGCCACCCCTCGTCCATTGCTTCAACAGAGGTAATTTTATGGGGCGGTGCGACATGCTCACTGAAGAAATCATTCACATTTTTCATAATCTCTTTTATAGACACCTAAAGTCGCCTCCGATTGTTCCGCCGTTGCCTAGCAATAAGCAGGAGCCATCAGGCTCCATGCCGACTATCATAATTAAACGCTGAATTGTGCGCCACGCTCATTTGATTGGGACGGAAGACCTTTTTCTTCCACCTCATCACGCAGCAGGCCGACAGCCTCTGCATAACGAAGCCATGTGTCCACACTCGCGATGACAACGCGCGCTTCAACAGTCAGAATTTCAATTCCAACGACAGACACTCTGACAAACGCATCAATGACAATCCCCTTGTCGAGAATCCGGTCAATAACCTCTGCCAGACTTGAACTGTCCGTACTTTTTTGAATAGCCATTCTTCATTCTCCTTTCGGTTGTGAACCCATTGTCCTGACGTTAGAAGACGATTTAATATCATTGGAACTCTTGATTTTCACCGAGCTTTTAATGTCAGTCGAGCTCTTTATTTTCCGGGCGCTCTTGATATCGTTATACCCTTTAACCTTTTTCTTTTCAGATGATGATGATGAAGACATCTTTTTCTGAAACTCATCACCGGCTTCTTTCACATTGCCGAGCTTATCTTTTACAGACAGAAGAACATCCTGAACTTTTTCCTTTGCTTCCTCAGCTTTGCCGTGAACTTTATCGGCATTCTCATCTTTGGCACGGCCAAGCTTTTCCGAAGCTTCGTTCATTTTCCCCTGCAGCTTTTCTTCTGTAGCCTCGACAAATTTTTCTTTCGCCTTTTCCTTTACCTTTTCTTCTATCTTCTCTTTTACAGGCTCGGGACTCTTGTCGAAGATTTTCTTGCCTGCCTTAAAAAGCGCTTTTTTCATGTCATCCATGCCATCACCCTTTCAGGGCAAACTGCTATTTCTTGGCCTCTATCAGCTGATTCAGCATCTCTTCAATCCGCTGCAGCTGGTCGTTCATATTCTTGTTCTCTTCTTTCAGCTCATTATATTGAGAAGAATTCAATTCATTCTCGCCGCCTGAATCCTTTTCTGAATTTGATTCTTTGTCTCTCTTCTTCTTAGGGACCAAAAGGCTCGTAATGTTGCCTTTGTCCAAATATCCCGTTGCCGTCTGGCGAAGCGCTGCCATCGCCTGTTCTGCAATAATTTCCTGTGCTGTTCTTCTGAGCTCCTTGCCTGCCGATCTTACAATCTCGGACTGGCTGAGGCTTCCGAACACTTTTTTGCTCGTTTCAGGACTTGAAAGCAGCCCGATTCCCGCTCCAACGACACCGCCGAGAATCGCCATATTAATTTGATTCTGCTGCCTGTCATCCTGCTCTTCGCTTTGATTCTGCTGTTCCGTTTCTTCCTGGTTTTCCATTTTCTCTTTTGTCTCTTTAGCCATGTTTCATCCTCATTTCTCCATAGATTTATCGTTTTTCCTATTAAAATGTAAAAGCTGACTGGTTGCCTCGCTCATTCTTTTGGCTCTTAAGACCCTCTTCCTCCACTTCATCCCGAAGAAGACCAACAGCTTCTGCATAGCGAAGCCATGTATCGACACTCGCGATGACAACCCTCGCTTCTACTGTTAAAATCTCGATTCCCACAAGCGACACTCTGACAAATGCATCAATGACGATCCCTTTATCAAGAATCCGGTCTATCACTTCAGCCAAACTGGAACTGTCCGTACTTTTTTGAATACTCACTGACTAACAAGCTCCTTTCATTGACGATAGAGGCGTGCCCTTATCGCTTTGTTACTTGGGATATACCTTCTAAAACGCCCCTTAAAACATGACTTGGATAATAGTAGAAATAAGATTCCGTGATTTTCCAGTATTTCCGCTTCAAATTTCGAAAACGTCTTCAAAAAAGCCTGAAACGAATGGATTTTCAGAAGATTTCAAAGAGTTTTATGACAATTAAAACAGTTTTGTTACAAGATGATGACGGAGTGATCCAGGAGAGGTTTTTTTACGTTAAGACGTGAAAAAGCCCCGCATTGGAGAATACGGGGCTGATAATGACGTCTATTATATTGACTGGAAGGTAAACGTCCTTTTGGGGATGAAAAAGAGATTATACTTATAAACCATGCTTCCGTTCAAACTTCAAACTCTTCAGCAGATCGTGATTGCTGACCTTATGGTCCCATGTTTTTTTAGCTTCCAGATTCATATAGGGATAAACAAATTCGTCTATCCTTTCATAGAAGGTAAAATCATTCAGTACAATGTAAGTTTTGATGACATATTTTTTTCCGCTTGTTGTTTTCACTGCTACATTATTGTATAAAGTAAACCGGTTACGCTCTAAATCAATATCCTGTATGTCAGATAGGTTAATGGAGAATTTTTTTGAAGCAAGAGTGCCGTCTCTTCCAGGATATATGCTGAAGAGGACTTTTCCGGGCAAAAAACCAGGCAGACCCCAGAAGGTCAAATAGCTCATAATTGGAAGAAAGATCACACCTGCCCCAATATACAAGATGGAATAGGCTGAGCTAAACTGAAACCCCTGGAAGATTAAGAAAAGGCAGACGGCTGTCCCGCCGATTGTGAACAGCCCTGACCAAACACGCATGAAGGTGGAGGGTTTGATTTTCACTTCTGATTCAGGATGATGGTGCACAGCACTTTCCTCCTTACGTTTTGCCTGCTTATTTTTCAGCTTGTATGATTTTTTCTTACATACCTCACATCTTCTAAAAACTGGCTGTTTTCCATTTTTCGATTCCAAACCTCTTTAGCAAGGGGATTCATATACGGAAAAACATAATTATCAAAGTTTTTGACGAAGGTTATTTCACTAATTACGTTATAGGTTTTAATGTAATGAGTTTTTCCGTTTGTTGTTGTAATACGAATATTGTTAAATAAAGTGAGTATATTTCTGGCCAACTCAATTTCTTTTATCTCTTTGATGGGAATTGTATTTTTCTTATATTTTACTAACCCATCTTCACCCGGAATAATCTCAAATAATACTTTTCCGGGAATGTATGCAGGAAGGCCCCAGAACGCCATGTTAGCAAAATACGGAAACAGGAAAAGTCCTGTGCCTAGATAAATTAGAGAGTAAGCAGAACTAAACTTTATTCCTTGCCATGCAAGAAAGGCACATGCGGCAGTTCCCCCCATGGTAAAAAGCCCTGACCATACCCTCAAAAAGTTCAACGGACGAATTTTAATTGCAGATGTTGAAACCATGGTTTTTCTGCCTCCTCCTTTCTATTTTATTTTCATCCACCAATCGATTAAGCTCATTTTGGTAGAAGTTTTTATATCTCATGATTTCTTCTTTCGTAACCCATACTCTTTAAAATTTGATCGTTTGAAATTTTTCGATCCCATATTTTTCTTGCATTTTCCTCCATATGCGGGTAGACGTGTTCGTCAACAATGTCATAAAAGTTGACTTCATGAAGAAGGTTATATGTTTTGAACTTGATTCTTTTTTCATCAAAGGTTTCCACATAAATTTCGTTAAACAAATTAATGGGGTTTCTTTTGTAGTCGATATTTTTTATGTTAATAAATTCTACTTCGGCTTTTTTTGAAACAATTTTACCTTTACTGCCAGGGAAAATTCTAAATAAAACCTTACCAGGAACAAAACCCGGCAATGCCCATATCGCTTCGTAAACGAAGAAGGGCAAAAACATTAGCCCGCCTCCCAAATAAATGAGAGCATAATTAGATTCAAACTTTAATCCGTTATATATTAGAACAACACAAGATATTAATCCGCCAAATACAAATAAAAACATCCATACATACATGAGAAATGGACCTCTTATTCTAATGACATCTGATGTTTGAGAAGACATCCCCTGCAGCTCCTTTTTGCTGTTAATGGATTCTGGTAAGATTTTGCGCTATTTATCAAGAGGATAGATGGCCTATTATACTTACGGGTATCAACTTATTTCACTTTGTACTAGTTGCATTGTAAACGTTACTCCATTTTCCTTTCATACTTTGCATCTATGTACAGCTGATTTAAATTTACATGCCGGTCCCATACTGCTTTAGCATCCTGATTCATGTATGGGTAGATATATTGGTCAACTAAAACAGCAAAGTCAGTATCATCAAGCTGATTGTATGTCCTGATTTTTGCGGTCTTTCCATCATACGTTTCAATGACAATGTCATTGATCAGGTTAAGGGGATTCCTTGCGAAGCGAATATTTTTTATACTTGTAAATGGGATTTTCTTATGTTTACTTTCCACACTCCCATTCGGACCCTCAGTCAATTTCAAAAGAACCTTCCCTGGTATAAAGCCGGGAAGCGACCAAGTTGTCAGATACAGAAAGACAGGAGACAGCACTATGCCTCCTCCAAGGTAGAAGAACGAGTACTTCGAATCAAATTTTAAGCCATTCACTATGAGAAACATGCATACTGCAAGACCGCCGAACGTTGCAAGTAGCATCCAGACATACATGAATTTGGAGCCTTTGACGAGGATTGAGTTAAGATTTTTTTCCAGATTGAGCAAGTTCATATCCTCCCGCATTATTTATTTAAACAAAGCGACCTGATTCAGGTCGCTAATTCAAGTATTATTGGTCGATTTTATGATTTTTCCTTACATAATCCATATCTTTCAAATATTGATTATTTTCCACTTTTCGGTCCCAAACTTCTTTGGCGTAAGGATTCATATAAGGATACGCATAGTTATCAATCGCTTCTACAAAGGAGTATTCCATCAAAACATTGTAAGTTTTGATATAAACAGTTTTTCCATGAGTTGTGCTAATTCGAATATTATTATATAAAGTAAAGTTATTTCGAACCATCTCAATGTCATTAATCTCTCTAATTGGAACCGATTTGTTGTTTGATCTTATCACGCCATTTTCCCCACGAGTAATCTCAAATAATATTTTACCTGGGATATAAGCTGGAAGGCCCCAGAACATCAGATTCGCCATGAATGGTAAAAACATGAGACCTGTACCAAGGTATAAAATAGAGTAAGATGAATTGAACTTTAACCCTTGAATAATAAGAAATACACAGGCAGCAGTTCCGCCTATTGTAGCTAGACCTGACCAAATCCTCAAACCATTAGAGGGTTTGATTTTTATAGGTTGATATTGTTCCACATTTTTATTCAAATTTACAATTCTCCCCTTTGAATTATAGAATGCAAACTTAATATTTAAAGATATTTAAATGGTTAATTAAACTTTCTTGACACAATGACAGAAAGTGTTTGCAAAGTATATATTCCACTTAGACACCACTTTAAAAGACTGAAAGTTTTTTTTCAAAAAAATCCTTTGCATCTTTGACTAATGAACTCGCAGTTTCTTCAGCTCTGTTCTTTAACGCTTCTGCTTTACCGAGAGGATCTTTTAATGTTTGTTTAATTTCTTCATTCAAATTATGTTTAACATCATCGAAGTCATTTTTCACTTCACCAACGTAGGTATAAAAACCTTTTACGGTACTTATTCCTGAGTCAATTGAATCTTGAAACTTAATTGCTGTTCTCTCTGCGAAGCCTGCAGTTAATTTGGCAACATACTCTCCTGCAAAACCTCCTACTGCCGACCCTATCGCACCTCCAGCTACAGTACCCATAGGTCCAGCAACACTTAAAAGTGCACCGCCTATTACTGCACCACCAACAGAAAAACCAGTAATCATTAAGGTATTATTAATTGCATTCCCAACAGCTTTAGCATTTTCACGTTTAAGAACAGCTGGATTATCTCCGTATTTAGCGTAATTTTCAGATATTTTCAAACCCATACCTAATGTCTCCACAGCACTAGTTACAAATAAAGTCAGGCCCGCATTAGATCTTGCAAATGTTTTGCTAGTACTGAGAAAGTTTTTGATTTCCGTTTTGTTTAAAGTTCCTCTCAATAACCTATCTCGAGCTATTTTACTACTCTTTTGATGATCAATAACCTCTTGCGGTAAATATTTTGCATATTTTTTGTGAACCAAATCTGCAAATGGAGCATTTCTTAGATCCTCTCTAAAAAAACTTGTTGGACTTACATATCCCCTAAACACATTTCTGTATTTAGATCCGTCTACATTTCTAGACAGGTTTAGAAGCTCATTTGCGTGTCTAAACCCAAACGAACCGTCTGCTTTTTTAAAAAACCTTGTAAGTCCCAATCCATAATATAAAGCCTGATTACTTACCAGCGCTCCCATTGCAGTAAGGGTCCCATACTTATCATACAAATTGTACATCTTTCCAATATAGTCATCTTGCTCCACAAACTTTTCAGCTGTGTTTCGTATATCCTGCTCCATTTCACTTAATCTGTTAACCAGTTCACTTCCAGTTTGCCATGTATCACCTACATTGGAAAAACAGTGAGTGTATTCATAAGGAGCACTCATAATTAAATTCGCAAGTCTTAGATGAAGGTCTTTGTAGTCAAATTCCAAGTCAGATATCTTATGTACAAATCCGTTTGCCAGATTTTCCATTTCAGCTGGATTAATCGATATCTCTTTCGACATACTTTTTTTTGCCCCTTTCTGAGTAAAGAAAGATTAATTTTTAAATGAAATACTGTAAGTAATATCCTAATATACCTATTTGAATAGGCAGGATAAAGAGGTCTATGCAGCCGGGAAGTACGCAGCCGCCCCTGGCAGCATCATTAGGATCCTGGTTGTTCTTTTTCTTATTTGACATAAAGCCCACCTCTAAAATTAAGATAAAGTTAACAGCTGATAACCCAATATTCCCAATTGCAGGGGGATAAGAAATATGTCCAAGCAGCTCGGCATACAGCCATCGTCTCCCGGGAGATCCTTTTTCTTCTTTTTTCGATTGTAATTTGGATCGTGGTCATACCTGTGATCGTTTCTCATCGTACACCTCAGCATTCTTCATAATGACATAAAGGGGTAAAGTTTCTTATTTATAGGATTAGTCGCTTTAAAATCCTTATCAACTTAAAATGGCTTCTTCCGGATATGAGGCAAGGAAGAAGCCAGTAAAATATCCAGGCTGACGGGAAGGACCACGCCGGATAATTTTTTCAATTAATCACTGCACTGCTTTTCTCTCGTATCCAACTTCATCAAACAGCTTGCTTAGGTTCACATGTCGATCCCAAACTTTTTTGGCATCCTGATTCATATAAGGATATATATACTGATCTACTAAGATAGAGAAATCAGTATCATCAATCAGATCATAAGTGGGAATTCGAAATGATTTTCCATCAAAGGTTTCAATGTACATACTGTTTACCAACGTCAGGCCATTCCGACGCAATTCAATTAATTTTATTGCTTCAAAAGGGATATCTCCTTTTTTAGAACGCAAAGAGCCTCCTGGTCCTTGCGTTAATGTTACCAGTGTTCTTCCGGGAATCATTCCAGGGAGGAACCACAGGAACAGATAACAAAAAACAGGGAAAAAGATAAATCCTCCAATCATCCATACAAACGAGAAAGCCGAACTGAACTTCAGCCCCTCAATAATTAAATATCCTGTTCCAAGTAAACCTCCTACTAAGAAGGCTGCCAGGATGCCATAATAAAACTTGCTTCCTTTGATGTATATTTCCTTGCCGGATTCTCTGAAATTGAGCAATCTTCTTCCTCCTTCTAGCTGACGTTTGCGCTTACTTTAAATATAGGGGAAGGAATGAAGCTTTCCAAGAACACTTTGCTTGTGCGCTCTAAATTGAATCGATTTTCCTGATTTTTAGAAATAATCCAGTCGTTCTGCTTACCCGGAATTGAAAAACAGATGTCAGCTACATCAGGCTGATTGTTCTTGTCATATGAAAGCAGCATCATTGTATTAAGCTTGGATTGTCTCTCGGATAAATCAATCATGAAGCTTCCAAATGCCTGAATGTCTTCTGGCTGAAGTTCTGAAGTCCATTTACTGATGACGGACGAAAGCTGGGCTGTTTGACTTGCTTCCTCTAAAATTTTTTCAAGGTCCTCATTCGACATTTCTGTAATGATTGCCCTTTCAGAAGGCATTTCCTTCTCAGACAATCGCTTGCTTATCAGCTGAATGGTCTCATCCTCTGTAAGACGTCTAATAGTATGCACCTGCTGATCATAGTAAAGTTCATGAACGTACCCAATCTGTTTTTTCATATGAACAGACAACGCTTCTTCCCTCTCCATATCTGAAGAGAAACAGGAAAATTGCACGGAATAATCGGCGCTGCTCAGAATGTGAATGAACTCTGCCGCCTCTTCTGTCAGCTTGTAGCGCCCATCAACTTCTCTGATCATATCTTTTGCCATAAGTGATCTTGATGCAATTTCAAGTATCATCTGCAGTTCCTGATCACCAAGTTCAGGGAAGAAAGTATCTTTTAATTGGATTCCCTGTTCATACAGACCTTCACTGTAAAACGAAAAGATAAGTTCTTCCAAGCTTACTTTAACTTTATCCATAGTCGTCTCCTTATCCAAATGAGAATTTTCCTTTAACAAAGTTTGATGCTCCGCCTAAAAGAGATTTCGCTGTATCTTTCGCTTTGGAAAGTCCCTCGCCAACTTCTTTTATTTTCTTAACGGGATCTTTAAACGTTTCTTTAATTTGTTCATTGGCATATTCTACACCGTTATTAAATGCTTCAACGCCCTTACCTGCTTTTTCAAATACCCCTTTTGCACCGTCCACCATGTTATGGATTGGCTCCTTAAATGCAACTGCAGCTTTCTCAAAATATGGTGCGGTATGCTTCGCCAGTTTTTCACCGACAACCCCTCCCACGAAAGAGCCGGCAGCAGAGCCAATAACGGTTCCCGCAGGTCCTATGACACTGCCCAGTGTTCCTCCAATAACAGCTCCTGCAACTGATGCACCGCCTATTACAAGCGTGTCGTTAGCAGCTTTTCCAACCGCTTTAGCATTCTCCCGTTTTAAAACTTCTGGATTGTTTCCGTACTTTGCATAGTTTTCTGAGATCTTCAGTCCCATTCCTACTCCGGAGGTTACACCGGTTACTGCAAATGTAATCGGACCATTGATTTTAGCAAACTTCAAGCTGGATTTTCCGAACGATTTAAGGGTATCCATAGTTACAGATTTATTTTTAACATTTTTAAGGAAGGACCTTGAATCGTTTGCAAAATCCACCGCATCTGTAGGCAAATATTTCGCATACTTTTTATGAACCAAATCCGCAAAGGAATAGCCATTATATTTTTTGGAGATAAACGAAAACCGCAGATACCCTCGTGCAAGTTTTCTGAACTTCGAATTATCAATTACGTCTGACACTTTGTTTAATGCTCCCATATGCTTAAATGTGTATATTCCGTCAGCGTTCTTAATAAACTTAGTCAAACCAATTCCGTAATACGCTGCCTGCCTGAGTGACAGAGCCCCAAGCGCTGTAACCGCCCCATAACTTTCATGAAGCTTATAAAGCTTCCCGATCAGATTATCCGCTTCTGCAAACTTTCCAGCTGTTGACCGGATATCGTACTCAAGATTGCTCAGCTTATCCGATAACGCATTCCCCGTTGCCCAAGGATCTCCGACCTGATAAAAACAGTGCTGATATTCTGGAGGCGCACTCATAATTAAGTTTGCAAGCTCCAAATGCAGCCTTTTATATTCCTCTTCAATAACTGAAAGATTATTTACAAACGAATTTGCCAGCCCATCCAGCTGATCCGGATTTACTGATATTTTTCCTGCCAAAACGATACAACCCCTTTCACTCGCTTTACCTTCTCCTTAAATGAATTGGAAAAATTGATAGCCCAAAATCCCAACCTGGATCGGTATAATGAAAAAGTCTACACATCCGGGTACGCATCCGTCATTCATTCCTTTTCTTTCATCTACCTGCTTTTTTTTCTTTTTCTTATTATAGTTAGGATCGTGATCATACCGATGACTCATAACGCACCTCTAAACTTTCAATCTTATTTTTCACTTAGGAATTCTTACTGCACATCCAGCTTCTTCAGCCTCAATATGCGCTCCATTCTCTCTAATTCTTCCTGTCTTTCAATCTCTTCGCGCACGCGGTCGACGGAGTCTGCTGCTGCTTCTAGTTCGCGGCTGATGTCGTACAGGTTGTCTGAGTGGCGCTGGAAGAGGATTTTGGTTTCGTCCATGGCGGAATCGAATTTGTCGCGGGCTTTGCCGCTCCATGTTGCTGCTTTTTCGTTTGTTTCCTGCACGAGCTTTGATTCCTGGTCTTTGACGGAATCAGATGCCTGCTGAAAAACTCTTGCAAGAGCTCTGACTTGTTCAGAATTCATTTTTTTCACCTCTGTCGTTTTGACATTTTCTATGTACTTTCGTCTTTTTTCATCAAGATTTACACGTTTTTGAACATATAAGAAAATATTACTAGAACACGCTTCCAATTTCCATAAGTCCCCAGTATCAAATTCTGATTCTGTTTGTTCAGCTTTTCATATGGTAAAAGTCATGTTTTTCCCACACATTGAAAGAATGGCGTTATTTAACAGGACTATCAGATGGGATAACAAAAGAAAATTATCCCATTTATCTGATACCACATACCCACGTATTTTCAAACCTGATTCTGTGAAAATTTCCAATTAAAATAACCCGGAGAAGTCTCCGGGCTTTTGTTTCGTTCTTTCAGTTGCTTGATCAGCATTATTGCTTTACTTTAAGGACCACATCATCAATCACTATTTCATGCTCTCCAATCGGTGATCCGGCTGCTTTTCCCATCAGGAATTTTAATGCAGCTGTTTCGTCGGAAGGCATGACGAACTCATAAGTATATGTCTGCATCTCTTCTATAACGGTAGGCTTTTCTCCGAGGAAGCGGGTATACTGGGCGTTTTCAATCGTCAATTCCAGTTCTCTTGGCTTGCTTGATTTTGCTTTAAAGGAAACCTCGTACGTTACGTTCCTGGACAGCTTCATATTTTCCTGCTGAAGAATGACGCTCCAAGGTTCATTTCCTTCGTTACCTACCGTGATCTTCGCTTCACCGTTTTCAGCTGCTATGCCTGCATCTGCATCGTAATGGATGTAAGAGGTCCATGGTGCTAAACCTGCACTGAAATCTCCGTTTTTCAAAGGATTTTGATCCACGTTGCCGTCTTTCGTTTTTAAGAGAACGACATCATCGAGGTACACATCCTCTTTTGATCCTCCAGCGTTCAGAAGAAGCTGTGCTTCCATGTCACTTTCTTCAGTCATCGTGAAGACAATTGTATTTTCTTCCATAGAAGTTGTCAGATCGATTGTTGTCGGCTGTGAATAATGGATGCTGCCATCCTGATCACTCACGTTCAGTTCGATTGTTCTTGGTTTTGCAGCTCTTGCTTTAAACGTCAGGGTATATTCATTTCCCTTTACAAGCTGAAGGCCTTTTTGCGAAAACTGAACAGACTCCGGTGTTTTTCCGCCGTTCTTGATGTCCAATCGCGCTTCTCTAGTCCCCTCTTCAACGCTTGCATTTGCTTTTGCCCCTTCTGTATGAAGGTTCCAGTACGTCAGCCTGTCCATGTTTCCCTGGTCGAAGGTTCCGTTGTAAACATGATTTCCATTGGAAAGCATTGGTTTTGAAGCATTTTCTTCAAGAGGCTCTCCTGATATATCCTCCACGCGCACATTTCCAATCCATACTGGACTTGTGCCGTTTCCGCCGAGATTAAATTCCAGCCTGGACAGGATGTCTGTTTCATTGCCCATCTTAAAGGTATAAGAGTAAGATTTCAGCTCTTCCGTAAGTGCGAAAACTTCTTCATTCGAGTACTTTACCCAGCCTCTTTCAGCGCCGGCACCCGTTTTCACCATGATATTTCTGGCTGAATCAGACTTTGCATCAAAGCTCACTTTGTATGTGCCGCCCTCGGCGAGAGAAAGATTCTGAATCAGCTGCAGCGAATAGAGCTGACTTCCCGGGTTTGCGACCGTTATCTTCGCTAAATTCTGATCCACTGTAATGGTGCCCTGTCCTCCAAAATCAGGAAGATGGACAAAGTTCCAATAATCGCGGCTGAAAAGATCGTCTCCAGAATCCACATCGGTAATAGGCTGCTCAAATGCTGCATCGTAAATATAATTGCCGTCGCTTAAAGGCTGTTTCGCATCAGCCGGAAGTACAGCAGGTTCATCAGCAGGCTCTGTCGGTGTCTTATACTTGCCGTTTTTCAGATCAAAGACGCGCACATAATCAATTTCCATTTGCTTCGGAAAAAAAGTTGATGCATCCGGGTCCCCGTCAAACCAACCGCCAACGGCCAGGTTCATGATTAAGTAAAAGTTCTGATCAAAGGGTGCAGGATAACTGAAATTCGCAGCGTTTCCGGTCCCTTTTGAGTACCATTTGTTCTGTGTTTGATAATGCTCACCGTCCACGTACCAGCGCAGTTCACCGGGTTCCCATTCAAGCGCATACGTATGCCAGTCTTCCGTTGTCGAGCCATCCTTAAATTCATAATCTTTGCCTGTATATTTGTTGTTCGGCCATCCTTCCCCGTAGTGAATCGTACCGGCTACAAGGTTTGGCTTGCTTCCCCATGATTCCATAATGTCGATTTCCCCGGAAGCTGCCCATGTACCGTATTTATCTTCTTCAGGAAGCATCCAGAGCGCAGGCCATATTCCTTTTCCAGTAGGAAGCTTTGCCTTCATTTCATAGCGTCCATATTTATGGCTGAAGAGTCCTTTTGTTTTTACTTTAGCCGACGTATAGTCGTATGTGCCGAACTGATCTGTGGTCTGCTCTTTTATTGCTTTTAAAATGAGCTTTCCATCTTTTGTGTAAGCGTTTTCTTTAGAGTCCGTATAATACTCTTTTTCATTATTTCCCCAGCCCGGCGCAATTCCGTTTCCATTTTCATCTACAATCCAGTTGCCGATATCAAAGTCCCATTTACTACTGTCAATTTCACTGGTGTTAAATTCATCTGCCCATACAAGCTCCCACTTGGGTTTCTTCACGTTTTCTCCCTGCCCTTTCTTTTCGGTTCCATTGTCTGCATGAACAACACTGCCAGCAATGGCCATAAAGAAGCTAAGCATTAAAGCGGCGGTTTTCTTCAAAGAATCCCCTCCCCAAAAAATAGTCTGCATCTATAAGTCTACCTTCCGCTTTATTTAAACTGGAGGCAGATAATTTTGTATAGGGGAGCAGGATTTTGGAAAAATGGAGAGGCTTATTTTTTACTTGGCATTCTAGCTTTTCTTTAAAATGGGTATTTATGTTAAAATTAATTTATAATTAGTGAGAGTGATGTAAGGGGGTGCTGATTTTGCATAATAGCAGCAAAAATCAGAAGAAATCAGACGAAAAATGGACAGTGATGTCATTGGCTTTTGGTGCAGCGATCGGAGCAATATTAGGATTAATAGCTTACAATAATCATTGGCTGGGCTGAAGGCTTATTTTTTATGTACGTTTTACAACATAGCCTTTTCATAAGAAAGAGCACCCATTTTCATGGGTGCTCTTAGAAGTCCTATCGAATCTGGCCGTTTCCTCTCATCATAAACTTCACTGTTGTCAGCGCCGGCAATCCCATCGGCCCGCGTGCGTGAAGCTTCTGTGTGGAGATGCCGATTTCAGCGCCGAATCCGAGTGCGCTTCCGTCTGTGAAGCGGGTTGAAGCATTGTGATAAAGCGCGGCAGCATCGACCAGCTGCATGAACCGGTCAGCTGTTTCTCTGTCTTCTGTGATAATAGCCTCTGAATGCTTTGTTCCGTATTGATCGATGTGATCAATGGCTTCTTCCAGAGTTCCGACCGTTTTCACTGCCAGATCAAGGCTCAAGTATTCGTTTGCCCAGTCTTCTTCACCGGCTGGAACAACATTCGGAAGAGCATCTGCAGCCATTTCATCTCCGTGAAGAGTGATACCGTGATCCTTTATAGCTTTTGCAAGCTGGTCACTGTTTTCTTTCAGCCAGTCTTTATGAACAATAAGAGTTTCGGCTGCATTGCATACTGCCGGGCGATCTGTTTTTGCATTGATTATAATGTTCAGCGCTTTTTCCACATCCGCCTTATTATCTACGTAAATATGGCAGTTCCCAACTCCTGTTTCAAGCACCGGCACGGTTGCATTTTCAACAACTGCTTTGATTAAAGAAGCTCCGCCGCGCGGAATCAGCACGTCAATATGTTCTTTCATGGTAAAGAGCTGCTGGGTTGCAGCGCGGTCTGTCGACGCAATGAACTGAACGGCTTCTTTAGGAATTTTTGTTTTTTCAAGTGCACGGTGCATGACTTCTACAATTTTCATATTAGAAGAGAGAGCGGAAGATCCGCCTTTAAGCACAATGGAGTTGCCTGATTTCAACGCAAGTCCTGCCGCATCTGCCGTCACGTTTGGGCGTGCCTCGTAAATCATGCCGATAACGCCGAGAGAAACGCGAACTTCTTCTACCTTCAGCCCGTTTTCAAGCGTCCTTTCAGATAAGACATCTCCTGTTGGATCGGGAAGGTCTGCAACCTGCCGCAGCCCCTCTGCAAAGTCGCCGACGCGCTCCTGTGTAAGCGCAAGACGGTCCATGTAGGCTTTGTCATATGCTTTTTCTTTTCCTTTTGAGAGGTCTTCCTCATTTGCTTTTAAAATTTCTTCATAAGAACGCTCAAGCTCGTTTGCCGTGATTCTCAGAGCCTCGTTCTTTTCTTCCGTCGTTAACATGCTTAACGTTTTCGCTGCTTTTTTTGCTGTGATTGCCTGTTCTTCCACCGTCATCGGTTTAAGAGCTGCAATACTCATCAAAACGCCTCCTGTTTTATTAACTCGGCACCTTCATCGAGAAATCCAGAGAGCAGACAAACGTCTCCTGATCAATCGCTGCGGCCGATTCATTGTTTTCCTTCACATCTTTAAGCTGCTCTGTAGAAAAATTGATGCGGCCAAGGCCGAATTCTTCTTCGTCTTCATCCAAAATCGTGACAACTGCCCCGCCGTTAAATCGTCCTTTCACTTCCTGAATATCAAGCGCGTAAATATCTCTCCGTTTATCAATAATGGCTGCTTTTGCTTCATTCGAAATCATCACTTTGCCTTCCGGACCTGAGTGGAACGCAATCCATTGTTTCTTGCGGTCAAGGTTAAAGGCATTGGCTTTCGGTTCAAAATACGTTCCTTTCGCCTTTCCGTTTACAGCATCCATTAAAATATCTCTTGTGCTGGATTTCCCAAGGAATGACTGGATACCTGAAGCCATGGCAATCTTAAATGCGGCAATCTTGGATTTCATGCCGCCCGTACCGACTGCACTTCCCGAACCGCCGGCTGCCGCTTCAATCTCAGGCGTGATGGCATCCACTTTTTCAAGCAGCTTCGCATTTGGATTGCTGTTCGGATTATCATCATAGAGTCCGTCGATGTCGGATAAAATAATCAGCAGATCAGCTCCGATGAGAGCGGCAACTTTAGCTGAAAGAGTATCATTGTCTCCGAATTTCAGACGGTCGACTGTGATTGTGTCATTTTCATTCACAATTGGAATGATTCCGCGCTGAAGCAGCACTTCCATCGTGTTTTTCATGTTTCCGTAGCGTGTTTCATCTGAAAAGTCGCCTCTTGTGATTAAGAGCTGGGAAGCGACATATCCGTGAGATAAAAAGAGCTCTGAATAAGATTCCATCAGCAGTCCCTGTCCGATTGAAGCGGCTGCCTGCTTTTCCGGAAGGTCTGATGGCCGGTTAATGCAGCCAAGCTTTCTGTAGCCTGCCGCAACAGCTCCTGATGACACAACGACGGTTTCATAGCCTGCATCTTTCAGTTCAACAATCTGGTCTGCAAGCTTTTCAAGCTTTCTGCGGCTGACTTCGCCGTGCATGCTTGTCAGTGAACTGCTTCCAATCTTAATAACAACTCTTTTTATCTGTTTCTCTTCTTCGTTTACCATCTTATCCCTCCTGATTTTTTTAAAACGGGCTAAGACGTCACCAACGCTCCGGCCATTTCTTCGTTCAGCTCTTTTGAACGTTTTGCAGCATGATAGACTGCTTCGGAAATGGCTTTTCCTCCATTGTTTTTGCGCAATGCTTCAAGCCCTGATGCCGTCGTTCCATTTGGAGAAGTTACTTTTTCTCTCAAGCTTGACGGTGCTTCATCATTTGAAAGAATCATTTTGGCTGCACCGAGAATCGTCTGGGCAACAATTTCGCGCACCATGTGTTCGTCCATGCCCTTCTCGACGCCTGCTTTCTCCATGTGCTCCATTAAATAGTAGAAATAGGCGGGTCCGCTTCCTGCAAGACCTGTGAAAATATCCATCTGGCTTTCTTCTATTAAAAATACTTTCCCCATACAGCTCAGCAGTTCTTTTACATGCAGAACGCTGTCCATGTCTGTATGCCTGCCCGGACTCAAGGCGGTCGCAGATTCCTGAATCATGCTTGACGTATTGGACATGACACGAACCGTTTGCTGTCCGTCCTTCAAGTGATCTTCCATGAATTCAGTCGAAATTCCGGCTAAAACGGAGATCACCACTTGATCCGGCCTTATTTTGTCTTTCAGTTCACCGAGTGCATCCGCTGCACCCTGGGGTTTCATTGCGAGAATAAATAAATCAATTTCGCCATATGGCAGTGCGTCTTTAGTCAGCGCCTGAATACCATACTTTGCATTCATCTCCTGAAGCCTCAACTGATTGCTTCTGTTTGTCACATACAGCTGATCAGCAGGAATAATTTCTTTCTGTACTATTCCAGCGATCATCGATTCTGCCATCGATCCCGCACCTAAAAACGCTACTCTTTTTTCTCTAAGCATAATGTGCCCCCTCTGTGTTCGCTGTGTTTCCGTTCGTTTTTTCAACGGTTACTATCGTAACATGCTGAGAAGCAGATTCAAGGGATAACAGGACATTCGTGAGGATACGGTCGAGATAGTGAAAGGAAGCGCTATCATCATGCGGTTTGCCTTCAACAAATCCGTTTAATCATGATTAATTCGGTTTTAAGCGGAAATATGGCGATATTTGCAGAGAACAAAAGCGCAAGCGCCAAGGCCCGCTCCGATAGGCAGATAAGAATCCGGCGGAAAAGTCCGGTTTTGACATTTTTGACGGATTTGTTCTGACAGAGGATCTAGGCGCTTCCGCTTGCCGCTGATAACTTTATTATGTTATTCACAGCCGTTTATTCTTTATAATTTCCTAACAAATGAAAAAAACTGCCGGCAATGTGATTGCCCGCAGCTTTATCCTAATTCATCACCCATTTGTCTTTTAAAAACAGGATTCTTCCAATGATTAAAGCGATGACCATAACGGCCAGGTTGCTTCCAAGGACAAGGAGAATATGATCATACTGGACGACTCCAAACAGGAGCTCCTTTAAAATTGTAAACAAATTCAGTACCGGAATCGCAAAGTGGTGGAGCTCAAATTCATTGATTCCGATGCTTGTCGTTGTTAATGCAGGGATGGTTCCAATCATTAAAACCGGAGAACTGTAGCTTTGGGATTCTTTTACTGTCTTGCCGATGATGCTTGTCAGCATCAGAACAGATGCCATAAACATCGCATAAATGACAGAGATAAGAAGAGCCATGCCGATAATGATCGGTGCATCGCTTCCAAATGAAACAGCTTTTCGAAGGTTCTCTGTTAAAAAGGCAACTTCAAGCGAGACGACACCAAGTGTAATCAGCCCTGTAATGGCTCCAAGAGAAGAAATGGCCAGCCACTTTGAGAAAAGCAGAGTCGTTCTGCTGACAGGTGTCATAAGAAGTGCTTCCATCGTTTTCTTCTCTTTTTCTCCAGCAAAAAGATCGGATGCTGCCGGACTGGCGCCAATCCCGATGGCAAGTGCAAGAATCATCGGCACTAATAAAGCCACGAGGTTAATGGTCGGGTCTTCCTGTGTCATTTCCTTCTGCTCAATGGCAAGCGGCTGGATCATGGACGGATCTGTACCATTTTCAGCCAGGCGATCACCTACAACCGTTTTTTCATAGGCAGTCAAAGCTCCCGATACAAGTGTCATCAGCGTCGATGAATTCTGACTGAAGGAGTCCCCGATCATGGTAATGGAAGCTGTTTTTCCATCCTCAATTTTCGCAGTAAAATCACTATCAAGAATCACAGCGGCCTGCGCATCGCCCTCTTTGACAGCCTCTTCAGGATTTCCGGTTTTGACCAGCTCCACATTTTTAAGAGGGGTGAACAATTCCGCTTCAGCCTGATTTATCGTTTCTTCAACAGCAAGCGTATACGTATCTTCTTCCCCGCCTGAAACCATGCGTTCATAAAACAGTGTCAGCCCCGTCATTAAGATAATCGGCAGAAGGACGGTAAGGATCAGTGTCCGGCTGTCGCGGAAACAATCCTTCATCTCTTTTATATAACAATTAAGAAGCATATTCATCTCTCCTCACAAGCTTACTCATGAAAATGTAATTTAGATCACGGCTGCCTTCTTCTTTATAAAGTCCTTCAAGATCTCCCTGATACACAAGTTCCCCTTTATGCATCATTGCGACAGAGTCGCACAGCATCGAGACTTCTTCCATAATATGGCTTGAAAACACAATCGTTTTCCCTTCACGTTTCAGCTGGTGGACAAGCTGCCTAAATACGTTTGAAGAGGTAATATCAAGACCTGTTGTGGGTTCATCAAACAGAATGATTTTCGGATTGTGGATGATGGCTCTTGCGATGGCCACTTTTTGGCGCATGCCTTTTGAAAAGCCACCGACTTTTCTGTCCAGGTAGTCTCTCATGCCGAACATTTTTGACAACTCATCAATCCTTACTTTTGTTTCATGCTTGCTCATTCCGTAAAGACGCGCAAAATACTCAAGATTTTCCCTGGCAGTCAGCCGGTCGTATAACCCTGTTTCTCCTCCAAACAGGACGCCAATCTGTTTTTTGATTGCGGCAGAATTCTTAACCGTATCGAAGCCGGCGACTGATACACTGCCTTCTGAAGGGGTGAGAAGTGTGGCAATCATCCGCAGCAGCGTGGTCTTTCCAGCTCCGTTTTCTCCAAGCAGTCCTGTAACTTCGCCTTCTTTCATTGAAAACGACACATGCTTCAAAGCAGTGACAAATGTTTTCTTATCCTTAAATGTTTTTGATACCGCCTGAACGTTTATCATTTTTCTTCACCTCGTATGCGTTCTTTTTGATGTCTTTATCATACAAACCTTTGAAAGGAGAATCTGCACTTATGTCGTGAAATGTGCTTTTCATGTCGCGAAAATGCCAAAACACTCCTTCAAGATGGTAAAATAAAGTGAATCTTCCTTCATTATGAAGTTCAGCATTATACACACAGAGGAGATTTTCGCATGAAAGTTGGATTAGTAGATGACCGGTATATTGACCTTGATAAACTGAACGGCATTCTTTCAGGCATTCCGGATGTTGAGATTGTGTTTTCTACACAATCTGCAGAAGAAGCCTATGAGTATATAAAAAAAGAAGCGGTGGATGTCCTGATTGCAGATATTGAAATGCCCAATCTGTCAGGCTATGAACTGGCAGATGTGATTCATTCGCATGCGCTCAATATTTCCGTCATTTTTGTGACCGGGAACAGCGGATATGCTGTGCATGCCTTTGAGCTAAATGTCCATGACTACATCATGAAGCCTTATCCGAAAGAAAGGCTCATAAAATCAGTTGAGCGGCTTATGGAAAAAACACAATCAGCAGATATTGCCGGGAGGCTTTACCTCAAGCAGAAAAACGACATTCACATCCTTCAGAAAAAGGATATTATCTTCATTGAACGTTCCGGCCGGTCGACGACCATCTACACGAAGAGCGGCGCCGTTAAAACATACCTGACACTAAATGAACTTGAAGGCGAACTTAGAGAGCGGGACTTTATCCGTTCACACCGGTCCTTTATCATCAACATTCACTACGTAAAAAACTTCTCTCTGTACGCCAAGAATTCTTATATTGTCACTTTCGAAGGATTGGACGGCCAGGCGATGATTACAAAAGAAAAAGTGGATTTTCTGCAGAAGCATTATTTTTAAGGCGGGGAAACAATGATCAATGAAAAAACATACTGGGTTCTGGCATCCTTAATTGGAGCGGTTCCTCTTTACATGGCTCTTGAGAAATTGTCCATTTCCTTTTCAGCTTATGCAGCAGGGTTGATTGCAGGAGGAGCGGGACTTATTCTAAGCCGGACAACCGTCTTTCATATGAATGGGCTGAGCGGAAAATGGCATCTGTTTTTAACGGTTCTTCAGATGGCTGTTGTTTCATTGTCATTAAGCGATCTGCCGATTCTTTTTCACACAGTGGTCCTTATCCTTTTTACGGGGACAGAAGCAATCAGGCTGACCGCCGCAAACAAGTTTTATGCTCTCAATCATGAGCTTGAACAGGCTGAAAAGCAGCAAACGCACCTTAACGAAACCTTTAAAGCGGTGCGGAGTGAACGGCATGACTTTTTAAAACATGTATCTGCCCTGCACTTTTTGCTAGAGCATCAAAAGCAGGAGGAGGCTAAAACCTATTTGGATGATCTTGTCGGAGAATATGAGCAGACGAACCTTTCAATAAAAGGCGAGCGCGGCATTGTGGCCGGAATGCTTCATCAGCAGTACAAACGCGCTCAAGCGGCAGGAATATCGCTTGTTTATGACCTTGACCTCCCTGTATCAGCCCTCCCTTTACCTGACAGGCACATTGTAGCCCTTGCCGGAAACCTGCTCTCAAACAGCATAGATGCTGCAGTAGAATGGCAAGCTGCAAGAGGCAAACAGGCTGAAGTGTCCATGCAGCTTTATAAAAAGAGCGGGCTTTATCTTCTTACCGTAAAAAACGCAACCCTGCCGCTGCCTGTAAATATCGTTGATCGGCTGTTTGAAGTTGACGGACTCACAACAAAAGGCGGAGAACATGATGGCCTTGGGACAAAAATCGCAAAAGATATTGTCCAAAAACACGGGGGATATCTCGACTTTATCCATAAAGATGAACAATTTACAGTGAAAATCAAAATACCTGCGGTTACTGGAGACATATAAAAAGAGCAGAAGGACTAATCCCTCTGCTCTTTTTCTTTCCATACTTCAGGAAGCAAATCCGTCAATTCATGCGCGAGCATTGTATGAGCCGATCTGGTCTTTGTCCACCTGTCCGCACAGGCGCCGTGAAGATAAACGGCGTTTAAAACCGCATGTTTCCAATCCTTGTGACAGCAGAGCATGCCGAGCATCATCCCGGTAAGCGTATCGCCGGTCCCGCCTTTTGCAAGGGCGCTGTTTCCGGTCGGATTGGTCCAGGCACTGCCATCCGGAAATGCCGTTACCGTGCCATTTCCTTTCAATACGATTGCAGCTCCGAGCTTTTTTGCCCAGTGCGAGGCAAGATGAAGTCTGTTTTCCTGCAGCTCAGTCACCTCTATACCTGTCAAGCGGGCAAATTCTCCGGGATGCGGAGTCAGAATAACAGGAGATTTCCTCATTTCGTAAGTGCGCTCTGACAGCGCACCTGCATCCAGGATAATGGGACAATCCCCCTGAAGAAGGTGCTGTACCGCCTTTTCCGTCTCCTCATTTGGTTCAAGTCCGGGGCCCGCAGCAATCGCTTTATATTCTGCTGTATTCACTTCTCCGTCCGCCGTTTTTTTGAGGCCGTTCCGCAAATACGTCGACTCCGGAAGTACCGGCACAACATAGGGAATGACCTCTTCCTCAGTCCCGATTACAAGCTTTCCAATGCCGCTGCGCATGGCCCCAAGCCCTGAAAGCAAAGCAGCTCCAGGCATATCCTTGCTTCCTGCCAGAAGAAGGCCGGTTCCATATGTGCCTTTATGTCCAGAATTCGTTCTTTCCGGGAGTGTTTCTTTTACATGACCTTCCGTCCATTCCTCCATCATTTTTCTCCTCTCAGTAAGTGTTAACGCTCTTGGGTTTGAATACCGGTTTTGAAGATCGGTACCATTTCAAACAAAGAATACAGATAATCAGTGCATCAATCACATCCCCGCCGTAATACATCAGCATGCTTCCAAGCTCTGCCTGATTGAGCGGCACTCCCTCAGGAGGGTGCGCATACAAATACTTGGACAGGATGCCATGGGCGGCAAGAGCTCCGAGCAATACCGCCGACCTGTACAAATAGCTTACTCTATGAAAAAAAGGATCTATGTAGAGCAGAGCCGCCGTAAAGAAATATCCTGCAAGAAACACGTGAAAATGAACGGCTGCATGCCAAAATGCCGACTGGTGCATCATGTGATACAAATCAGATGTATAAAGCAGCCAAAGCCCCCCGACATTTAAGAACGCTGCCGTGACTGGATGCGACAGGATGAAAAAAGGCCTGCTTTTCAGAATTCCCGTTACACGCCTAGCTCGGTCAGTATCAAGTGTTCTCAGCAAAAGCGTTCCAGGTGCAGCAAGGACCATTAAAAGAGGTGCAAGCATGCCCAGCAGCAAATGGCCGGTCATATGAAAAACAAAATGGCCGTGCGCTTTCTCAGCCAGCGGACCAAAAACAGCAGCGGCGGCACACAGATTTCCCGCAAACCAGAATGCCGTCCGGTAAACAGGCCACCTCCGGTACAGTCTGTTTGAATACACAACGGCCGCAGCGTATAAAACGGCAGCCAAAACAAATGGCGCAGCCATGATATATTGAATGCCTGCACTTAATGTGTGATGAGCATGGTGCATCTTCAGCCCGCCTGCTTTCTTTTTTCACGGAGAATGAAATACACTCCTGATAGGAGCATCAGGACAGCTGTGACATTCCAAATCCAGTCATAGATATAAACATTTTCGACATACCTTATCTGATGCAGCCCCATAAGCTTATGCTGAACAGTGCCGTCGTATAGCTGAAATGCCCCTGCCCCTGTGAGGACGCCTCCCGTCCATCTCCTCACATTGAGTGACTGCCGCCTTCTCAAATCAGCAAACAAAAATAATCCTCCGATTGTCGCAAACCAGCTGAATGCATGGAACAGCCCATCCGAAACGAGCCCGATATCCGTCGTTGCCTTATCATAGAAATGATGCCAATGAAGCAGCTGATGAAAGATGGTTTCATCAATAAAAGCGACAAGCCCAAGACCGAAAAGAATGCCTGACAAAAGGTTCTTCCTGCGCGCTGTCATATGTATCCCCTCTCAAATAAAGTATCTGTTAATCAAATTTCCCTTCCGAACCTGGATGTAAACGAAGCGGCGGCAGGGCTTTTGGATGATTTTTAAATGGAAGCCAACAAAGAAAAAACCGCCGTAATGGCGGTTTTCTCATTCCATTCTTGCTTCTCGGCTGACTCTGCACACAAGCCTCATTAATGCCCGGTGCGCGGCTGGAACCAGGAGGAAGAAGCCATCCATCGTTTTTCTTAGGGGCATTGGACAAATAACTGGCTGATTCCGGTGAACGCCCTCAATGGCAAGTTTCGCAATCTTTTCAGGTGTCATCATTTTTTGCTTTTTCATCTGGCTGCTCATTTTGTCTTTGTCGATGTTAATGGCGGTGGCTTTATTAAAAATAGGAGTATCCACGAAGGCGGGACAGAGGGCCGTTACTTTTACCCCGTATTCCCCCGCTTCATAGTGCAGGGATGTCGTGAGGCCGACAACTGCGTGCTTAGTGGCAGAGTAGGCGGCAGACACAGGTGCAGGACCGAGCCCTGCTGCAGATGCAGTGTTGACAATATGTCCAAAACCCTGTTTTTTCATAAGAGGATAAGCAGCCTGAGTACCGTTCACTGCGCCCCAGACGTTGACATCCATGATTGTTTTCCAGTGGTCTATAGACATGTCGTACAGCTCGCCGTACATGGCAATGCCGGCATTATTAAACATATAGTCCAGACGGCCAAATTCCTTGAATGTTTCAGAAATAAGCTGTTCAACAGAATTGAATTCGCTTACATTCATATGCACATATCTTGATAAAATCTCTTTATCATTAAATGCTGCTTCTGCTGTCTTACCTTCCTTGTCATCCACATCTGCTATGATGACAAAAACCCTCTTATCAATAAGTTCCCGGCATATTGCTTTGCCGATTCCTGATGCCCCGCCTGTCACAATCGCAACCTTTTTGACCTCATCCATGCACATTCCTCCAATTGGAATATTTACCCACAAATCTATTATATAGGAAGATTTAACACATGAGACAAAATACCTTGATTGTTCCTGAAACCGTCACAAAAACAAAAGCGTAAGCGCCAAGGCCCGCTCCGATAGGCAGATAAGAATCTGTCGGAAAAGTCCGGGTTCCGCCTTTTTTGACAGATTTGTTCTGACAGAGGATCTAGGCGCTTCCGCTTGCCGAGGATAACTTTTTCAAATTATTCACAGCCTGATACTCTTTATAATTTCCATAACAATTAAAAAACCCCCACAACAATGGAGGTTTCTCATATTATTCAGGAATTCCGGCCTTATCAAACGGGAAAAAGCGAAGCTTCACTTCCCCAATCACTTCATCTTTTGCTATGGAGCCAATTTCACGGCTGTCCCTGCTCTGACGGCGGTTGTCCCCCATGACAAAATAGGAATTGTCAGGCACTGTGACCTGAAAATCTTCTGTTAGCTGTTCCCCATAGCCCAGCATATTTTTATTCGCTGCCAAGTAAGGTTCCTCAAACTGCTTTCCGTTGATGTACAGAACATCCTGTTTCATTTCAATCTGATCGCCCGGCAGGCCGATCACCCGTTTGATGTAATCCCGGCCTGGCTCAGGTGAATGAAAGACGATCATATCAAATCTCTCAATGCCGCTTGTTTTTGAGATAATCAGCCGGTTTTGATCCTCGAACGTCGGCTGCATTGATTTTCCTTCCACCACTACAGGAGCAAATAAAAACTCTCTGCAAATGACTGCAATGGCCAATGCAAAAAGGATGGATTTAATCCAGCTCCATATTTCTTTTCTTGCATTGCTGGTTTTTTCATGTTCTGTCATTGCGGTCCCTCCAATGATTCAGCCCGTATTAAACAAATGACCCTTTGCAGAAGTTATGGTTTTTTCCCTGAACTGAATATGATTGCAAAAGCGACGCCAAGAGCGATTCCTATCGAAATATTATCAATCGCGATTCCAAGTCCTGCTCCTGCAGCCATACCAAAAACCCAGCCTGCACCTGCCATCTTTTTTGTGCTCATGTCCTCATCTCCTTGCTTATTCTACGAAGGATAATGCTGGAAAGTTTCACTTTTGGCATGAGTACAGCAGAAAAGATCATTTCTTCATGTATGTTTGTCCGAATGCTGCTGCACTTCTTATTATATGTTTCTCAGCTAAAAAAAGAAATTGACAGCATGTGCTGAAACCTTTTTTATGAGAAAAACCTTTAATCATAAAGAAGCGGCGCCATAATGGCACCGCTTCTTCTTTAGGATTTTGGATATGTTTTATTCAAAAAGTCCACCGACTGGTTAATAAGCTGTCTCAGCACGTCTTCATCGACGTCAGCCAGCTTGTTTATATAAACACACGCCTTGCCCGTTGTATGTTTTCCAAAGTCCTTTAAGAGTTTTTCCCGTTCAGAATCACCTGTTGCAAAATAAAGGCTGATTTTCGCTTTGCGCGGTGAAAAGCCAACAAGCGGCGCGTCTCCTTCATGTCCTGTAGGATACTTATAATGGTACGAGCCGAACCCGATGATGCTCGGACCCCACATCTTAGCGTCAAATCCCGTTGTTTCTGTAAAAAGGTCCAGAAGCCGGTAGGCGTCCTCCCGCTTTTTTGGAGATTCGACTGCTTTAATAAACTCCACAACGCTGTGATCCGTTTCCTTCGTTTTCAGTTCATAGGCCATCTGATCCGCTCCTTATTCACAGGTTTTTTTTCAAGTAATGATGCTTGAAATCGCGTCCGACTCCGTCAAGTGTGCCGTACACCTCATACCCGTGCTTTTTATAAAAATCAACCGCCTGGAAGCTCAGTGTATCCACTTTGACAAAATCGCATTCTCTCTCTGCGGCAATCTTCTCCGCTTCGGCAAGAAGCTGTGAACCATACCCTGAGTGGCGCAGATCCTCATCAATCATCAGCGTATGAATCTCAAGCCAGTTCCAGCAAATTTCGCACAGGATACCGCCGCGAACTAAACCGCTTTCATCTTTAAGATACACATTTACTTCCTCATACCGTCCGTTTAGATCTTCAGGAAAATGCATCGCGTTGTACTCATAAAGTTTTTGATTCACAAAGTTCTTATTCGTTTGGCTGTTTTCTTTTGAAATGATAAATCCCATATGCTGTCTCCCCATTTACATAATGTTATACATACATTCGTTTCAATCGTATAATTTCCTTCATTTTACCACAAAAAAGAGGGTCAGTCCCCTGTCACTTTAACGTGTTGGTGGACTGACCCTCTTTTTATTGCACCTTTAAAGCCGAAAGGGAATTCCCCATTAGTTTCCGTATACTTTACCAGTTGAAGAGCTGATTGTTCCGCTGTTCACGTTAAGCGTATAGGAGAGCCCGCCGGACCCGGTCCAGGTTGATAAGTTGAATGTGTTTCCGTCTTTCAGTTTATAAATGGAGATATTATTGTATGTAAGCGAACTTCCGCTCACACATCGGGTTGGCGCCTGGTTGGATTTTGCCATGTAGACAGCTGCATTTACAGCTCCTGGCTGGGTTACAACTTTTGCTGTTCCGTCTTTTTCAACAAGCAGCGCCGATTGTTCATTAAGGCCGATGCCTTTGGCCGAGGTTCCTGTCTCTTCCCCGTCCTGAATATTACGGGCCATAAACGTAAGCAGTCTTCCCATCCTGTCTCGCTGCTCGAAATGTGTGTCAGTCTGAATGTTATTATTGTGAGGGGTCTGGATCAGATAATCCGTGAAAGAAATGAGAGAGCTGTAAGGGTTTCTCAGAGCAGTTAAAGAGTCCAGTGTGCTCGAACCTGCGGATATGGCATCATAGATGTGGTCTCCCTGAATCATTGCACCTGCGCTTGTGCCGCCAAACGGCACATTCTGAATCCGATTGTTCAGAGCTGTTAATGCAGGGGATCCCTCAAGAAACTCCACATAATCCGCCTGGTTCCCGCCGGCGAAGAAAATGGCCTCTGCTTTATTAATGCGATCGATCAGCGAAGAATCGGAACCTGCCTGGGTTAGATTCGTTACTACGACGGTGTTGACTGAGTTCAGCGGTTTGCCGATGGATTGTGCCAGATCGTAGAGATACTGATTATAGCCGTTGGAACCTGTCGCCCTAATAATGAGGAAGTCTCCTCCGTTTGCTTTTTGTATCATCCATTCCATCGCTTTATCTACATCAGTGCTTCCGCCCATATAAACTTGGCCAAACGATGCGGCAGTCACTTTATCGGTGGTGCTTCCTGTCGTATACAGTGTATACGAGGACGCTGCTTCAACATTATTCACTCCTGAAAACGACACAAGACCACCGACTAAAGCTGCACATACCATTACCTTTTTTCCTGCTGCTTTTAACCTCTTCATAAAAAGCCTCCTTTTTATTTGAAAATTCAAACAAATAGATGCAAGTTGTGTGCCAACTTACGGGATGCCCGTCCTTTCAAGGGTTGCAGTTCACCACACCCACTAATTGGGCGATTTAGGCTGTTAGAAAAACCTAAAATAAACCCAAATCGACCAATAAGGTTCCATTTTCTAACAAAAGGGGTCAGTCCCGCTGCACGTTAAAGCACAGCGGGACTGACCCCTTTTTTCACTTTTCATTCCCACTTAAACGTAAAACTTGCAACAATAAACGCCCCCACCGCCCAGCAAGCCAGGATCAGCATTTCTATCCCGAGTGTCGTGACAGCGGCCCCGACATTCATGACTTCTCTTAGTGCATGGCTCAGATGGGAAATCGGAAGCGCATAGACGACCGGCTGAAGGAAATCAGGCATGTTGCTGATCGGGAAAAAGACGCCTCCCAGAAACAGCATCGGGAAAGATAGAAATCCTGCAATCGGAGCTGCACTTTCCGGCGTCTTTGCAATGCCGGCAATGATAAAGCCTATAGCCATAAACGCAAGAGTGCCGAGCACCACAAACCCGATCAGCGTAAGCCATGATCCGCGCACATCCACCCCGAATATCAGCTGGGCTATAACAAGGACAAGCAAGGCCTGCAGTCCGTTCAGCATCAGCCGTGCCGTAATTTGTGCAGCAATAAACGTAGAAGCTTTAAGCGTGGTTCCCTGCATTCTTCTCAGGATTCCCCGCTCTCTCCAGGCTGCAATCTGTCCCGCTACCCCGTTCATATTGTTGCTCATAATCATCATGGCAACGATGCCCGGAACAAGAAAATCGATATACTGCAGGTTAAGGGTTTCAATCCCTTTTGCCTCTGTCACGACAGCGGGCTTGTAGCCGACTTTTTCTTTGCTGATCTGATCGACCGCCCCATTTACGAGCTGAAGGCCGATTTGAGAGACCGCTGCATTTGTTTCATCGTAGTAAACCGGAAGTGAGGCTGGATTTTCGTCTCCATTGTTCTCCCCGTACCCTTCAGGAATCACAATGGCAAGTTGAAGATCTCCTTTTTTCACTTTCCCGAGTGCACGGTCTTCCTTAGTTTCTTCTTGAACCTTCATTGCCTGGTTTTTCTTAAGTGCTGTCACCAAAATCTTGGATTCATCTGATTGATCCTGATCCACCACACCGACGGTCACAGACATAGTGTTTCCACCGCCAAGAAACGAGCCAAGCATCACCATGAGAAAAATCGGAAAGAGCAGAGTCCAGAACAACACCTGCCGGTTCCGCATGAAAATGCGAAGCTGGGTTAACGTCAGCTGCCAATAAGCTCTCATGCTTCCCTCAGCCTCCTTCCCGTCATGTGAATAAAGACATCTTCAAGAGTGGCCGTGCGTATTTGCAGATCAGCAAGCTTCAGCCCCTGTTCTGCCGATGTCTCAATCAGGCTCGTCAGCGTTGCCTGTAGATCATCTGTATAAAGAATAACCGCATCCTTCTGGCTTCCGACCTGCTTAACTCCTTCAATCCGGCTGAAGTCAACCTCAGCCCCCTCTTCTTCAAACCGGAATTCCACCGCATTTTCAGAGTGAAGATTTCGGACCAGCTGAGCCGGTGTATCAAGCGCAATCAGCTTCCCCTGATCCATAATCGCAATTCTGTCGCACAAAACGTGCGCCTCGTCCATATAGTGGGTTGTCAGAACGACTGTCACGCCTCTTTCCTTCAATTTAAAAATAATATCCCACAGCGTTCTTCGCGCTTGCGGATCAAGTCCCGTCGTCGGTTCATCCAGAAAAATGATCCACGGGTCGTGCACAAGGGCAAGAGCAATCGCGAGCCGCTGCTTCTGTCCGCCGGAAAGACTCTTAATTCTGCTCTTTGTTTTATCCGTCAGCAGCATATCCTCAATCAGCGGATGGATAGGGACATGCTTCTTGTAGAAACTGGCATACAGCTGCAGAATCTCCTCCACCGTCAAAAGCTCAAAAAGAGTCGTAGACTGAAGCTGGACGCCAATAACCTCTTTGACTTTTTTTAAATCCCTGACAACATCAAAACCCCCAATATTAGCCGACCCGCCGTCAGGCTTCCGCAGGCCGACAAGCATCTCAAGCGTCGTCGTTTTTCCCGCTCCATTCGGGCCGAGCACTCCAAACACTTCGCCCTTGAAAACCTCAAACGTAATGCCGTCCACTGCCGTAAAGTCCCCATACGTCTTGATTAATCCGTTCACGCTGATCATCTGATTCTGTTCAGACATTTTTCACACTCCAAAAGGAGGCAGGTTGGTGCTGCCTCAAATTTCTTCTATGGTTATGTATTCTGCACGACATGAATTTATCCCTCTCCAGTTATTCAAGTTAACAAAGCTGGCAGATTGTATGCCATCTATTATTTAAATAGAAAGAACTCACAAATAAAACTCGTATGCTATGATAACAATAAAACGAAAAACGTTTTCAAACATCAGGGGGAAAGCCATGAATACAGGAGGATTGGTGCAGCAGCTCTACACCGCAACCGAATGGATCACACGAATCTTTACAGCCAACATCGTCTGGCTGTTCTTCAGTCTGCCCATTGTCTACTTATCCTTTAATCTATTTGCCGTCAAAGATCCGGCCGGCTTACTAGTAAACGGGCTAACAATCGCTATTTTTACACCTTTCATCCTTTTCCCGGCGACAACCGCTCTTTTCGGCCTCTCGCGGAAATGGATAACAGCAGACAGCCAGGTTCCGCTGCTTCGCACTTTCTGGAAACTCTACAAAGAAAACTACGTCCGCAGCATGACCGGCGGACTGCTGATTGTCCCAATCTGGGTCATCCTTGTCATCGACTACATTTTCTTCGCACAATCCGGCTCGCCGCTGCATTATCTCTTTCTGGCAATCGGAGTATTCATGTTCGTGTTCACGATGCATTTCTTTTCAAACACCGTGCACTTTCACCTGACTTTGCTTCAATCATTAAAAAATTCAATGCTGCTTTCAATCGGAAAGCCCTTGCACACAATCGGAATTGCAGCAGGAGTCGGTTCCCTATTCTATGTCAGTACGAGCGTTTTTCCTCTTCTCATTTTGCTAGGCTTTGGGAGTTTGACGGCCTGGGTGGCGTTTTATTTGTTTTTCAGAGCTGTTTGAATAGGCCTTAGTGCACGTGAAAAAACTCGTCATTTTGTATGGCGAGTTTTTTATATTTGAAACAGCTTACCTATGTTAGTAAATTCTATTCTATCTTCTTCTGAACGGTTATCTGTATATTGGTACTCACCGGTTAAAAGTATATCCCCATTTTTCAGATAACCTAGCAACCTATCCGCTTCACATTTCATTTTCCAATAAAACTCTTTTCTATGATGAGTAAGATCATGTCCTGCTAAATCAGGATCATCAGCTGCCCCAACGCAGTATAAGCCAATAAATCTCAGGAATGAGTAACCCCTGCAGTAGTCTTCATAGAGTTGTTCAAGTACACCAATATGGATTTTCTCTTCATTACTTATGGCTTGAAGGCAGCTTGTCAGCCTGACATATTCAAAATACGCAAAAGGAATGTGCTCCTCCAGCAATTTCATTACATCACGGCTGGCATTTTTCTGATTATAATTCAAATCTATCAGGCTGAAATACAATTCTTCACCGTAGAATAACTCTATCTCCGGAGTCCTGTATACCCAGTTTTCGAACTCCTTAATGCTTATCATTTTTTTATAAATGTTGTAGAAGTTAGCTTCTATACTCTCTTTGGTAATCAGTTTTGTTCCTCCCTAACGCAATTAAAAATGTGTTTTTCTCATTTTGTCTGCTGGTTGTCATCTTTTTTCAAATAACACAATGCATTCTTCTAAATGATCTTCTGATTTACCAGCCACTTCTCAAACCTTTCTGCACCCGCAGCATATTCAAGATCTCCGACATGCATAGAAAAGATTCTCGTGCCGAATTCCTTTATCGTTTCGGAATTCTCACTCGAAGCGCTCTTCAATCCATACTGCTTAAAATCAAAATAAACATCCCAAATGTCTTCTGTTTCTCGTTTTAATGCTACAGACTCAAAATCACGCTCATTTTCATAGTAGCCAATATGCAAATGATATCTTTCATCGTATCTGACTTCCAATTTCAAACCTCTCCCTCCTTAATTGCTCAAACCAATACATAAAATTCTTCTATTATTTCTGCAACCTCAATTTTCCCATTGACTAAAAGCTCCGGTAGCTCATTTTCTTCACGGTTTTCCCAGTAATCCTCCGCCTGTTTCATCTTTAGCGAAAAAGGAATGCACCCATTATTCGGCAGCAGATTACCGTTGCCTTCAAAGCAGCTGCCCTCTACTTTGAGTTTCACAATCTGCAAAACGTTCCGGTTATAAGAATCAAAGATTCTTTTCCATTTCAGAATATCTTCATACGTTTTCGCTGCATATAAACATGAAAGCCGTGAAGGGTAATCAGGATATTTCTGTAACCTGACCATTTCAACGATTGTTTCTCTTACAGATCTCATTGTTTTGTCCATATATTTCATTACTGTTGCTGCATCATCTTTTTTCAATCTTAAACCATCATCATGTATTCCATTCTGTAAAATAAGGTCAACTGTTTCACCTTTGGCATTTGTACTATTTGTTTCGAAAAAGAAACGAAACAGTGAATTATGCTCCTGATTGTCAAAGACAATAATCTGACCTGTACTCATTTTTTTCTTTGTGACTAGATGGTAAACGTAAAAGGGTTTGTCCATGAGGTTCCTCCTGTTGACTGCTATATAAAGTTATGTGATTAGAACCCCAATCACAATAAAAAGAAGGGAAACAGCAAAAAAGACAAGAAAAAAGTACCCGAAGTATCGGATTAGTTTAGGGAGTTTTTTCATATCAGTCTGCGCAGGCAGTCCCTCAATTGTTTTCATATGATCCGTGACATCATTGAATGGTTTTTGATCGGACATTTTGAAAACTCCACCTTAAGGTTTGAATTTTAATTAAACTTCGCAAACGCCACCAAATCTCCCTTATCACAGGATGAAAATCCGTTCTTTTCATAAAATGATCTGATTTCTTCTGACTCATCAGTGAGTAATACTGTTTGCCTGACGTCATTGTATTGTTCCAAGACCAGCTTCAAAAGCTTTGAGCCGACACCTCTGTTCCGGCAGGATCCAAGTACCAGTAAATCCTGAATATAAATAATGGTCTGCGCATCTTCAACCACTCTGACTAATCCAATTAACTTCCCATGCTCCCACGCAGTTATGACCATGAGAGAAGATTTGATTGCGTTCATCAGCCTTGGCATATCTTCTGTATAGGAAGTCCAATTTGCATTACTGTACAAAAGCCCGACTTGTTTCTCATCAAGTATGTTCGTTTCTTTATAGGTAATATCCATCTATTTGCCTCCTCTTGTTTAAATTATGAAGGAGACTTTTTATCGCTGCTTAGACACTTTTTCACCTTCTCTAATACAAATCATATTCATTTATAATTCCACGATAAACTGTTATAACCTCTTAAGCTGAAAAAAGTTCTTCTCTGAAGGAAGGGTTTGGCAAAATCAGAAGGTGAATGAAGGGATTTATGTACATGGAAAAGGACTGGTCGCTGTTGACCAGTCCTTTCAACTCATTCAGCGCTAGCTTTTTCCAGCACTTTTTGGAATTCTTTTTCTTCTTCATCAGACATGCCTTCAAAAATGACTTTTTCAATATTTTCATGATTGAAAACATATGTATACTCGGGAGATATATAGCCCTCGGGATATGGAACGGCTAGGTAATCATACATTTTCCCATTCCGCTCATCATCTGTAACCAGGATTTGTTTTCTTCCGTGAATCATTAACTTTATATTTCCACCGATTAAAGTTACAACAGTTCCAATAGGTAAGAAAATAGCCATTTGCACAATCCCTTTCAACTAATTATTCTTTAATAGGTGAACATTATTTTTAATAAATAAATACTTATGTAACGATTTTGTGAAAATTATTATGAACAACAGCGTCAAAATAGCATAAACAATCATCATTATCATCAAAACAATTTCTTTATTAAGATCCATAATAAATTGTGAGATGATATAAGCTCCAGGTATTGAAATTGAGAATAAGTAAGATTGCCATGGAGGGATAAGTTTCTTTTCTTCTCGTTTAAAGATTCCGTATTTGACTAATTGCTTGTAGAAAAACCACACTATTGTAAAAATAAAAAGCAAAATCATGAATAAGTAATAGCCAGTAGCGTCAATCCCCGCTAACCACGCATACATTAAGGACAACAAGAAAAAGCAAATGGCCCCAGCAATACCACTAAAACAATAGAATAATAAAGTTTCATGACGTGTTTTTTCTGACTTTCTAATCAATAACGCAATAGACCAAAGGTTAATTATAATAACTAAAGGAATCGTTATGTAAAGAAAGATTTTGACCTCTGAAAACAGCATTGGTATAAGGAATATTAAATCTATTAGTAAAAAAGTTATGGTACTTGTCATAAATTTCACCTGATTTACAGGAAAAAAATCTAGTTGCATTTGCGTATCAATAGGTAACTGATTTCTTCTATATTTAGTATCAATTTTTAATAGACTAATCATTTTCATTTTTTTTCTCAAACCACCCTATAGCTGTGTCTATTCCTTTTTCTACTTCTACCTTCAGCTTATCAGATATCGATTCTTCATCCTTACCGAATCTCAATCCATCCAACGCATAACTTATTCCTACTGTTCCACCAGTGCCAATACCTGCTGCTAAAAGAATTGACGCACCGAAGCTTACTGAAAGTGCTGAAACAGCCGCACCGCCAGCAAGTGTTACAACTCCAACACCAGTATCAACTACTGCATCTCCTACTATTTTGGTAACAGGTTCATGATTTTGAATATTAATATAGATATTTTCTGCTGTGGTTACAACTATTCCAGCAACTCCTATTTTGTTTTTAATAGACTCTTTTATTGCTACCGCTGGCTTAATATGCTCTGCTATGTTAGTTAAATTTCCTAATTTAATTTGACTATCAATATATTTCTTGTCAAATATTTTCAAGGAATTTGTTTTTAATCCAATTTTCTCTCCACCATGAATAAGATATTTATCTCCAACCAATTTAATACTAAAATCATTTCTTACAACTGCATAAGCTGTTTGGAACATTGCAACTCCATCAGTTACTGATCCGAATAAACTTCCAGCTGACGAAATAGGAACAGTCACATCAAGTAATATTCCTGTATTTCCAACAGGAAGCGCAGTCCAATCCTTCTCACTAATCATATCCTGCAATTTATTATAACTCTTCATTTCCTGCAGTTGCTGAATATTGAAATCACTAACAGACATCTTATTACTGCTGAACATCCCTTTCATTTCTTGGGCATATTTTTTTAAAGCAGCAATATTCTGTTCAATACCTTCCAGTTCTTTTAACTGTTCCTGATCCATCTCGTTAAGCTCTTCTGTTATCTTTTTAACTCGCTTTTTGGTTGATTGGATTCCATCTATCACTTTATCATCGTTTAAAGGATTTATCGAGGTAATGTCTTGAATGTGTGATAAGACTTTATTAACTTCATCCGTTAGTCCTATTGTAGTATCCTGTATTTTATTCAAACCCTCTATTAAATCCTGTTCCAAGAATGATTCCCTGATGAACCCTTTTTTCTCTGGTTCTACCGAACGTATGGCATCTGACATTGACTTCAATGCTCGCCTATATTCTACTAGAGTCTGTTCATAAAATAGTAAAAACGGAATATGACATTCCTGATAGAAAGCACGAATAGCATCCGGGCCATTCCCCTTAAAAGAATCGCCTAAAGATAAAAAGGAATGAAGAGATTCTGCCAGCTTTTTTATTTCATCATTATGCTTATCAATACTTTTAATGGTGGCACTAATTCCATCCTGGAAGGAATTCACGTCCAAAACTTTCATCAGTCAAACTCTCCCATCCTTATTTTAGCGAAGCTGCAGTATTTTTATCTGCTTCATTCATACTTTCAACCGACTGTTTAGTTAATTGAATATTCACTTTCAACAATGTTTTATATTCTTCAGTTAAAAGAACTAATTGTTTGTTAAGCTCATCCAGCTTCTTCGCAGAGGCTAAAATATTTTCTCCATCCAAAACCTCAAGATTCATATCTAACAAACTCGCTGATGCTTTCATATCTTCTAAAGATTGCTCTACCTCTGAATAATTAATTTTAATTTCTTTTTCCATTATTTCATCCCCGATTAATCATTTTTAGCTTTTTCTTCTGCTTCGAGTGCAGCTATTTGATTCTTCAGTTCTTCTATCTCCTCTTCGATTTTATTTATATAATATTCCACCATACTTATCCCTTGTACTAATTGTTCGTCCTTCAGCTCCCTGTATGCTTGGAAGACTTCATATTCTCTGTGTCTCTCAAATCCGTTAGCATTCATTCCATGGAATGTGTTCGCAGAAAGAGACGGCTCCATACAAAGGCTTTCATTAGAACTAAAATCTTCATATAGGGATAACAGTTTAGCTCCAGCAGTCTTGAGGTCCGAGAGTTCTTGTTCTTTTTTATGAATTTTTTCATACAAACCCGAAAGCGATTGCCCAAACACTTTACATACCCCACTTATCAATACAAATTTCTATAATCTATTAAAACACACCACATATCTCAATACCCAGTTTTTTCTTGTTTTAATAACAAATTAAGACTTTTTTCACAGACATATATATTTTTTTCTAAATGCAGTAATGGCAGAGAATTATGTAACTGTCACAATCACTCAATATCCGTCTTTTTATGAGCTTATCCCATACATACTCCTCTACAAACACGACAACCTAAAGGTAAGGTTATTTAAGACGGAGGTCTACGTTTAGTGAAAAAAACAGCAATCCTGCTAATCCTTTCTCTCGCTTTCATGCTATTGCCAAGCACAATCATCAAGCCCATTTCAGCAGCGCTATCCGAAACAGCGATGCGGCTAATGACCTACAACGTCCGGTATCTGAACAGCTCCGATCCTTCTCCTCATACATGGGCAGAGAGGCTTCCTGCCATTGTGAAGCTAATTCAAAAGGAAAAGCCGGATATAATTGGTACGCAGGAAGCTGTGTATCAGCAAATCCAGGTCCTTGATGCATCTCTGCCGGAGTACAACTGGGTTGGGATTGGAAGGGAAGGCGGAAGCAGCGGGGAATATACAGCCATCTTCTACAGAACTGACCGGTATGAACTGCTTGAGTACAATTACTTCTGGCTATCGGACACTCCGGAGACGGTTGGATCAAAGAATTGGGGCAATGTCATTTCGCGGATGGTGACGTGGGCAAAATTCTCAGACCGGAAAACAAATCAGTCCTTCTACGTAGTAAATACTCATTTCGACCATGTCTCGGCAGAAGCTAGGGAAAAAAGCGCCGCATTGATTCTGGAGAAGATCAGGAATTTTGATCCCGCTCTTCCTGTTCTGATGACCGGAGATTTCAATGTGGCTCCTGGCAGTCCACCTTATCAGGTTCTGACACAGGAGGGTGCATTAAAGGATTTATGGAAGACGGCAGCTATGCGCATTAATGAAAACCTCGGGACCTTTAACCGTTTTAAAGATCCGACAGGCGAGGGTCCAAAGCGCCGCATTGACTGGATTTTGACTAAGGGGAATGTTCTTGCTGACTCTGTAAAAATAGTGAATGATCATGAGAATGGACAATTTCCGAGTGATCATTTTCCGGTTGTGGCGGATATAAAGATAGTGTTTAGAGTAAATGATTAACGGATTGATGAAATGAGCGCTGCATCCCTGCGGAAGATGCCGCCCATTTTCTATAAAAAACCTGCGCACACATACTGGCTTAATCCATAATAAAGAACGCCACATTGTGACGTTCTTTTTTCTTAGATAATAACCGCATACTGTTTGTGCTCTGCGAAAGTTAACCGAATCTGCCGGTAATATAATCCTCTGTTCTTTTATCCTTTGGTACAGAAAAGATTTTATCTGTTTCATCACTCTCAACAATTTCCCCATTAAGGAAAAATGCGGTCTTGTCAGACACGCGTGCAGCCTGCTGCATGTTATGAGTGACAATTACGATAGTGTAGTCTTTTTTCATGTTTGCAATCAATTCTTCTACTTTTAAAGTTGAGATTGGGTCTAAAGCAGAAGTTGGCTCGTCCATTAAAATAATGTCCGGCTTCATGGCAATTGCACGTGCTATACAAATACGCTGCTGCTGACCGCCTGACAGTCCGAGTGCAGAGGTTTTCAGGCGGTCCTTGACTTCGTCCCAAATGGCTGCACCGCGCAAGCTTTCTTCAACAATGCCGTTCAATGTTTTTTTATTTTTAATTCCCTGCATCCTCGGGCCGTATGCCACATTATCGTAAATACTCATAGGAAACAGGTTTGCTTTTTGAAACACCATACCTACTTTTGTTCTGAGTTTGATTACATCATTCGATTGATAGATATTTTCTCCATCAATGAAAATGTCTCCGCTCAGCTTAACACCGTCAATCAAATCATTCATTCGGTTTAATGTACGTAAAAACGTCGACTTTCCGCATCCTGAAGGACCAATTAAGGCGGTAACCTCTTTTTCCTGAATATCCATTGAAACGGTATAAAGGGCCTGTTTTTCTCCGTAGAACAAATTTAAATCTCTTACACTGATTTTCGTATTCTTCCCGGCAGCCTGTTTCATCTCTGAGCCAGTGTTTTCATTATTGGGTTTAGTTATTGTGTTTTTCATTATCAAACACCTCTTTTAATAGTCAGCTTTGTTTAACTTTTTTGATATAGCCGTCGCCGAAAGGTTTAAAACCAGTATGATGACGATCAGGACAATCCCTACTGCAGCAGCAAGTTCGATGTCTCCGGCTTCCTGCGTAACTAGATAGGAATGAACAGTTAATGTTCTGGCCGAAGAGAAGACACTCTCTGGTATGGCTGCAACCGTACCAGCCGTTAAAAAGATGGCAGCTGATTCTCCGACAATCCTCCCAATGGAAAGAATAATCCCGGCCAATATTCCAGGTATCGCACTTGGTAAAATCACTTTATATAATGTCTGCAGCTTCGTCGTTCCCAGTGCAAGAGACCCTTCACGATAGGAACGAGGCACTGTTTTTAACGATTCTTCTGTTGTTCGGATAATGACAGGCAAGATGATAATGGTCAATGTAAGAGAGGCAGCGATAATTGACATACCTAACTTCAACGTAGTGACAAAGAATACCGCTCCAAACAATCCATAAATAATGGAGGGGATTCCGGTTAAACTTTCCGTCGCAAATCGAATCAGCCTGACAAGCCGTCCTTGCTTGGCATATTCCTGCAAGTACACAGCCGCCAGTATACCGATCGGGGTTGCAATGACTAATGAGATGACAATCGTATAAATGGTTGTCACAATCATCGGCCAAATGCCGCCGTCTCCTGATGGAGAATAATCGCTGAAGATAAAATCAAATGTAATCAGCCGGTATCCCTTATAAAAAATATATCCAACGATCGTGACGAGAACGGCAACTGTTAAAAAAGCTGAAAACCAAAGAAGTCCGCGCAGTATAGTATCTTTAATCTTTCTCAACTTAATTACCGCCTTTCGAACTGATTTTTGCCAGGACAAAATTCAGTAATAAGATAAAGGAGAATAACACAATCCCTGTCGCAAACAGCATTTCCTGATGTGTCCCTGCTGCATAGCCCATTTCCAGCGCAATGTTTGTCGTTAATGGACGTACACTGTCTGTTAGACTGGTTGGAATAATAAGACTATTACCTGCTACTAAGATAACAGCCATCGTCTCGCCGATTGCCCGGCCCATGCCCAGCACAATTGCGGTCATGATGCCCGATTTAGCTGCAGGTACAATCACTTTAAAGATCGTGCCAATTTGAGATGCACCTAATGCCAGCGAACCTTCGCGATATGTTTTCGGAACAGCTCTCAGGGCAGTCTCTGATACTGTAACAACTGTAGGCAGCATCATAATTGCCAGCACAAGAATAACAGCCAGTAAGTTTTGTCCCTTTGGGAGATCCAAATTCGTCTGTAAAAAAGGAACAATAACAGCCAGTCCGAAAACGCCATATAATACAGATGGAATACCTGCAAGCAGCTGAACAGCAGGCGAAATAAATTTCGCTAAACTCTTTGGCGCAATTTCAGCTAAAAAAATCGCCGTAAACAGCGCTACAGGAACTCCTATAATTAAAGCACCTGCGGTAGCAAATACCGATGCCACAATCATTGGGAAAATCCCGAATTTGTCTTCACTTGGAACCCAATCCACTCCGAAAAGGAAATTAAAAAAGCTGTACCCCTCTGCTATAAATGGATGGAATCCTTTGTAAAAGACAAATCCAATGATTAAAACTAAACTGATTACAGAGAGAAGGGCACAAAACAGAAAGATTCTCCCTGATAATTTTTCAAGCATATATTTTCTTTTATTTGATTTTTGAATTTCATTGGTTTGTTTCTCTATAGACGGGCTTGACATTCATCATTCCTCCATGATTGCTTTCACGATGGCGTGTATTACACCATTAGTTATTTTAAAGGGATAACTCCTGCTTCCGATGCAATTTTTTGTCCTTCTGGACTTAAAATATAATCAATAAACTGCTGTCCCTCATCACTTAAATTTTCATCCTTGTAGACAAATAAGAACGGGCGGGACAGGCTGTATTTCTGCTGCAGAACATTTTCCGCTGTAGGCTCCACACCATTAACTTTCATAGTGGAAACAGATTCATCAATGTATTCGAATGAAACAAATCCTACTGCATGTTTATTAGTCGCAACAGTTGTTTTGATATTGCCGTTTCCGCTCGCAACAATTGAACTCCTGACTAACTCCCCTGATGAATAGCCCACTATTTCCTGGAAAGCATCACGGGAACCTGAGCCATCCTCCCTTGAAACAACGACGATCTCCATGTCATCTCCGCCAAGCTCGCTCCAGTTTGTAATCTCACCCGTGAAAATCTGTTTAACCTGATCCATTGTAAGATTCTTTACTTTGTTGCTTGGATGAGTAACAACTACAATGCCATCATAAGCGATAATGCTCTCCGTTAAGCCATTCGCTTTTTCGTCCTCTTTTAAATCACGGGAAGACATTCCAATCTCTGACACACCATTTGTCGCATTTGTTATTCCAGCAGAAGAGCCTATTTGATTAATTTCTATATTTAAATCACTTTGTTTTTCAAATTTATCTGCTAATTTTTCAGCTAAAGGTCCAACAGATGTTGATCCTGAAATGGATAGAGTATATTTATTACCGTTTGAGGATTCTTCATCAGAACCTCCGCATGCCGATAAAATAACGGTCAGGGAAAGCACCAGAAATCCTATCGTTGTTCTTCTTATAAAGTTCATTTCTAAACCTCCAAGATAATCTATTGGCAACTTCTCTAGATTAAATCCAGAATGTAAATAAACAATTAAGCCATTGTAAAGGTTTTGTAAATTCGTGAATTTAACGTAAATATTATGTAAACAATGTTAAAAGTTACCTTTACTTACGTTAAAAAATTATACCCGTTCGAGAAGATACATGAATCTGTAAAATAAATCCAAAGGAAAGAAGAGCATGTTTTCAGTGAAAACTTGCTCTTCTTTCCTTTTATAGGTCCTTCTCACATGCCAGTTAACGCTTTTGAAAAGCTATAGCCCCCGGCATCTTGTTATACTTTTTAAAGGCTGAATCTATCCTGATCTGATTCACAGATTGACAAACAACTTCATACATTTCCTTCATTCCGACCTCCGATGCTTCAAAAGAATACGCATTGTCGCTTCTAATCCCAATATTCTCAGCTTCTTTTGCAACATCTATGTTCGCTCCCATAAAAATGAATTCCCAGCTGTATTTTTCCTGCTGATGCTTGATGAGTTCATGGACTTTATCATATGAGAATTCTTTACTGGCATTTTCCTGTCCATCCGTTGTAATGACAAAAATCACTTTGCCGGGACGCTGTTCTTGTGAAGTCTTCGAAAGTCTGCGGCCCACATCGGTAATTGTTTTTCCAATAGCATCTAAAAGAGCCGTCAGCCCTCTGACATAGTAATCTTCCACAGTCAGTTTAACGGACTTTGCATCTTCCCCCTTCCAGAGCACTTCATATTCATCATCGAATAATACAGCGGTAAGCACTGTATCTCCTTCATGCCAGCACTGGTTTTCAACAAAAGAGTTGAACCCTCCAATAACATCCTGTTCTAACCCGCCCATTGATCCGCTGCGGTCCAGCAGAAAGACAATTTCAGTTAACTTATGATTCATGTTCATCAGCCTCCATACATATTCATGATATAATCTTAACAAGAAATATCCATATTATGGTCGCTTTGAAAGCGACATTTGGAGGCGGTCATTTGCTTACTCAAACATTTATAGATGAACTGAAAGACTACATAGACAACGCATTATTTTCTTCAGATTTTATTTGCTATTCACCGGCATCAGAAAATATTCTGGTGTGTTCGCCTGAAATCATTTCTCAGGATATCGAAGACTACATCGGCAATAACCGCCAGCCTGTTCTAAACCAGGTATTATTTGAACTGATTGATAAACGGGGCCTTACTGATGCACAAGTGTACAACAAGGCCGGATTAGACAGAAAGCTGTTTTCGAAAATAAGGACAAATCCTTCCTATAAGCCTAAGAAAAACACACTTGTATCCATTGCATTCGCATTGAAGTTAAGTGAAGATGAGTTTGACAGTTTTTTAGAAACCGCTGGTTATTCACTCTCAAACAGCGACACACAAGATCTTATTATTAAGTTTTTTCTCGAGAAAAAAAGATATGATATCGACGAACTAAACGAAGCATTTGACAGGTTCATCTCTAAAAAGCAAAAAGCTGAAAGTCTGCTGGTAAACAATAAATAACAAGCTCGGACATTTTCTAATGTTTACTTGTATATGCCTCACAAGTAATCAAGACTAGTAAAGATAAGAATGACACCCACTATGCACATGATCCAAGAAAGAGCCGATCCAGATTGAGCAGCTATCTTCAAGCGCAGCCGTTCAAGACTTTTTTGTATGCTGCGCCCAAGAAGAAGAGATAACATATACAGCAAAAGAGAAGGCATCACCATAATAAAATTGTACCCGGCTAAAACAGGAGACCACGACGTCCACGGCAGATTAGAAGCAGCCATTATGCCGATTGCAGTAAAATAAGGGAACGCGGTGCCTGCTTCTGCGATTGAGGCAGCGAGTCCCAGAGCTGCTGCCGATCGGACACCAGCGGATTTTGAATAGGACGGGACTGAATGTTTTCTTGCCGGCACATAAAAACTTGCGATGAACAGACAGACTCCAGTTAGAAAGACTGTCCAGCCAGCAAAGCGAATTTGAAAAAAATCAGAGATAATGTCAGCCAGAAAACCTAACCCCAGCATCAGAAAGACTCCAACAGTAAAATAAAACCCGGCAACTGTCAGCAAAAAAACCATTAGCCGTTTGGCAAGCCCCTCTTTGTTTCCAAGCAGCATATACACGGTTATCCCCAATGTAGCAGGACTTAATGTATCCAAAAGGGCAAGACCGCCAATGGCAAGAAGCATTTCACTATTCATCGCTCTGTCTTGACGAAGAGGCATTCTCATTTCGCACATAAATTTCATGTGCCCGTGTCATAAACTCAAGCAAATCGTCTTCAATCGGATACAGCCCCATCTTCTCTGACTGTTCTTGCGATATTCTTATATTCCAAAGCTTATCTAAAAATTCGTTCTCGCCATCAAATTCTTCTATACGCTTTTCATCCATCCTTCTTATAATCGTTTGAACTTCAGGTGTATCTGGCCCATCCTTCATGCAGCGCTTCAACTGACCAATCAGCTTCATCCATTCCAGCGAATCCCCTTTTGCCATATTGGGAACCTTATTCAATAATTGGATTTCTTTCTCCCTGAATACAGATTCACGGTACTTCCTTTGTATCTTTTTGTCTCTGCTTGATACGTGCATAAGCTTTTGAACCGCAATCCATTCTTCCTCTCCTTCAACAGCTATTCCATGGATGAGCTCCCGCAGGGACTGTTCAACCTTCTTCAGGTTTTCGATTTCTTCTAATATAAAAGATAACTGGCTCTTTAAGTGAACCGACCAATTCCACTCATTTGAAGCGAGCATCTCCCGAATCTCATTTAATTGAAACCCTGCCTTTTTTAAAAATTGAATCTGCTGCAGTTTTTTGATTTCAGTGTTTGAATATAATCGATGACCTCCTTCCGTTTTGGACGCAGGCCTCAACAAACCGATCTTATCGTAGTGACGCAGCGTTCTGACTGTAACACCTGTTTTTTCCGCCACTTTGTTAATGTGCATCAAGCTGTATCCCCCCGATTCGTTTTAAGTAAGCTATTCTTCTTTACGAAAATACATTTTTAATAAATACCCTGCACCCAGGCCAATCAACGCTCCCGGAAACGCATTGTCCAGGACCAGCCCGATTCCAGCTCCTATAATGACACATCCATAAATGACAATATCCTCCTGTTTCATAAAAAAACCTCCCCGCTTCAAGCAGTATTGTTTTAAAGGGTGCATCACCAGCTGTTTATCAGTATATAAGATGACGCAGCGTCAACTTCAAGTTCCATTTGCAGAAAAAGCCTGACACGTTACCTTGGCCAGGCTTATTACTTTTCGCCTATTGGCGCTGAGCTTAAAATAGAGGTTGAAAATCTATGAATCTATATTTATAATTATGCATGTAAATGAATTTTAATAAAGGGAGACACTCATGAAAAAACAGATTTTCACTATACTTACTATTCTATTTCTGCTAGTCTCATCAGCAGGCGCAGCTTCGGCTGTCACTCATTCCCCATCATTGGTACATAAAAAAGGAGCCATGGCTTATCAGCATACGAAATACCTATCTGAAAAAATCGGGCAGCGAGTAATGGGCACTCCAGGTGAAACGGCAGCGAAAAAGTATGTCCAGAAGCAATTCAAGCGCATGGGCTACAAGCCTGCTGAACAGTCTTTCACGTTCACAAGAAAAGGAAAAGACTATTCATCTGCAAATGTTGTTGCCTATAAGCCAGGCAAATCAAGCAAGCAAATTATTGTCGGCGCTCACTATGATTCTGTTGCAATCGGCAAAGGAGCTGATGATAATGCATCCGGTGTCGGAGTGATGCTTGAAGTGGCTGAAGTTCTTAAAAAGAAAAAGACTCCTTATTCCATTGTCTTCGTTGCGTTCGGCGCTGAAGAAGGCGGATTAAACGGGTCAAACCATTACGCCAAACAAATGACCGCAAAAGACATTGAGAACACAGTCGGCATGATCAACCTGGACAGCCTTGCAGCAGGCGACAAAATGTACGTGCACGGCAGCGCAGGCGAGGATGGCTTTATTCGTGACCAGGCAGTGAACATTTCTAAAAAGAAAAAACTCGATATCGGCATCAACCCAGGATTAAATCCTGACTACCCGGCAGGTACAACAGGAGACTGGAGCGACCATGCACCATTTGATAAACTCGGCATTCCTTTTGCTTACTTTGAATCTACCAACTGGGAAATCGGTGACCTTGACGGCTACGAGCAAACAGAAGAATACGGCGGAATCTGGCATACAGAAAACGATACTCTTGCTTTCATTGAGGAAGTATTTCCAGGCAGAACAGAGGAACGCTTATCCTCTTACAGCCAGGTGCTGACTGAGCTTTTGAAGCATATGAATAACCCAAGTCTATCAAACAAATAGAATGAAAAAAGAAAGGCAGACGCCTTTCTTTTTGTTTTGTCCATATAACATTACATCTTCTCAGCAATCCTTTTCAGCTCCAATGCACGAGCAGCAATAAACTTCTTCATATATCTTTCCAGAAATAACAGATCAGCTGTCTTTCCAAAAATGCCAAAAGGAGATTCATAGGAAAAGACATCCTTCATGATTGTTCCTGTGCCGCTTTCTTGGAATTCGTGCGTATGCGTGAATGAACGGAAAGCTCCCTTAACCATAACATCTGTAAATCGATAGGGCTTCTCCATCTCAATAATTTTAGCTGTTAATGTCTGCCTCACTCCAAGATGAACAGCTTCCCAAGTGACTGAATCGCCAAGTTCCATCAAGCCGCTGGTAACACCGTCAACGGCTCTTTCCTGAGTTTTTCCTGTCGTTTCCATATGGACATCTACGCTGCGTGAAAGGTCGAAACAGATTTCAATGGGTGCCTGGATAAAAATTTCGTGCTTAATTGTTGGCATAGCAGGTACCTCTCATCTATCGGATACACCAATTGTAAGCAACGGCTGAATAGTAGACAAGAAAGACGATTACATTTGATGCACTACCTTATTAAACCGTCATCCTCCAACTAGACACAGCCAGCCAGGCCTCACGCTCTTTATAATCAGGCATAATCTTCCCGACCAGTCTCCAGAACGACCGGTCGTGATTCAGATGCACCATGTGGCACATTTCGTGCACAACGACATAGTCAATTACCTCTTGGGGAGCCATCGCAAGCTTCCAGTTGAAGGTGAGCTCCAGGTTTCCGTTGCACGTCCCCCAGTTCTTCTTGCTGTCGACAATTTTGACAGAGCGGGGCTTCATTTTGAAATGGGATTGATGGGATTTGATGCTCTTTTCCACAATGGATTTGCACTGTTGGTAATAGTAGCGTTTTAGCGCCTGTCTGATGCTGGCATCCTCCTGCTGCTTTACTTGAATGCGCAGGGTTTTCCCGTCAAATACCACGTTGTCCTTTTCAGTGATCTCATCGTGCGTAATGCTGATGGGGTACGCCTTTCCCAAATATAGAAAAGTCTCCCCGTATTCATAGGTTTTCTTCAGCGTGCCCTGCATCCTGGCCTGCACGTCCTTCAGCTTTTCCTGAATCAGTGCCCAGTTTGCCTCAAGCACCTGATGCACTTGCTCTTCGCTTGTGCCCTTCGGAGCCAGGACCTCCACAATCCCGTACTGGTCCATGCGCAGCCCGATGGAGGTGCGGTTTTTATGCGTCACCTCATACCGGATTGTTTCTCCTGCATATGTGTGGATCATCTTTTACGCTCCTCGGTATTTAACAGCCAGTCCCTTTAAAAAGTTCCGGGCGAACTTATCTCCGCATGCTTTGTAATTTTTATGGCCTTCTTTTCTGAGGAGAGCACCGAGTTCTCCTTTAGTCACCTGCAACCCTGCCAGGTCAAAGATCTCAATCATTTCCTCAGTTGTGAGCGCAAGAGCAATTTTCACTTTTTTCAAAAGATGATTGTTTACGTTCGTGCTTCTGCCAAGCGTCAGTTCCGGTGTCTCTGCCCCAGGCTTCGGACCGCGTTTGAAAGTAATCAGTCCATTCAAGAACGACTCAAACATCACATTATCGCACGTAATATTTTCTTCCTCTGAATCAGACTTTGTCAAAATGAGCGGCAGCTCCAGGGGACTTACTTCGATCCCGCCAAGCTTAAAAATCTCGACCATCTCTGCATTTTTCAAATCCAGCGCATATCGTAAGCGAATTAAAATATCGTTATTATCCATTATATGACCTCCTGTCCGTCAGTTACCAATTAACCGGCGGGTGTTTGCGTGATTGCTTTGTTCATTATAAAGGGTAGACGGCCAATAATAAAGCCTGCCCCCTAAAGGACAGGCTTCCGCGTTATTCTTTCAGCCATTCTTCCATTGCTTCATCAAGTTCCGCCGTGACTTGCACCCTCCGTTCATGCAGCCCGCCCAGCTTTTCATAGTCCAGTTCAGCCGCCATTAAGGAATCGAGATGAACTAATTCCTTTTCAAGCCGCTCAACCTTCGCCAGAGTAGTTTCAGCCGCTTCCATTTGCTTCACAGTTTCCACTCGTTTTTTCACTTTAACAATTGTCTGCGGAGGAATCTGCTTTACCTTCTGCCGCTTGTACTCATCATAGTTTCCAAAATAGCTTTTAAACGAAAAATCCTCAAGCGCCACAATCCGCTGACTGATCTTATTGATAAAATACCGGTCATGCGAGATAAAGAAAATGGTTCCGGTGAACTCTTCCAGCGCTTCTTCAAGAGTTTCAATCGAATCAATATCCAAGTGATTCGTAGGTTCATCCAGGATCAGCAAGTTCACATCCTGCAACAGCAGCATCCCAAGCTTCAGCCTGATCTGCTCTCCCCCTGACAGCTGATTCACTTTTTTGAAGACCGTATTTTTATAAAACATAAATTTCGCCAAATACTCCCGTGACTTGCCCTCCGGAATCGAGATATCTTCTCTGAAGCATTCAAGGACGGTGTGCTGCTCGTTGTTAAAAGTGATTTTCTGCGGCAAATAGGCAGCCATCACATTCGCACCAGCCTCGACCACCCCCGCATCCGGCTTCACTTCTCCAAGCAGCATTTTCAAAAATGTCGTTTTTCCGCTGCCGTTCCCTCCAATCAGACCGACCCGTTCCCCGTAGCGGATCATCAGGTCTGCATTTTTAAGGAGCACCTTATCTCCGTAGCTTTTCGAAAGACCGGCAGCTTTGATCGTTTCATTCCCGGACCGTTCCGCCTGTTTGAAGTTCAGTCTCATATTCCGCCTTTCAAAAACCGGCTTATCAATCCGCTCCATCTTCGCGAGCTTTTTCTGAATGCTCGCTGCCCGTTTAAAGAACTTGGTGTTGTCGGCACGCATCGCCCAGTCTCTGAGGTCCTTAACCGTAGTTTCCATGGAATTGATTTTCTTTTGCTGCTCCCGGAAATGCTCAAACTGAATCCGCATATTTTCTTCCTTTTGACTCACAAAGGAAGAATAGTTCCCCTTATACGTGATGGATTCCATGTCCTCAATCTCCACGATTTTAGTCACAACTTGATCCAGAAAATAACGGTCGTGGGAGACGATGATGACGATCCCCTTATAGTTTTTCAAATAGCCTTCAAGCCATTCAAGAGCCTCCATATCCAAATGATTCGTCGGCTCATCCAGCAGAAGAATGTCCGGATCATGCACTAATAGCTTCCCAAGCATGACCGTCGTCTTCTCCCCGCCGCTAAGCAAATCAAAGTCCTGATCCAAGAAAGCATCGCTGAATTTCAGCCCCGTGCACACCTTTCCAAGCTTCTCCTGAATCTCATAGCCGCCCTTGCCTTCATACAGCTGGACTAGCTCGCTGTATTTCATCAGGCCCTTCTCAAGAGCAGCATCCGTAAGAGTCTGCATCTGCTCCTCTAAATCGCGCATCTGCTTCTCAATCTTATGAACATCCTCAAACGCCATGTTCAGCACATCTATTACCTTCAGTCCTTCAGGAAAAGACGGCATCTGTTCCAAATACGCGATGGTCGCTCCCCTCGGCCGGTGGATCAGCCCCTCATCATACCCGGGACTCGAAGTCTGCGGATAACCCGGATAGTAATGCATCTTCAAAATACCGGCAATCAGCTTTAAAACCGTACTCTTGCCGCTTCCGTTGGCTCCGACAATCCCAACCTTATCTCCGGCATACACCTCGAAGCTGATATTCCTCAGCACAAGGGTCGCCTCCATATATTTCTTCACACCCTGCAGCGTCAACTCAAACACAAAATCCCCTTCTTTCATCATTGTGTGAGTTATGCCGTCTATGGACAGGGCAAAGAAGTCAGTTACTATTCTTTTTTCACATGCAAAAAGGCCGCAAGAAGAGATCTCTTCCTACAGCCTAAAATCGTCCGAAATTATAATTGGGGTAAGCTTAAATAAGCAGGCGTCTGCCTAAATTCACAGAACATGCTGTATTTAAAAAACAGCCAACCTTCATCATCTCAGGTTTTAGAAAAGTAAGCGATCCTCTGTATTGCCAACATTCCATAAAGAGCATAACCAAATAAACCTGTTAATCAGGCACATTTTTATACTCGTTATAAAATTCGTATGAATTTTATCTGGAAATGAATTAGCAATAAGACGGCATCATATAGTTACTTTCCTCCTCCTAATATTTGTTTTATTGTCTCATTTTTAGTTAAATATGTAAATGTTCCACTTACTATTTAATCGCATCTTTTTATTCGTTCCATTAAGGTTTTAAGGGCATAAAAAAAAAGGACAGAGAAAACATCCTCTGCCCGCTTCGTTTAAATTTTTTTAAAGATATATCTTAAGAAGTCATTGATAAATAAAAGCCACCATGATATATTACTTTAGAAACACTGATTTCAATACTTTATTTTAAAATATATTTATCCCTATTTTAATCTTACATCAAAACCCCTCTCTCAGTCAACATATTTTACATTTTTTTTTAAAGGAGTGCTTTGAATGAAAAATGACCTTCGGCAGGAGCAGGAACGATTGGATCTGGTGACCGGGACTATTACGGAGCAGATGAGCAAGCTTGCGGATGAAGCCGGCCGGCGCCGGAGTGAAGTTACCCATATTCAAAGGCACTTTTGGGATGAGGTCAAGGTGAATACAGATACGTTTGACGATTATCTTGAGACAATCATCGGCTTAAGGCAGCAGGCGCAGGCCCTGACCGTCAGCCAGAGCACCCACAGGCATGCCAAAAGCCGCCTTTCTGTCCTTGAGCGCATGCAAAAATCACCTTATTTCGGACGGATTGATTTCACCGAGGAAGGCACAGAGGAAGCCGAAAAAGTCTATATTGGCATCTCAACTCTCACGGATTCAAGCGGTGAGGATTTTCTGGTCTATGACTGGCGCGCTCCGGTTTCGAGCGTTTATTATGATTATCCCCCCGGCCCTGCTGAATACACGACTCCAGGAGGCGTGATTAAAGGAAATCTGGAGACAAAGTGGCAATATATCATCCGCGAAGGCATGGTCGAGTCGATGTTCGATACGAGCCTTACCATTGGGGACGAAATATTAAAGGAAGTGCTCGGAAAAGGGACAGACAAACACATGCACAGCATCGTGGCGACCATTCAGCAGGAGCAAAACCGGATTATCCGGCATGTAACGGGCAGACTGCTCATTGTTCAGGGAGCAGCCGGCAGCGGAAAGACATCGGCAGCTATGCAAAGGATCGCTTATTTGCTTTATAAGTATCGCGATCGTCTGAAAGCTGATCAAATCATTCTTTTCTCCCCTAATTCCATGTTTAACAGCTACGTATCCAATGTCCTGCCTGAGCTTGGCGAAGAGAACATGCAGCAGGTTACGTTCCAGGAATATATGTACCACAGGCTGAGCGACTCCTTCAAAGTCGAGGATCCTTATGAGCAGCTGGAATATGTGCTGACCTCAGCAGGTGACCCTGTCCACCAGACAAGAACGGCAAGTATCCGGTTCAAGGCGTCCACTTCCTTTTTCGAGACGGTAAAATCGTACAGCCACTCCCTTGAGGAACTCGGCATGATATTTAAAGGAATTAAATTCAGAGGAAAACCATTCGTCTCCGCCAAACAAATCGAAGAAAGATTTTACGGCACGGATACCTCTATCCGCTTTTCGAACAGAATTGAGAAGCTGCAGGAATGGCTGAACGCAAAAATTGATGAAGCGGAGAAAGCCGAGCTGAACGAACCGTGGGTCCAGGAGGAAATTGAGTTTCTAAGCAAGGATGAGTATCAAAAGGCATTTGCCTATTTAGAGAAAAGAAAGGGCTCTGAAGAAGATCTTGATGATTACGAACAAGAGATCAAGGTGCTCGGACGGATGGTCGTCCGCAGGAAACTGAAGCCGCTCCGGAAATGGGTGCAGGGTCTTCGCTTTGTCGATTTTACCGCCTTATACAGACAGCTTTTTTCAGACCCTTCAAACATAACCAAATGGATGACAGGGAACCCCCCTGAAGAGTGGGCAGATATTTGCAGGTTGACTATGAACATGCTTGATGAAGGAAGACTGTATTATGAGGATGCTCCTCCATTCTTATATTTGAAAGAGCAGATTCAGGGTTTTCAGACAAATACTTCGATTAAGCACGTTCTTGTAGACGAGGCACAGGATTATTCTTCTTTTCAATTTGAATTCTTGAAACGGCTGTTTCCTATGGCAAATATGACCGTGCTCGGTGACTTTAACCAGGCTATCTTTGTTCACGCAAGCGGCATGTCCAATTTTCACCCGCTTATGAGCTTATATGGACCCGATGAAACAGAGGCGATTCTCTTAAACCGCAGCTACAGATCAACTAAGCCGATAACAGATTTTACTCGGAAACTTGTTTCTAATGGTGATCAGATTGTCTCTTTTGAGCGCGGCGGCGAGATGCCTGTTCTGACTGCCGTATCAGACAGGCCGGAGCTGCACCAGCGCATCACAGCCAAAGTTGAAGACTTTCAGAAGCAGGGTCACCAGTCCATTGCCATCATCTGCAAATCCGCTGCCGAAAGCAGCGAAGCTTTTAACGCGCTTGGAAACATCCCAGACATTAAACTTGTAAAAAGCGGATCGGCTGAATACGAGCAGGGCATCGTTGTGATCCCTGCCTATCTGGCCAAAGGCATTGAATTCGACGCCGTCATTATATATGACGCATCCACTCAAGTTTATGGAGACGAGAGCCTGCGCAGATTGTTTTATACGGCCTGCACCCGGGCGCTGCATTTCTTGCAGATTTACAGTGAAAGTGAGCCGTGTGCGTTTTTGCAGGAGGTCCCGCGGGAGAGTTTGATTTGGAGTTAATCTCAGACTAAAAAAGGAAGGAAAGGCTGACATTCTGCCTCTCCTTCCTTTTTATTTTGCATTCGCGTCAGGCTGATGAATTCCGAAGATGTTGCCTTCCGTATCAAGGTAGTACCCTTGCCATGCCATTCCGGGAAGCGCATATTTCGGCAATGCGACCTTGCCGCCGCACTCAAAAATTTTCGCTTCCGTGACGTCATAGTTTTCAACGCCCATCGTACAGGAGAACCCGTTTAACGGCTGGTTTTGCTCAGGCGAAGGACCCTGTCTCTGCATCAAAGCGCCGTTGACTCCCGGTTCATTCTCGTCCCCTGTCACTGCACCGAAATAGGGCAGTCCTGCATATTCGCTCCAGTCCTGGAATGTCCATCCGAATACCTCTCCGTAAAACGTCTTTGCGCGCTCCATGTCGTTTACGTGAATTTCAAAGTGAACTAATCTGCCCATGTCGGCCTCCTATTTGCATATGTATTTTTATTATTTTTTCTAAACCGGCACAGAAATGTATTTCTGTTTCATCTGCCTCAAACCCTCTTTCAAAATAAAAAAAGCAGGAACCCCTATAAGGTCTCCTGCTTTTCACTCAACTGTTCTGTCATTTGTTTTTCCTCAAACCGCTCAAGCATTGCCCTCACTTCATCCGTCGATTTCGTGTTCATCAATTGACTCCGCAGCTCTGCAGCTCCCGGGAATCCTTTGACATAGATTTTGAAAAAGCGGTGAAGGCCTGTGACGGAGCGCGGCACTTCTTCTGCATATTGATCCTGAAGGTCAAGCTGCAGTCTCAGCAGGTCGAGGTATTCTTTGCTGCTGTGTTCTCTCGGCTCTTTTTCAAAGGCAAACGGGTTTTTAAAGATCCCCCGGCCGATCATGATGCCGTCAATGCCATATTGTTCTGCAAGCTGAAGACCTACTTGGCGGTCAGGGATGTCGCCGTTGATGGTCAGCATCGTGTCCGGCGCGATGCGGTCACGCAGTTTTTTGATTTCCGGGATAAGCTCCCAATGCGCATCGACCTGGCTCATTTCATCTCTTGTGCGCAAGTGAATGGAAAGGTTCGCAATGTCCTGTTTCAGGATGTGCCCGAGCCAGTCCTCCCACTCGTCTATCTTTTTGAACCCAAGTCTTGTTTTCACGCTGACAGGCAGTCCGCCTGCTTTTGCAGCCTGAATGAGTTCTGCCGCGACGTCCGGGCGGAGGATGAGGCCGCTGCCTTTTCCTCTTGATGCCACGTTCGGGACCGGGCAGCCCATGTTGATATCGATCCCTTTAAAGCCCATTTCTGCCATGCCGATGCTCATTTGACGGAAATAGTCGGGATTGTCTCCCCATATATGTGCAACCATCGGGTGTTCATCTTCTGTAAACGTCAATCGGCCGCGCACACTTTTCAGGCCCTCAGGATGACAGTAGCTGTCCGAGTTAGTAAACTCTGTGAAAAATACATCCGGACGGCCGGCTGCACTGACTACGTGACGGAACACAACATCTGTCACGTCCTCCATTGGGGCAAGTACGAAAAATGGCTTCGGCAAATCACGCCAAAAATTGTTGGTCATGCCAAACTCAAATCCTCTCAATTTGAAACTTCCGTTAAAAAATATTCTTTTACACTTATAACATGTTTCCTGCCTGTTTATCAATCTCTGCTCGTTTATAAATTTATGGAAAACCAAATAAAAAGCAGATGGAATAGAATGATTCTATCTCAGCTGCTTTTATCTATTAAACCAATTTCAAAGACGCGACCGCTTCACAATGCGTCGTATGCGGGAACATATCCACCGGCTGGACTTCCACCGTTGCATATCCTCCGTCCTCAAGCACTCTCAAATCACGCGCAAGAGTGGCCGGGTTGCAGCTTACATACACAACCTTCTTCGGTTTCATATCAAGGATTGTCCGCAGCAGGGCTTCATCGCACCCTTTGCGCGGCGGGTCGACTACGATGACGTCGGCTGCATTTCCTTCTTCATACCATTTCGGAATGACAACTTCAGCTTCACCTACTGCAAAGTCTGCATTTTCAATTCCATTCAGTTCGGCATTGCGCTTTGCATCTTCAATGGCTTCAGGGACAATTTCAACGCCGAACACGTTCTTTGCCTTTTGAGCGAGGAACAAGGAGATAGTTCCAATGCCGCAATATGCATCAATAACAGACTCCTCTCCGTTCAAATCGGCATACTCCAGCGCTTTTTCATAAAGAACTTTTGTCTGTTCAGGATTTACCTGAAAGAAAGATCGCGCTGAGATGGCAAATTTTATATCGCCGATGTAATCATAGATGTATTCTTCTCCCCATAGCACGGTTGTTTTTTCGCCAAAGATGACATTTGTGCGTTTAGGGTTAACGTTTTGAACGATGGACTTGATGGCCGGGAATTGGGCCGTGATGTCTTCAATGATGGCTTTTTTGTTCGGAAAGTCCGGCGTCCGGGTGATGAAGACGACCATCATTTCATTTGTCACGGTGCCGCGGCGGACCATGATGTGGCGCAGCCAGCCTTTGTTTTTCTTTTCGTCGTAGGCGCGGATGCCATGGCGGTTTGCGATTGCCTTCACGGCTCCGACGACTTCATCGTTTTCGCTTTGCTGGATCAGACACTGTTCCATATCGATGATTTCATGAGAGCGCTGCTGGTAGAAGCCGGCGATGAGGCCGCCTTCGCGTTCTCCGACTGGGACCTGTGCTTTGTTTCGGTAGTTCCACGGATCATTCATGCCGAGTGTCGGGTGGACCCTGACGTTGTCCAGATTCAGCTTGCCGATTCGGGCGAGCACTTCTTTGACCTGCTTGTGCTTAAAGTCAAGCTGACCCTGGTAGCTTAAGTGCTGCAGCTGGCAGCCGCCGCATTGTTTATAGATCGGGCACGGTGCATCGGTGCGCTGCGGGCTTTCCTCTTGCAGCTCAACAAGGCGTCCGAATGCGTAGCCTTTATTTATTTTCGTGACTTTGATCTGGCCTTTTTCGTTTGGCAGGGCGTTGGGAACGAAGATCGGGTATCCTTCAATTTTTGCAACGCCTGATCCGTCATGCGTAAGGTCTTCAAAGGTCACGTCATAGTATTCATTTTTTTGTACAGGCGCAATTGCCTTTGTCATGGTAATCTTCCTTTATATTTACTGATTCATTTAATTTTACCATACTGAAGACATAAGAAAAACTTGGCCCCAGGGCCAAGTTTCTATTCGTCCATTTGCTGGGCTTTTGCAAGCGGCACGAGGACTTCAATATGACGGTACAGGTTGACGAATTCGCCCGGCAGATCGCCGCCGTATTCGCCGTCTAAGTTCAGCTGCATTTTTTGAGCGGATGTGACCTTCACTCTGTTGGCCGTTGTGTAGATGATGTTGCTGTCGCTGATGTGCTCGCCGCGGAGCGCAAGGCTTGCGACCCGGATAAAGTCGGCTAGGTTTGCTTTTTTCAGGATCAGCAGATCAAACATGCCGTCATTCAGCTTGCTGTCAGGAGCAAGCTTCTCAAAGCCTCCGACCGAGTTTGTCAGGGAGACGAGAAACAGCATGATTTCGCCCTTGAAGAGCTTTCCATCGTATTCAATCTCGACTTCTGCGGGACGGATGGACGGCAGCATTTCAATGCCCTTTAAGTAATAGGCAAGCTGGCCAAGGACGGTTTTCAGCTTGCTTGGGACTTCATATGTGAGTTCGGTGAGACGTCCGCCGCCTGCGATATTGACGAAGTAGTGGCCGTTTACGCGTCCGATGTCGATGGCTCTGGCTTCGCCTGCAAGGATGGCATCAACTGCAGTCAGAATGTTGTCGCGCGGAATGCTGATGGCGCGGGCAAAGTCGTTTGTTGTGCCGACCGGAACGACTGCAAGCTGCGGGCGCTCCTCAAGTTCAGCAAGGCCGTTCACAACCTCATTGACTGTGCCGTCTCCGCCTGCTGCAACAACAAGATCAAAGCCGCGGATGCCTGCTGCACGGGCAGCCTGAACAGCATCCCCTTCGCATGTCGTGGCGTGGCAGGATGTCTCGTAACCGGCAATTTCAAATTTCTCCAGAACCTCTGGAAGTTGTTTTTTAAAGGCTTCTCGGCCAGATGTTGGATTATAGATTATTCTTGCTCTTTTCATTTTCCCCATCATCCTATGTCAGAATGTATTTCCATGATTTGTTGTATCTTACAAGCCAAGGATTAGTCTACACTTTTTTTGTCCGATACGCAAACCATAGAACCAGTATAGCCAAAGCACGGTAAAAACAACGGCGCCATTCCTGAAATCAGTCGCGGCGCCGTCTGTTTATTAACGTTTTTGAAGTTCTTCCTGAAGCAGTTTGTTGACCAGCTGCGGGTTTGCCTGGCCTTTTGTTGCTTTCATGATCTGGCCGACAAGGAAGCCGATCGCTTTTTGCTTTCCGCTCTTGAAGTCTTCAACAGACTGAGGGTTCGCATCGATTGCTTCATTGACTGCCGTGCGGAGCGTGCCTTCGTCAGAGATTTGGACAAGTCCTTTTTCTTTGACGATTGTCTCGGCATCACCGCCGTTTTCAATCAATTCTTTAAATACTTTCTTCGCAATTTTAGAAGAGATCGTGCCGTTCTCAATCAGCTTGATCATGCCGGCAAGTCCGTCCGGAGTAAGGGCGACATCCTTCAGCTCTTTGCTTTCAGCATTCAGATAGCCGCTTACCTCTCCCATGAGCCAGTTGGATGCCTGCTTCGCATCGGCGCCTTTATCAACAGTTGCCTCAAAGAAGTCTGCCATCTCTTTTGTAAGAGTCAGTACCTGAGCATCATAAGAAGGCAGGCCGAGCTCTTCTGTGTAGCGTTTTTGGCGCTGGTCCGGAAGCTCAGGGATTGTTGCACGGATGCGCTCTTTCCACTCATCATCAATGTAGAGGGACACAAGATCAGGTTCCGGGAAGTAGCGGTAGTCGTCAGAGCCCTCTTTTACACGCATCAGGATTGTTTTGCCTGTTGCTTCATCAAAGCGGCGGGTTTCCTGGTCGATGACGCCTCCTGCACGGAGCACTTCTTCCTGACGGATCTCCTCGTGCTCAAGGCCTTTGCGGACAAAGTTGAAGGAGTTCAGGTTTTTAAGCTCCGTTTTTGTTCCGAATTCCTCTTGTCCAACTGGACGAAGGGAGATGTTAGCGTCACAGCGAAGTGAGCCTTCTTCCATTTTGCAGTCGGAAACGTCTGTGTACTGAATGATCGCTTTCAGTTTTTCAAGATACGCATACGCTTCTTCAGGCGTGCGGATATCCGGCTCTGATACGATCTCAACGAGCGGCGTGCCCTGGCGGTTGTAGTCGCAAAGGGAATAGCCGTCGCCTGTATGCGTCAGCTTGCCTGCGTCCTCTTCAAGATGAAGGCGCGTGATACCGATTCGTTTCTTTTCGCCGTTTACTTCGATGTCAATCCAGCCGTTTTCACCGATTGGCTTGTCAAATTGGGAAATCTGATACGCCTTCGGGTTGTCCGGATAGAAATAGTTTTTGCGGTCGAATTTCGTGTCTGTCGCAACTTCGCAGTTCAGAGCCATTGCAGCTTTCATGGCGAAATCAACGGCTTGTCTGTTTAAAACCGGAAGAACACCCGGATAGCCGAGCTCAACCACGGTTGTGTTTGTATTCGGATTCGCGCCGAAGTGGTTCGGTGCGCTTGAGAAGATTTTTGATTCTGTTTTCAGCTCTACGTGGACCTCAAGTCCAATAACCGTTTCATACTTCATGGTTTTCACCCCTTACAGTTCAGGTTTTGCTTTATGATGATCCGTTGCCTGCTCGAATGCATGGGCAACGCGGTATACAGTGCTTTCGTCAAAATGCTTTCCGATGATCTGCAGTCCGAGCGGCAGTCCGTTTGAGAATCCGCACGGAACAGAGATTCCAGGAACGCCCGCAAGGTTTACAGGGATGGTTAAAATATCGTTCGCATACATCGTAAGCGGGTCATCCGTTTTTTCGCCCACTTTAAAGGCAGGTGTCGGAGTTGTCGGTCCAACGATGACATCATAGTTTTCAAAAACATCTTCAAAGTCTTTTTTAATAAGCGTACGGACCTGCTGTGCTTTTTTATAGTAGGCATCGTAGTAGCCTGAGCTCAGCGCGAACGTTCCAAGCATGATGCGGCGCTTGACCTCATCGCCGAAGCCTTCGGAACGGGACTGCTTGTACAGCTCGATCAGGTTTTTCGCATTGTCTGAACGGTAGCCATAGCGGACGCCGTCAAAACGCGCAAGGTTTGCCGATGCTTCAGATGAAGACAGCAGATAGTACGTTGCAAGTGCGTATTTGCTGTGAGGAAGAGAGACTTCTTCCCACGTTGCTCCCTGTGCTTCAAGCACTTTCAGGGCATCAAGGACAGACTGCTTTACTTCTTCGTTCACGCCTTCTCCGAGGTATTCCTTCGGCACAGCGATTTTCAGCCCTTTTACGTCACCTGTCAATGCTGATAAAAAGTCAGGCACTTCAACGTTCGCAGACGTGGAGTCCATAGGATCCACACCGGAAATGGCCTGAAGCAGGAATGCGTTGTCTTCCACGCTTGTTGTGAGCGTTCCGATCTGGTCAAGAGATGAGGCAAAGGCAATCAGACCAAAACGGGATACGCGGCCATATGTAGGTTTTAAGCCAACGACACCTGTATAGGCTGCCGGCTGGCGGACCGAGCCGCCTGTGTCTGAGCCAAGCGCAAACGGCACTTCGCGTGCTGCAACGGCTGCAGCAGAGCCGCCGCTTGATCCGCCTGGCACAGTCTCAAGGTTCCACGGGTTTTTCGTTACTTTGTAGCCTGAGTTTTCCGTAGAGGAACCCATGGCAAACTCGTCCATATTCAGCTTTCCGATTGTGACCGCTTCTGCTTTTTGCAGGTGCTGTACAACGGTTGCGTCATAGATCGGATCAAAGTTTTCTAGAATTTTGCTCGCTGCAGTTGTGCGCAGGTTTTTCGTCACGATGTTATCTTTTATCCCGATCGGCATTCCGAAAAGAAGGCCGAATTCATCGCGAGTGCCGATGGCTTCGTCAAGTTCCTTTGCGTAGGCGCGTGCTTTTTCCTCATCTAATGCAAGGAACGCGTTCACTTTTCCGTCGACAGCTCCAATGCGTTTGTAGGATTCGTCTACAAGGTCTGAGACGGTGATTTCTTTTTTATGTAAACTTGCTTTCAGTTCTGACAGTTTCTGGTCAAATAATGGCATAGCGCTGCTTCCCTCCCTATTCTAAGATTGACGGTACGCGGATGTATCCGTCTTTATGGTCAGGAGCGTTCTTCACAACGTCCTCAACCGGCAATCCTTTTTCTGCTTTGTCCTCGCGCAGGATGTTTTTCATCTCAAGGACGTGTGTTGTCGGCTCTACGCCAGTTGTATCGAGCTCATTCAGCTGCTCGGCGAACGTGATGATCGCATCGAGCTGCGTTGTGAACATTTCCGTTTCTTCTTCTGTTATCGCTAAACGTGCAAGATTTGCAACGTGCTTCACTTCTTCTTTTGAAATGCGTGACATGGGGCTCCACCTCCGATAAATCTCGTGTAAACAATACTCTGATGATAACAAAAGTCATTGCATTAAAGCAACAAAAGGCCGTGATTATTCAGCTTTTCTAAAGTTCTTGATCCAGTACCTTCTTCACAATGTTCGGATGATCCGTCATAATACCGTCTGCGCCAATCCGGGCAAGCTTCCTGACGCTGTCTTCATCGTTGATTGTCCAGTACTGGACTGCGATGCCGCGCTTGTGGAGCGATTCTGTCAGCCGCTCCGTTGCCAGGTTAAGGCCGCTTGCCTCCATCGGGATTTGGACGGCAGTGTATTTTTCCATCGGAATGATGCGGTCTGCGTAAAGTTTGTGGGCGATGACAAAATTACGCGTGGCTTCCCGGGCAGAGCTGACAGGAACCGTCCCGTCCGTCGCTTCAATAAAATAAGCCAGTGCATCGTCGTAAAAGGAGGCGATAATCACTTTGTCGCTCATATTGTGCTTTCTGATCAGTTCTGCCATTTTGTCTGCTAATGCCGGATCGTCCGTTTTAAGTTCAATCGTCATCGGATAACCGGGGAACTCTTTGAAGATTTCATCCATGGCGGGTATGGTGATGCCTTTATTCCGGTAAGAATAGCTTCCGTCCGGACCGATGAAATGATAGCCTGCATCAAGTTTCTGCAGTTCGTTTAGCGTCATGTCTTTGACAGCCCCTGTACCGTTTGTGGTTCTGTCAACAGTGTTATCATGAATGACCACTGCTTCACCGTCTTTTGATAAGTGAACATCCATCTCCAGCATATCCACTCCGAGCTTTTCAGACAGCGAAAAAGCAGCCATCGTATTACCCGGCGCCATGCCGGCACCGCCCTGGTGAGCGATGATGAGCGGCCGGTTTCCTTTTTTGAGAAACGTCTGGTTTTCCGTTTGAGTGACAGGGATGAATTGAATGATGATTAAAAAGAGCAATGAAGTGATGAGGATGACTGAGGATATTTTTAGTGCGGTTTTCTTTTTTCTTTCGGGCTGAGGTATGGTTTGCATGGGCTGGACCTCCATTGTAGTTGTAGTTTCTTTATATCATGGAGGGGCTTTGATTATGTATTAAAATTTGGTTAAACTAAGCCAGGTTTTACTGTTGTGTGCGGTTTTCATGAGAATTTCCGGGCTTTACTTGCCAGTTTTTAAATTTACTTGCCGCATATGCAAGGTTACTTGCCAGGAATGACGTTTTACTTGCCGCCAAGGAGCATTTACTTGAAAATTTCCAAACGCATCCAAAATACACGCGCATTACTCTGATTCACAATAAAAAAACACCGCACGCGGTGTTTTCCCTTTTAAACAAACGTTTAATTAAACGTCTTATCTGCAGCTCTGACGCAGCTTCAGCTTGGTTGCGATCGTCACCTGTTTGGCGATTTTGCGCTCGGTGATGCGTTCGACCATCAAATCCACGGCGGTTTCGCCCATGACTTCGGTGTAGACTTTGACTGTGGTCAGTGACGGGAAGATGTACTTTGAGACACTGATGTCATTGACGCCGATGATGCTGACCTGCTCTGGCACGCGAATGCCTTTTTCGTGCAGGGCCTGGATGCTGCCGATGGCGATGCTGTCATTGGCTGCAAAGAAGGCGGTCGGCAAATTGTCGCCAAGCTTTGCGATGGCTTCTGACATCATGCGGTGGCCGTCCTGAACGGTGAAGGCGCCGATGAAAATAGCATCCTCTCGCAGCATGTTCCGCTCTCCCATGTACTTGATGAACGTTTGCTCACGCTGATCGTCGAGCTTTTCTGTGTGCTCACGGTAGGTTTCGCGGCCGCCGATATAGCCGATTTGCGTGTGGCCCTTTGCGATAAAGTGGTCGAGGACGCGTTCCGTTGCCCGCTCGAAATCAACGATGACCGAATCAAAGCGTTCTGAATCCGGACTTGAATCGACAAAGACGACGTTGCGGGCCGCTTTTTTGAATTCCTCTGCCTGCTGCCTGCTGAATTTGCCTACAGCAATGATTCCCTGCAGCTGATCCTGATTGATCTCGTCAAAGTCATCATAAAAGTAAGTCGCAAGCTGAAGATTGTGATGCTTCGCCCGCTCCTCAATGCCAAGTCTGATTGACATGTAGTAGAGGTCATTCAGCTCCTCAAGGGCTGTGTACCAGTGGACGATCGCAATCTTCGGCACGAGGCTTTTTTTCGTCTTCCGCTTTTTATAAGACAGCTCCTCGGCCACTTCAAATATGCGTTTTTTCGTTTCGTCCCCGACTGACAGCGTTTCGTCGAAATTCAGCACCCTTGAAACCGTCGCAATGGAAACACCCGCTTTTTCAGCTATATCTTTAATTGTAGCCGCCATATACCTTACCCCTTTGTTCACTCAATATCTTCTGGTTTTAAACGAATCCAAATGTAAATGATGTTCTGGATCTGTACGCTTCATGTGCTGCAAGCCTGTGCGTCGGGAGTCCCGGCACGAGCAGTGATTCCGGAATCCGCTGTGTTTCTACGCAGATTGCTGCGTATGGCCCTTTTGCCTGTTCCGCCTTCAGCGGATGCACCGTGTCCATTTTGTTGGCCGTATAGATAACTGCTGCAGGCTCTGACGTCTGCACCGTCATCCTCCGGCCGCTTTCTTCTTCCTGAACGATGATCTGGTTAAGGTCCCGCTGTTCAAGGAGAAAAAGGTGATCAAACCCGTTTCCAGCATTTACGATGTGCCGGTTGTCCGACTCTGCTGCTTCTCTTACCAGTTTACCAGTTTTCAGATCAAACGGGGTGTCTTTTACAGGAATCCACTTTCCTGTCGGGAGCTGATCTCCATCCATTTCTGCGATGCCTTCTGCATTCAGCTGCAGCGAATGGCTGAGAACGTCCCGCCCGCCGTCTGCAGACAGGTTAAAGTACGAATGGTTTGTCATGCTGAGCCACGTGTCTTTATCAGACCGCGCTTCGTAGTCAATCGTAAACGTATTGTCGCAGTCAAGCGTGTAGGTCACCTGCACGTCAAGGTTGCCGGGATATCCGCCCTCTCCGTCCCTGCTGAAGTGTGTAAGGACGGCAACAGCCGCATCATCGCGTTTTTCTGTCCTGACGTTCCAGTAAACACTGTGGAATCCATGAGTACCGCCGTGCAGCTGATGCTCTCCCTCGTTTGCCTCAAGCTTGTAAGGTCCAAGCTGCGCATCCTGAATGCGGCCGGCAACGCGTCCGATAAGAGCGCCGAGGTAATACGGATTTTCAAGGTACTGCTCCGCATGGTCATATGCGAGAACAACATTTTCAAAGGTTCCGTTTTTGTCAGGTGCCATGATGGATGTGATGGCCCCGCCGAGGTTCAGGAAGCTGACTGAATAGCCCTGGCTGTTTTCAAGGGTGTATTTCTCAATGTTTTGCTGCGGATGCTTGAGAATCGTTTCGTGAAGGATGTTCATGCGTATCGTTCCTCTCTGTTTTTAAACACTCTATAAAGTGGTTAAAATGCTTATTCCCTTCAATAGTTCGTTTAAAAACGCCTGCATCCTCCAGAACCCTGCTGAATTTTATGCCAACTTCTTTTTTCAGGACAGCATCGATGGTTTTCTTTTCAAAAGTGCCGTATTTGGCCTGCAGCTGGTTGACCCATTCAAGGTGATGTTCAGGAACAGAACTGCCTTCGCCAAGCAGGTTGGCTTCGATCTGCTGAAGTTCGTTTTTCAGCCGCTCCGGAAGCACCGCAAGGCCCATGACTTCAATCAGGCCGATGTTTTCTTTTTTGATGTGGTGGAGGTCCGCATGTGGATGGAAAATGCCCATCGGGTGCTCCTCGCTTGTTCGGTTGTTGCGCAGAACAAGATCAAGCTCAAACTCGCCGCCGCGCATTCTGGCGATCGGCGTGACCGTCTGGTGCGGTTCATCTCCTGTAAAGGCCAGAATATCCGCCTCAGGGTTGGAGTACGTTTTCCACGTATTCAGCACGTGCTCTGCTGCCTCTACAAGTGCCGCTTTGTCCGCCGAACGCAGACGCAGCACAGACATTGGCCACTTTACTCTTGCGAACGACACATCAGGAAAATAAGGAATTTCAAATACTGCTTCATCCGGTGCCTCCGCCATCGCAAATGAGTAGCGCCCTGCCTGATAGTGGTCGTGCGAGAGAATGGAGCCGCCGACAATCGGCAGATCTGCGTTTGAACCGATGAAATAGTGCGGGAACTGCTCAACGAACGCAATCAGCCTCCTGAAGGCGTCCCCGTTGATTTTCATGTCCCTGTGCTCTCCTGATAAAACAATGGAATGTTCGTTGTAATAAATGTACGGAGAGTACTGGAAATACCACTTCTCGCTTTCAAGCGACAGTTCGATAATCCGGTGATTGGCGCGTGCAGGATGGCCGATGCGCCCCGCGTACCCTTCATTTTCTGCGCAAAGGAGACATTTCGGATAGGCTGCATCGTTTTTGACAGCCCGCTCTCTTGCAATGTCGCGCGGATCTTTTTCCGGTTTGGAGAGATTGATGGTGATATCAATCTCCCCGTACTCAGTAGGGGTTTTGTAATGGATGTTTTTCGCAATCCGCTTTGTCTGGATGTAGTTGCTGTTCTGACTGAATTTATAAAAGTAATCGGTCGCAATTTCAGGCGACAGGCTGTAGTATTCTTCGAATGTCTGCTGAATGTGGGAAGGTTTGTCTAAAAAGACATTCATCAGACCTGCAGACAATTTTTCTTTTTCATCAAAGGTTCCTTCAATCACTCCGCGGCGTGCTGCGTCTTCAACCAGAACGTCCAAGAGATCCGGAACTGTCAGAAGAGTTTCAGGCAGACCGCATTCTTCATAGGCATCAATCCCAAGCAGACCGATCAGCTGATTCCGTGCGTAAACGCGGTCTCTGTCTGTGATGAATTTTTTCTGGATGGCTTGCTCTGTTAATTGATTGACGAATGAAGACATGTTCATCTGGAATCCTCTCCATATCCGTGTGGTTTTGTTTGATGCCAGTTCCACGCATCCTGCAAAATCGTTTTGATGTTTGTCCGCGCCGGCTCCCAGCCGAGAATGGCTTTTGCTTTTTCGGATGAAGCGACGAGCGTGCTCGGGTCGCCTGCTCTGCGGGGTGCGGCAGCAGCAGGAATCGGATGGCCCGTCACTTCGCGCGCCTCCCGAATCATCTCGCTCACTGAGAAGCCGCGGCTGCTGCCGAGGTTGATAATGGTGCTCTCACCTTGTCTGCTCAAATAGTTCAGGGCAAGAAGGTGTGCATCAATCAGGTCTTCGACATGAACGTAATCGCGGATGCAAGTGCCGTCAGGCGTTGGATAATCATCGCCGTAGATCGAGATATGCTCTCTTTGTCCGAGCGCCACCTGCAGGATGATTGGCACAAGGTGTGTTTCAGGTGTGTGATCCTCGCCGATTTCAGCATCTGCACGCGCGCCAGCCACATTGAAATAGCGGAGTGATACATAGCGGATGCCGTATGCCTCTTCGCACCAGCGCATCATTTTCTCCATCATCAGCTTGGATTCGCCGTACGGGTTGGTCGGGTTTGCCGGTTCGTTTTCGGTAATCGGAACGGTCTCCGGTTCCCCGTAAACAGCTGCCGTAGATGAAAAGACGATCTCTTTCACACCGTGCTTTTGCATCACTTCAAGCAGGACCTGCAGCCCGTATACGTTGTTGCGGAAATACTCCAGCGGCTTTTCCACTGATTCGCCCACTAAACTGCTTGCAGCAAAATGCAGCACCTGGGTGATGGCCTCTTTTTCAAAGACGCTGTTTAAAAAGGCTTCGTCTCTTAAGTCCCCTTCGTAAAAGCGTGCTTCAGGGTGAACGGCTTTTCTGTGTCCGGTCTGCAGGTTGTCGACAACAACCGTGTCAATCCCCCGGTCAATGAGTTGATAGACGGCATGGGAGCCGATGTAGCCGGCCCCGCCAAGAACTAATACGCTCATATGTGAACCCCCAATTCGATTTCGCATGCTCCGTCCCCGATGCTTGCGATGTAAAAGGACGCTTCGTGCCCGATTTCATTGAGATATACGCTGCCGACTTCTCTTAAGAAGTCTTCAGCAGCCGTTTTTTCAACGATCGCAATGGCGCAGCCGCCGAAGCCTGCTCCCGTCATCCGCGCCCCGATGACGCCGTTTTGTTTCCAGGCAGCTTCTACTAATGCATCAAGCTCTTTTCCCGTTACTTCGTAATCATCGCGCAGGGAGCGGTGGGATGCGTTCATGAGCTCGCCGAATGTATACAGGTCGTTCCTTTCAAGCGCTTCGAGCGCCTGAATCGTCCGCTCGTTTTCCGTTACAGCATGACGCGCGCGCTTACGGACGGTTTCACTGCTGATCGCTGATGCATAGCGTTCAAACGTTTCAGCTGATAGTTCGCCAAGGGACTGCGCAGGCACTTTTTCCTGCAGAATGCTCAGCGCCTCCTCGCATTCCCCGCGGCGTTCATTGTACTTTGAACCTGCGAGCTCTCTTCGTTTGTTCGTATTCATGATGACAATCACGTGGTGATCAAGTTCGATCGGTGCATAGCGGTAGTTCAGCGTCTGGCAGTCAAGCAGCATCCCGCACGCTTTTTTCCCCATGCCGATTGCAAACTGGTCCATGATGCCGCTGTTGACTCCGATATACTGATTTTCAACCACCTGGCCAAGCTTCACCATTTCAATCCGGTCGATTTTCAAATTGAACAGCGCTTCCAGCATGACGCCTGTCACCATTTCAATTGAAGCTGATGAAGAAAGCCCTGCCCCGTTCGGAATGTTTCCGTAGATTAAAAGGTCAAGCCCTTCCTCAATGACGTATCCGCGTTCCTTCAGCGCCGCTATCATGCCTTTCGGATAGTTCGCCCAGTCGTCTTCGGACCTGTAAGTTAAATCGTCAAGCGGGCACTCCACAATGCCTTTGTCAGGAAAATTTACGGAGTACATGCGAATCATCCGGTCCGGCCGCTTAGCTGCAAGGGCATACGTTCCATACGTGATCGCACATGGAAAGACGTGTCCGCCGTTGTAATCCGTATGTTCCCCGATCAGGTTAATGCGTCCCGGAGCGAAAAAACTGCGGTAGCTCCCGCTTCCGAACGTTGATTGAAATAATGTTTCCAGTTCCGCCGCATTCATTGTGTGTGTCCCCCTTTTGACCGTGCCAGAATTTTCGTCTCAAACGGCTGCAGCACTTCTCCTTCAAAGACCGCATCCTCATCATTGTGGTTCATGACGATCGCATGCTCTCCTCTGATGACGACTTCTACACCCGGGTCTGATTCGATATAGGTGATGCCGGCCCCGTTCAAAACAGATAACGCTAGCTCTCTGAGCACCTTTTCTTCTGCACCGGTTCCGACGTAATAGGCTTTTCCTTTCCCGTATCCGTTCACCGTAACAGCGGCATAGTTTTTATAAAAACGGTCGCTGTAGGTATACAGGGTTTCCGCTGCTGCCGGACGGACAAGGTCTCTCCACACGCTGCCGGATGCTTCGTTTTTGCCGTCGTTTGAAAGGATGGAGACGTGCTGGCCGCCGTGAAGCGATTCAGCCTCATCGATTTCAATTCCGAGCAGATCCTTCAGCTGATAAGGTGTCTTTTCACCGAAAGGAATATTATTGTCTTTGTTTTTCATGCCTGCACGGAAGGAGAAAATCACCGTTCCGCCGTTTTCAGCAAAAGCTTTCAGTCTTGCGGCAAGTTCGTCGTCAACCAGTGTGAGCACCGGGACGAGCACAACTTTATAGGATGAAAAATCATGGTCGTACCGCAGGACGTCAACCGGCACATTCACATCATGGAAAGGCTGGTAGAGCCTCATCAGTTCGTTTGTGAATTCAAGCTGCGAGCTCTGCTGCTGGATGCGCATTGACCAGACATTGTCAAAATCATAAAGGACGGCAACATCTGCCTGTATCGGCGCCTGGAATACCTCTTCATGCTTCCGTACTTCTTTGAATACTTCCTGCACCTCGTAGAATTTGCGGGAACGCGTGTTGTCTGCGTCAAGTATGCCGAGGCAGTACTGCTCAGCTCCCCTGTTCATGCCGCGGAAACGGAAGTAAAGCATGTTGCTGCAGCCGTGTGCAAATGCATGATAGGACCAAAGCTGAGCCTGGCCGGGTCTTGGCAGGTAGCCGATGATATCATGGCCCTGTGCGCCCATCAGCTGCTCAACGATCCAGAAGTTTTCACGCTTGATGCCGCGGACAAACCCGAGAGTAAATGACAGAAAGGCCGGTGATACCGGTTTTGTCAGTCCGCCCCATACCGGGTAATTGTCATAGGAAACGAAATCAAGTTCTCTTGAAAACTCGTTATGGTCAAACCATTTTCCGAAAAAGCCGCCCGGTAGATTCGTCGTGACTTCCTGATGCGGGCCTTTCAGTTTTTTTACGAGATTTAAGTGCATTTTCGCGAAGCTGCTGAGAGATTCGCTTCTGAATCTTGCCCAGTCAAGCATCATAGCCGGATTATGAACCGTTATGGTCGGTTTCGGGACAGGGACTTCATCAAATGCGTTGTACGTCTGCCCCCAGAAAATCGTGCCCCAGCGTTTGTTCAGCTCTTCAGCAGTTTCATATTTTTTCTCAAGAAACCGGTGAAAGGCTTCTTTGCACTCGCCGCAGTAGCACATGTCACTGCCTTCGTGGCCAAGCTCGTTATCAATCTGCCAGGCGACAATTCCGCTCTCATTCTGATAGTGTGAAACCAGTTTTCGGGCAATCGCAAGAGAGTAAGTCTGATAGGTTTTGGAATTATAGCAGTACTGTCTTCTGCCACCGAATGATTTCGGATGGCCGTGTTCATCTTCAAGTAGGATATCCGGATGCTTTTTCACAAGCCAGGCAGGAAACGTAGCCGTTGGTGTGCCGAACATAACGGCGATGCCCTCTTCTTTAAACCTTTTGATGACTCCGTCAAAAAAAGAGAAGTCGTACTTTCCTTCTTCAGGCTCCATCAAGTGCCAGGCGAACTCGCCGATGCGCACCATATTGACGCCCATTTCCTTCATTTTTTCAATATCTTCGCCGAACAGGGATGGATCCCAATGCTCTGGATAGTAATCAACGCCTAAATACATGTCTCATCCCCCATTTTTCGTAAGGTAAAATACGTGTGACTGAAAATCTCCGCCGCGTTCTGCCATCTGTTTGTTGACGCCGTTGTACTGTACAGGAAGCGGTATACCTCTTTGCATCAGCTCATCCCCGCCGTATGCGGCGCCGTCCACCTTGTACGTGCTGTCTGCTTCGAGCCCCGCAAGCTTGAGCGTCCGGATTTTTTTCGGAGTTGCTTCCGCCAGTACCTGATACCAGCCGACAAGCGCTTCAGAACGGTCTTTGGACACAATCATCCAGGCGGTTTCGTTTGATTCAAACGGACTGATCAGGCGGTGGAAATCGCCGTTTCTGACCAGTGTGCGGTGTGACTTGTATGTCTCGATTTGTTTTTTTACATCTGCCTTCTCTTCCTCTGTCATCTTGTTCGGATCAAGCTCATAGCCGAATGTACCGAAGTATGCGGCATCCCCGCGCATTTTCAGCGAGGTTTTGCGCAGCGTCTGATGGTTTGGCACGTCGGATACGTGAGAGCCGATGCTGTAGATTGGATAAACAAAAGATGAGCCGTATTGAATCTTGAGGCGCTCAACGGCGTCCGTGTCGTCACTTGCCCATGCCTGCGGTGCATAGTAGAGCATGCCGGCATCAAACCGTCCCCCGCCTCCGGCACACGATTCAAACAGGACGTCCGGATACTTCTCGGTCAATCTTTCATATAATTCATAGACTCCGAGAATGTAGCGGTGGAAAAATTCACCCTGCCGGTCCTGTCCAAGCGCTGCGGAGTAAGCCTCCGTGATGTTTCTGTTCATATCCCATTTGATGTAGCTGAGCTTTGCCGACTCGATGATGGAGGACATCCGCTCATACAGATAATCAACGACTTCACCTCGCGTATAGTCGAGCACCCACTGATTTCGTCCGTATGTGACCGGCCGCTCAGGGTCATGAATCACCCATTCAGGATGCCTCGTGAAAAGATCGCTCTCCTCAGAAATCATTTCCGGCTCAAACCAGAGACCGAATTTCAGCCCTTCGCTGCGGACCGCATCAGCCAGGGCATCGATGCCTTCAGGCAGCTTGTTCAGGTCGACGAACCAGTCTCCGAGGGAAGTTGTATCATCATTGCGCTTTCCAAACCAGCCATCATCAAGGACAAACAGCTCAACACCGAGCTCTTTAGCCTGCTTTGCAATCGCCGTAATCTTTTCAGCGTTAAAATCGAAATACGTGGCTTCCCAGTTGTTGATCAGAACCGGACGGTCCCGCTTCTGCCAGACTGGTGCGATAAGGTGCTCCCTGAACAGGTTGTGCGTGGACTGCGTGAGCCCGTTCAGTCCTTCATCTGAATACGTCAGAATGGCTTCAGGTGTATGAAACACTTCGCCCGGGGCCAGATGCCAGCTGAACTGAAACGGATGGATTCCCATCTGGATGCGTGCTGCATCGTAGTGATCAACTTCCGCCTGGGCTAAAAAGTTGCCGCTGTATACGAACTGGAAGCTGTACGCTTCTCCGGAAGTTTCTGTTGTATTTGCACGTTTAAACGCCATATACGGATTGTGGTGATGCGAGCTTGCACCTCTTATGCTAGAGATGGACTGGATGCCCGTCTGAAGCTTCCGTTCTTTTAAATGGCGTTCCCTTGACCATGTACCGGCAAGATGCACCATCGTAAAATCACTGTCCGAAAGGTCGAGGGAAAGACTCATCAACCTCTCAATGTCGACCGGCTGCTCCCCTTCATTTTCAAGACTAGCGTGACGGGCAATGGATGCGGAATGTTCAAAAATCGTATAATAAAGCTTCAATGTCAGCTTTCTCAGTTTATCTGTGAGCGAGATGATCAATGTGCTGGCATCACCCGCATTCGCAAATGTTGCAGGAAGTCCCGGAATCCGCTCTTTTCCTTCCTTTATTTCAAAAGATGTAAATTCAAACTTGCTTACAGAACTTCCGCCCGGATGCCTCAGGGAGATGGCCGGTTCTCTGAAATCACTCGTGCCGTACACCGGATATTCCTGGCATACTGTCTCAAGGGAAAAAGCCGGATCATCCTTTTCAGGGTGGCAGCTTGCTGCTGTCGGAATGTGATAGGCGGCAAAATGGGAAAAGTCAGGCTGGTGATTCAGCCGTTTTCCGTAGTACAGCTGGCCAAGCTCCCCGTTTTTCATCACATGAAAGATATAGCTGACCGTTTTGTTTGCAAGGTGGAATTGGTTGCGTTCTTCATTCATGAATATAGGCATCGCAGTATGCTCCTTTAGCCGAGTTTTGGTTCGTCCGTAAACGTGATGCAGCAGGTTTCATTACCCTCAAGCTCCATCACGAGAATGTCATTCTTTCCTTGTTTCAAAAGCGGGCCCGGAACGTACAGACGCTGCTGCGGACCTTCTGTCACCCAGTAGCGTCCGAGGTTAAACCCGTTTACCCAGACATTTCCTTTTGTCCATCCTTCAAGATCAATAAAGGTATCTGCCGGCGCGTCTGCCGTCATCTCCCCTTTGTAAAAGCGCGGATAGCGTTCGTCTTTTCCTTCTATAAAAGCAAAATCCGCATCATCCATCTCAAGCGGATAAACCTCCCAGTGGAACCAGTACTGATTTCCGATCCAGAGATTTTCAGTGATGCCTTTTTTGTCCTTTAAGTGCTTGCCGTAGTTTACGCGGCCCATGTTTTCCACGAATACCTCAAGTATGTTTTCCTCATGTGGAAACGAAAGGGTAATCGTTTTTTCCGGATCATTCCGGTATATGGTGCGTTCAAGCTTTCCGTTGATATAGATAAACGCTCTGTCGCGAATCGGCGCGGTGTCCATTTCAAGGTCGCCCTGTTTCGTAATCACTGTTTTATAAAGAATATAGCCGTAATTCTGGTCGAGCTCCTCCATCGGTTTCGGAGCGATAACCGTTTTAGGCTCCAGTGTGCTGATATAATCAAACACGCTCATCTTGGCGTCCAGATTCACTTTGCCGTAGCTTTTCTTAACAGAAGGTGCCGGATTTTCCTCCGGTACTTCTCTGTATTTTGAAAGAACGTTTTTTACCGCAAAGTACTTTTCACCAGGGTCTCCCCATTCGGTTAAAAGAGCATCATAGTCATAGCTTGTAATGGTCGGCGTGTAGAACTCATAATGGTTGGCGCCGTTCATAAAACCGAAATTTGTTCCGCCATGGAACATATAGAAATTCACGGACGCACCCTGTGAGATCATTTTTTCATATTCTGCAGCAACATCAGCGGCTTCCCGCGTGTGATGCTCTCCCCCCCAATGATCGAACCAGCCAATCCAAAATTCGGCACACATTTTCGGGGAGTTTGGTCGAAACGTTTCGAGTGCGGCAAAGGCTTCCCCCGAGCGGGAGCCGAAATTCAAGGTTGTCACAGCATCCTGCATGGAGCCGTGCTGAATGAATTCGGGTCCGTCCGAGGTGAAGAGCAGAACATCAATGCCTGCTTTTTTAAAAAGATCTGCTGATGCATTCAGATACTGCAGGTCATTTCCGTAGGCGCCGTACTCATTTTCCACCTGTACGGCAATGACCGGGCCGCCGTTTGACGATAGATGCGGCACAATTTTCGGCAGCAGCACATCAAAGTACGATGCCAGATGATCAAAGAACACTGGATCTGAGCTTCGGAGCACCATGCCAGGCTCTTTCAGAAGCCAGCCGGGAAAGCCTCCGAATTCCCACTCGGCACAAATGTAAGGTGCCGGTCTGAGAATGACATACAGACCAAGCTCTTCTGCTTTTTTAATAAAGCCTTCAAGATCTGCCATGGCTTCAAAGCAGTACTGGCCTTTTTTCGGTTCATGGACATTCCACGGAATATACGTTTCGACTGTGTTCAGACCGAGCTGCTTCAGTTTCAGCAGCCGGTCCTCCCAGTACTCGGGAACAACGCGGAAATAATGAATGCTTCCCGATAGGATCTGAAACGGTTCTCCGTTTAAATAAAAGTGGTTCCCCTTTGTTGTCAGCATTTTGTTTTCCCCCTATTTAACAGCGCTTCCAAGCATTCCTGAGATAAACTGCTTCTGCAGCACCAAGAAGAAAACGATAATTGGAACGGTTGCAATGGATACACCCATCATCACCTGGCCGTAGTCAATATAAGAAAGACCCATCAGTGTCGATAGTGCGACAGGGAACGTGTACATGCCCGCATCGTTCAGAATAACAAGCGGCCACATAAAGTTGTTCCATTGCGTCATGAACAGGAAGATGGATGCGGCAGCAAGCGCCGGGCGCATGGATGGAGCCACAACTTTGAAGAAAATCTTGAGTTCTCCTGCACCGTCAAGTCTTGCCGCTTCGATCAGCTCCGTCGGGAACGCAAGGAAGTTCTGTCTTAAAAGAAAGATTGCAAACGGATAGCAAAGCTGCGGCGCGATGACCGCAAAATACGTATTTAAAAGATTCAGCTCTGACATCATGCGGAACAGCGGAATCATCGTTGCCTGATACGGAATCATCATTGATAAAAGGAACGCTGTGAAAATAAAGTTTCTGCCTTTAAATTCGAATTTTGCAAGTGCATAGGCGGCAAGCGAACAAACAGCAAGTGCCGCAACTACATATAAGAGAGACACAAACAGCGAATTGAACATCACCTGAGGAATGTTGATCGATGCATTCAGGTTCTGGAAGTTCGTCATCAGCTGATCGCCGGGCGTGAGTGTAGGCGGGTTTGTGAACATCTTGCCCGATTCATTTGTCGCCCCGATAAACATCCAGTAAAACGGGAAAATCGAGATGATCATAAACAGGATTAAAATGGCGTACATGCCAATTTTCTGCGGCAGCGACCTGCTGCGCTTTTTCTTTGTCCCTGTTACGAACGTTGATTGAATCTGGTTGGTTGTTTCAGCATTCATCATCGATCACCTGCCAATTTGAATTGAATAAATGTGAGAATACCCACTAAAATAACAACAACATAAGCGACTGCCGATGCGTAGCCGAACTGGAAGAACTCAAATCCATTCTGGTAAATATACAGACCGAGAGTCATCGTTGAATCGGCCGGTCCGCCTTTTGTTAAGTTGAACGGTTCATCAAAAAGCTGCAGCGTTCCGATTGTTGATAGGGTTGCAGCGAAAAGAATAACCGGCTTAAGCTGCGGGATTGTAATGTAGAAAAACTGTCTGATTTTCCCCGCGCCGTCGAGTGAAGCTGCCTCGTACATATCGTTTGGAATGTTTTGAAGAGCAGCAAGGAAAATGACCATGTTATATCCTGTCCATCTCCATGTCATCGCAAGGATGATGGAAGCTTTTGCCCAAAAACTGTCCGACAGCCATGGAATCGCTTCCAGACCGAAGAAACCGACGACTGTATTAATGATGCCTTCCTCCTGGAGCATGATGGAGAAAAGGATTGAATACGCAACAAGAGATGTTACCGCCGGAAGGAAAAACGATACTCTGAAAAATCCTTTCAGGCGAAGGAGCCCGCTGTTCAGCACATTCGATAAGATGAGTGCAAGAAGCAGCATGATCGGCACCTGCACGATGAAGATTATGAACGTGTTCATCAGGGCTTTTCTGAAAATCGTGTCATTAAAAAGCGTAATGTAGTTATCAAGGCCGGTAAAAATATATTCCCCTGCTTCAAACGTCTGAAAGCTCAGCAACAGTGAAGCAAAGATTGGATAAACGGTAAAAACGAGAAAGAGTATAACTGCAGGGGCGATAAACATATAAGGAAATAATCGTGTTTGACTCATGCGAGATCCCACCTTAAATTACGAAAGGGCAGAATCAGATTCGGCCCTTTCTTTTTTCATTTTCAAAGTATTATTTGACTCTGTTTTTCAGTCTGTCTTCTGCAGCTTTGTAGGCATCCTCAATGGATACTTTTCCGCTGACAGCTTCTGACTGTGCTTTAATGGACTCATCCATTGCAACAGAGTAGTTGCCTGTATAGTTAACAGACGGAATGCTGTCCATTTGCTGTGTGAATGTCTGCCAGATCGGCTGATTTGTAAAGAACTCCTGCTCTTCAGTGAAGACCTGCTCGTCATAGATTGTGTTCAGAGTCGGGAACAGTCCGCCCTTCATCGCTTCAAGCTGTGTTTCTTCGTCTGTTGAGAAGAACTCAAGGAAGTCATAGGCCTCCTGTTTCATGTTTGTGTTTTCCATGATGACGTAGTTGCTTCCGCCAAGGTTGGATGCACGGTTGCCGCCTTCTTCAAATGCCGGAAGCGGAATCACGCCCCACTTGCCTGATGTATCTTTGCCTTGTCCGGTAATCGAGCCGGATAGCCATGCGCCTGATGGAGCAGTCGCTACTTCACCGCTGACCATTGCACTGATCCATGCATCCCAGCCAACTGTATTTTTAACTAATCCTTCATCTTTAAGTTGTTTAATCACTTTAGCTGCATTCATAGACTGTTCAGATGTAAGAACAAGCTCGCCTTTGTCATCAAAGTACAAAGATCCCTGCTGGTTCATCATCATCCGGTAAAGACCGTCGTCACCGTTCAGATCAAGACCAAGCATTGCTTTGCCTGTCTTTTCTTTAATGGTTTTACCTGCTTCAATGAACTGATCCCACGTCTCAATGTCTTCCGCTTTCACGCCTGCTTCTTCAAACATATCCGTTCTGTAGAAGACACCTGTCGGACCGCCGTCAAACGGGAAGCCGACGACCTTGTCGTTTACAGTCAGAAGATCGGTTTTGCTTGTCGGGAACTTATCTTTTTGTTCCTCAAAACCGTATTTTTTCAGATCAAGAAATGCTTTCGGATACGCTTCTGCATACCCTTGAATACGGTCGTCCTCTACCAGTACGATATCAGGAAGACCCTGACCGCCTGCTTGCAGGCCTGTAGTTAATTTCTGATACACATCTTCGCGCCCAAGTTCTACAATCTCAAGCTCGAAGTCCGGGTTTTCTTTTTTATAGCGCTCAGCCGCTGCTTCAAGAACAGGGACGTTGATGTTCCATGCCCATGCCGTTAATTTGTTGTCATCTTTGCTTGTCTTTTCGGAATTGCCTCCAGAACAAGCTGACAGCATGCCGATAATCAGAACCATACAGATCAAACTTATTGCCTTTTTCATGCTTTACCCCCTAATTCATCTTTTTTGACCGCAAAATGAAATCGTTTACAAAACTTATTTTAGATGAATTGACTGAACATTTCAAGTAAAATTTAACTAAAAATTTTAGTTATTTTACCTTTTATTTTACTTAAATAATTCTAAAAACAAAAAAATGACAGAGAAAATTGCTTCTCTGCCTTGTTCCAGTACGTTTTTACACATTCAAGCAAGTAAAAATTGAATTATACTAAAAGATTTTTTACTGAAGTAAAATACCTAATCAATTTTCACGTCAGTGGGCGGTTTTTTGGGAATGACGACTTTCAGCATACCATTCCGGTAATTTGCCTTTAACTTTTTTACTAAGGCAGACGGCGGCATTTGAAGTGATTCCTTTTCATCCTTTTCCCCTTTTACTGTAATGATCAGATGGCCGTCCTCGATTGTTAACTTGATGTTTTCCCTCTCAACTCCCGGAAGCTCGGCTTTTACTAGAAACGAATCATCCTTTTCTTCCATTGAAAGCGGAATTCCCTTCGGTGAAAATGATTGTTTGAAGTATTCGTCTATATTTCCCAGAAGCGACCGTTTTGGACGCGCCTCAAAAAATTCATTGATCATGCGCATTGGATCTTTTCGGTTATTCTCCATTTTCATCCCTCTCATACGCTCAGTTTTGTCTATTTATCATATGTAGGAAAAGAGCAAATTGCCTATGATGAAAAATGGGATTTGTTTTGTGCCGGAATGCACATAATAGCTGTGTATGAAACGGAAAGTGACTTCGTTTGATTTTTCTGAAAAGTTTTACTTTAATAAAATAGAGAAAGCGCTTACCTGTACAAGCTGTGTACGTCTCAAGGGTTTGAACCCGCGCCGTTTCTGTTTCAAATCCTTGAAACGCGGGAAATAGTTTGTTAGGTTAAGTAACCGTAGGGCTGAACGGTTAGAAATTTATGGTTCTTTTTATTACACGATCACTAAAGTCAAAGGAGAGATTTGGTGGAACTAGCAACAATTTTATCACTGGGAATTTATTTTGCAGGCATGCTCCTGATTGGATTTTATGCCTTCAGAAAATCTACAAATGATGTATCAGGCTACATGCTTGGAGGACGGGGACTTGGCCCGGCTGTGACAGCATTGTCAGCAGGAGCATCTGATATGAGCGGCTGGATGCTGATGGGTCTTCCGGGTGCCATGTATACTACTGGATTATCAAGTATGTGGTTAGCAGTCGGTCTGACTGTCGGCGCATACCTGAACTATATCCTTGTGGCTCCGCGCCTGCGCACCTATACAGAGGTGGCAAACGACTCTATTACAATACCGGATTACTTTGAAAACCGCTTTAAAGACACATCACGCATGCTACGATTCGTTTCTGCAATTGTCATCGTTATTTTCTTTACCCTTTACACGTCTGCAGGATTGGTATCCGGAGGACTGCTGTTTGAATCGGCATTTAAAGCAGATTACATGTTTGGAATGCTGCTTACAGCAGGTGTTGTCATGGTCTATACCCTGTTTGGAGGATTCCTTGCAGTAAGCCTGACAGACTTTGTTCAGGGTCTTATCATGTTCTTTGCCCTTATCCTTGTGCCGGTTGTGGCTTTCATGGAGCTTGGCGGAGTAGGTCCTACGTTTGATGTGGTCCGTGAAATTGATCCGACATATACGGACATCTTTAAAGGAACGTCCGTGCTTGGAATTCTTGGATTCCTCGCATGGGGTTTAGGCTATTTTGGACAGCCTCACATTATTGTACGCTTTATGGCCATATCATCCATTAAAGAGTTAAAGCCGGCCAGAAGAATCGGAATGGGCTGGATGATTATATCCATCATCGGTGCAATGCTTACAGGCCTCGTCGGAATTGCATATATTGCTGAGACAGGCACAAGCCTTGCAGATCCTGAAACCATCTTCATTAAATTTTCTCAGGTTCTTTTCCATCCGTTTATTACCGGATTTTTGCTTGCAGCCATTCTTGCAGCCATTATGAGCACCATTTCATCACAGCTGCTTGTTACTGCAAGTGCTCTGACTGAAGATTTTTACAAAACGTTTTTAAAGAAAAATGCATCTGACAAAGAGCTCGTTCTAATCGGAAGGCTTGCCGTACTTCTGGTAGCCGTTGTAGGTGTACTCTTATCACTTAAACCTAGTGACACAATCCTGTCACTCGTCGGATATGCATGGGCCGGATTCGGTTCTGCATTTGGACCAGCCGTTCTCCTGAGCTTGTACTGGAAACGCATGACCAAGTGGGGCGCACTGGCCGGAATGATCGTCGGTGCCGTAACCGTATTGATCTGGGTAAACGTACCGGTACTGAAAGAAACGGTATACGAAATGATTCCTGGATTCTTCCTGAGCTTAATCGCTGTCTATGTTGTCAGCTTGATTACAAGCAGACCTTCAAAACGCGTTCAGAACGTGTTTACGGAAATGGAAGAAACGCTTGAAGAAGAAACAAAATAAGGTATGCAGAAACCGCCTGTTTTCAGGCGGTTTCTTTTTGTTTTCTTTTAAAGTGGAAATGAATGATGCAGGCAAGGACAAATCCGGCAAAGAAGACGGCATCCTTCAGGAGACCGGGTATTGGGATCATGAATGTCAGCATGCTGAAGAGAAATAGAATTCCGGTCAATAAAAGAAACGCCTTTGTTCGCTGTTCATTGTGCTGCATAGTATCACCTATTAATTAAACGTTTGTTTAAGTGTATTATACCCCTCTGCTGCTCAGTCTGTAAGCGTTTGGATTGTTAAAGCGCTGATTTGGATTGTTAGAAGGTGTTTTTGGATTGTTAGAGAAAGAGTTCGGATTGTTGAACGTTCAGTTTGGATTGTAAGGCACGAATCCATGCCATTCGGCCATGCAGATTATCCTGCCAGGCGCACCCAGCATGGTTTTCAGCCTTTTCTAATCGTTTTTAACCAGAGATCACTGCTTTAGACAGAGTTCGAATGACTTTTTAGTAAGCAACAGATACATAAAAAAAAAGCCACCCCGCATACCGCAGGATGGCTTTTACTCTTATTGATAAATATGCACAGTCGGTTTTTCCTGGCCCGGCTTGCGGACGATCAGGGCTTCCTGGCCGCTTGTGGAGGTAATGTTTACTTCAACCGAAACGTAGTCCGGGAAGTAGTCCACGACTTTACCTGTTGCAAACTGCGTAAATGCAATCACTTCTGATTTTCCGTAAAACTGCATCGGAATGTCAATTTTCAGTTCCTGCATCTCTTCGCCTTTGTAGAAGGCTTTGCCGATAACACCTGTGTAGTTCGGGAAGAAGTCGTCAATGTCCTGTTTGAAGCGTTCAAACAAGTTGGCATCCTCGCGGTAGTTTTCCGTTCCTTCAGGTGACGGGAAGAAGACGTATTCTTCATTTACGCTGTCCCATTTGCCGATTGAACTGCTTCCTCCGTCAACGACAGTGCTTGCAATAAAGCTGCCTGGCACGATCGAGGATTTTGGTGCCTGTTTATAAAGGGCAATGACCACAGGCACTCTTTCAAGGCCTTTTTGGCTTCTGACGCGCTTGATGACCTCTGCGGCCATTTTCTTGCCTTCTGCCTCTAACTGGCTGTCAGGAATTTTGTACTCACGCTGAGGCTCTCCTACGGCTTCACGGTAATAATGAACTGAGTTCATCGCAAGTCCGATGACGACTCCCCCCAGCTCGACCGTATTTTCGCCTTTTCGGACCAAGTAGTTATGCTCAAGCATATGAGCCAAATAAATCGGGCTTTTTTCGTTCTGCTGGATATAATCGCCTTCTGATGATTTCGGCGGGTTAAGTCCTTCATTTTTAAAATTCTTGTCACTTTTTTTCTTATCTTCAAGCTCTTTTCCTTCAAGCTTTCTTCCAAGCCATGAACGGACTGTTTTCTCATCCAGGTACTGTCCTTCCTGATACAGATGGTTATCAGGCGGGAATTCTTCCTGAGCCATTCTCATGAGGCCTGTTTCAAACTCATCAATATCAAGACGGGTGTTAATATTCTCTGCAACAAGACCTCTAGCTTTGCCCTCTTTAAAAGGCAGGATCATTTTATAGTAGGAGTCTGAAATGTTGTACTTTGGAATGATCGCTTTTTCTGTTGAATCATCTTCCGTTTCCTGTACAAGCTCCTCCTCTTCACCAAAGCTCGGTGCGCAGGCTGACAAAAACAGGCAGCCTGCAAGCAGTATAACTATTCCTTTTTTCAAGTTGGAACACACCTCTTTTAGTTTCTCCTCAGAAAGAAATCTATTTTTTCAGCTCTTCAATTAAGCGCTCTTCATCCCAAATCTCAATGCCCAGCTCCTGCGCTTTTGCAAGCTTGCTGCCTGCATCTTCCCCGGCTACGACCAGATCTGTTTTCTTGCTTACGCTTCCCGCTGCCTTGCCGCCTAGCGCTTCAATTTTCTCTTTCGCTTCATTGCGGGACATCTGCTCAAGCTTCCCTGTCAGCACGACAGTCTTGCCTGCAAAGAAGGAATCGGATTCCTCAGGTCTTACAAGCTTTGGACCGAGATATGACATATTCACGCCGCAGGATTTGAGCTCTGAAATCAGTTCATTCATTTCTTCCTGGTCAAAATAAGTAACAACGGCGTCCGCCATTTTGTCCCCGATTTCATCAACTGCAATAATCTCATCCCTTGAGGCAGATTGCAACCGGTCCATCGTCTCAAAATGCTGCGCAAGCGTCTTTGCTGCCTTTGCCCCGATAAAGCGGATGCCAAGCCCGAACAGAAGTCTCTCAAGGGAATTCTTTTTGGAGTTTTCAATTGCCTGCAGAAGGTTGTCCGCTGATTTTTCGCCCATCCGCTCAAGCTCCAGAAGCTGTTCTCTCTGTAGGCGGTAAAGATCCGCTACATCTTCAATCAGGTTTTCCTTGAAAAGCTGGGCAATGACGCGTTCTCCAAGACCGTCAATGTTCATTGCGTTTCGGGAGACGAAGTGAATAAGTCCTTCGCGGATTTGAGCCGGACATTTTGGATTGATGCAGCGGAGTGCGACCTCCCCTTCAATCCGCACTAGCTCACTTTCGCACTCAGGACAGTGGGTCGGCATAGTAAATTCTGTTTCGTCCCCAGTTCTGTGCTCAGGCAGGACGTTTACGACTTCCGGAATAATGTCCCCCGCTTTTTTCACAATGACATAGTCGCCAAGGCGAATGTCTTTTTCACGGATCAGGTCTTCATTGTGCAGGGATGCACGTTTGACTGTCGTGCCGGCAACACGGACCGGCTCAAGAATCGCAGTCGGCGTCACCACGCCCGTTCGTCCCACATTGAGTTCAATATCAAGCAGCTTTGTCATGACTTCCTCGGCAGGAAACTTGTACGCAATCGCCCAGCGCGGGCTTTTTGCCGTAAATCCGAGAGCTTTCTGCTGTTCAATGGAATCCACTTTTATGACAATCCCGTCGATCTCATACGGCAGACTTGTCCGTTTTTCCTGATGGGCTGCAATCAGCTCGATGACTTCATCAATTGATTCGCATCTCCGGCGTTCGGTATTGGTCTTAAAACCAAGTTCTTCAAGCGCATCAAGGCCAGCACTCTGGGTTTTGGCGCCTGTTTCTTCCCCGAGGTCTGCAATACTATAGACGAAAATATTCAGATTTCGTTTCGCTGCAATTTTAGGATCCAGCTGGCGGAGAGAGCCTGCCGCGGCATTTCGCGGGTTGGCAAACGGCTCTTCCTCGAGCTGTATTTTCACTTCGTTTAATTTTTCAAAAGAGGATTTCGGCATATAGGCTTCGCCGCGCACCTCGATGGAAAGGTTTTTCTTAAGCTTCAGCGGAATGGACCGGATGGTTTTCAGGTTTTCGGTAATATCTTCGCCGGTCGTACCGTCCCCCCGTGTTGCACCGCGCACGAATGCTCCATTTTCATAAGTAAGGGAAACAGCCAGACCGTCAATTTTAAGCTCAACCATATAGTGAACATCATCACCGACTGCCTGCCTCACACGGCGATCAAAATCGCGGAGATCCTGCTCATTGAACGCATTTCCGAGACTGAGCATAGGTGTCTGATGCTGAACCTTTTTAAAGCCTTCAAGAATCTCGCCGCCAACCCGCTGAGTCGGGGAATCCGGAGTCTTGAATTCAGGGAAACGTTCTTCAATGTCAATCAGCTCATGCAAAAGCTGATCGTATTCAGAATCCGGAACAGTCGGTTTATCCAGCACGTGATATTCATAGTTGTACTTGTTTAATAAGTCATGCAGGGTTTCTGCACGCTGTTTGGCTGTATTCATATCCATCCCTTGGTCCAATCCTTTCACTACTGTACTTTTTTAATAGGAGCAAATTTAGCAAGCAGGCGTTTGATGCCGACAGGGCTTGGGAATGCAATATCAAGCTCCTTGCCCTCTCCTTCGCCTTTTACGCTGACAACAGTGCCGATGCCCCATTTTTTATGTTCTGCCTTGCTGCCGACGCTCCAGGCGATTTCATCTCCGCCTGTAGAGGCTGCAATCGGTCTTGTAACGGCAGGTCTCCGTTCAGGCCGTGCTTTTGCACCAAATGGCGAAGGGCTCTTTTTCACTTCATTCAGATTTTCAATCAGTGCAGACGGAATTTCAGATATAAATCTTGATTCGGGGTTCATGCTCGTCCGGCCGAAGAGAGTCCTCATTTTCGCATTTGTAATAAACAGCTCTTTTTCTGCACGGGTAATGCCTACATAGGCAAGGCGGCGCTCCTCTTCCATTTCCGCTTCTTCCATAAGAGAACGGCTGTGAGGGAAGACGCCTTCTTCAACGCCCATCAGAAAGACAACCGGGAACTCAAGGCCCTTGGCAGAATGAAGGGTCATTAACACGACCGCTTCTTTAGAGGCTTCCTCATCATCATCTAATTTATCAATATCCGCCACTAAAGCAAGATCGGTCAGGAAGGCAACAAGGCTCTTATCCTCACTGTTCTTTTCAAAGTTCTGCGTAACAGACAGGAACTCGTCGATATTCTCAAGGCGGCTTTGCGCTTCAATCGTTTTCTCCGTTTTCAGCATCTCGCGGTAGCCTGTTTTCTCAATCACTTCTTCTGCAAGCTCCGTGACAGACAGGTAGTCCTGCATATTGGCCATGTTCCGGATCAGTTCACGGAAATCAACCATGGCACTTACTACACGTGCACTGACGCCGGCAAACTCAATCTGTTCAATCGCCCCGAAGAGGGACAGATCATTGTCTGCTGCATACTGGGCAATCCGGTCAACGGAAGTCGCTCCAACACCGCGTTTCGGCACGTTTATGACGCGCGCCAGACTGATGTCATCATCCGGGTTTGCAATCAGTCTCATATAAGCGAGGATATCCTTAATCTCTTTTCTGTCATAGAACTTGATGCCGCCGACAATCGTGTAATTGATGTTCGACTTCAGCAGAATTTCCTCGATGACACGGGACTGGGCGTTCGTTCTGTAAAGAATCGCAAAGTCTGAAAGCTTTCTTCCCTGAGAGGAGACAAGCTGATTGATTTTGCCCGCCACAAACTGTCCTTCCGCCGACTCGCTGTCCGCGCGGTAGTAGCTGATTTTCTGTCCTTCATCGTTTTCTGTCCAGAGATTTTTCGCCTTGCGGTTCATGTTGTTTTTGATCACGCCGTTTGCCGCTTCAAGAATGCGCTGTGTCGAGCGGTAGTTCTGCTCAAGCAGAATCACACTGGCAGACGGATAATCTTTTTCAAAAGAGAGGATATTCGCAATATCTGCTCCGCGCCAGCGGTAAATCGACTGGTCAGAGTCTCCGACTACGCACAGATTCTGAAAGCGCGATGCAAGCATTTTAACGAGAAGATACTGCGCTCTGTTCGTATCCTGGTACTCATCCACGTGAATATACTGAAATTTGCGCTGGTAAAATTCAAGTACTTCAGGCACACGCTGAAACAGCTGAATCGTAGTCATAATCAAGTCATCAAAATCAAGCGACTGGTTTTTCAGCAGTTTTTTCTGATAGTCCTTGTATACATCGCTTGCAACCTGCTCATACATGCCGCCTGCTGTTTTTTCAAATTCCTCGGGAGTGATCAGTTCATTCTTCGCACTGCTGATGCTTCCAAGAAGGCTGCGGGGATCAAATTTCTTCGGGTCAATATTCCGGTCTTTCAAGATCTGCTTAATAACGGACAGCTGATCTGTCGTATCCAGAATCGAGAAGTTTCTGCTGATGCCGATCCGGTCGATGTCACGCCTTAAAATTCTTACACACATCGAGTGGAAGGTAGAAATCCAGATATCATCTGCTCCGGGTCCAAGCAGCTTTCCGATACGCTCCTTCATTTCCCTTGCCGCTTTATTTGTAAAAGTAATCGCAAGGATATTCCACGGAGCGACTCCCTTTTCAACCATCAGGTACGCGATTCTTCTTGTGAGAACGCTTGTCTTTCCGCTCCCTGCGCCTGCCATGATTAAGAGCGGTCCATCCGTTGCCTTGACCGCTTCCTTTTGCATGTCATTCAAGCCATTTAATAATTGATCTGTTAAAAATTGCACGTTCCGGACACCACCTTATATCAAACATATGTTCTTATTTTATCTCAACACCTGCGTGTTATGCAATTATGGTTTTACTGCTTTTACCGTTTTCATTGCAGCTTCCAGGTTCTCATAAATAATGTTGCCGACAACAACTGTATCGGCATGCTCGGCCATTTCAGCTGCCTGTTCAGGCGTCTGAATACCGCCTCCGTAAAACAGCTTTGTCTCAGAAAGCACTTTGCCTGCCGCTTCCACAACATTCACATCGCCATAAGTTCCGCTGTACTCCAGATAGAAAATCGGCATGTGAAACATGTTTTCAGCCAGTCTGGCGTATGAGACCACATCATCAGCAGTCAATTCAGTCCTTGCATCTGTGAGCTTTGCTGCTTTGCAGTCCCCGTTCAGAATGCAGTACCCTTCCACGAGGAGCTCATCCCAGTTCATAAGATCTCCATATTCTTTAACCGCCTCATGATGCAGCCCCATAACCCACTTTGCATCCCTGCTGTTCATGACAGACGGAATGAAATACAAATCAAATCCGGGCATGATCGACTCAATCTCTGATACTTCTAGCACACACGGCACAAGGTATCTTCTAATTCGGGACATTAAGTTTAACACATTATCCATCGTCACATTGTCGCTTCCCCCGACAATGATGGCGTCTGTTCCTGACTCACATATTCTCTCGAGTGCCTCGTCGCTTATTTCTTTATCGGGATCGAGTTTGAATACATGCTTCCACTCGCTCACATCATACATAGCCGTTCCTCCTAACAATCAGGTTCCATTCAAACATTATATCAAATTAATGCCCTGCAAAAAACGCACAGGTGCTATGAAGGTTTTGACAATCTGATTACGTTTTGCCTCATATGTTCATAATTCTGTCTTCCAATGAAGAAACTAATTCTATGGAGGGATGGAACTTGAAGAATAATTATCCGCTCAGTTCGTCCGAAATAGGGACGCTGTGGCTTACATACCAGGAAAAAACAATGATTTTGCGCATATTGGAATACTTCATGGAAAAATCAGATGACCAGCAGGCCAAAAATATTATGGGCGGCCTCTGGCAGGAGCTGAGTATTTACGTTATCAAAATGAAAGATATTTTTGAGCAGGAAGGTGTGGCAATTCCACGGGGATTTACGGCGACAGATGTAAACCTGCAGGCCCCAAAGCTATTTGATAACGGATTTGACATTATGTTTCTCCGCATTTTAAAAGAAGTCAGCATGGGGATGTACACCCTTAATATGAACATGGCGTACCGCGATGACGTAATGTCTATTTATGAAGGACTTACGACAATTACACAAAAAGTTTACAAGCTTTCCACACATTATCTTTTGGAGAATGGGATTTTAACCCTCCCGCCTTTGGTGGAAAAGCCAAAAACGGCTGAGTTTATTAAAGATGAATCGTATCTTGACGGCTTTCCGTTTTTCAAAGACAGCCGCGCACTGAACGACATTGAAATCGGAAATCTTCATCACGGCATCGAAACGAACAATATCGGCATGCTTCTGGTTACAGGATTTGCGCAGTGCTCAGCAACTCCAGAGATTAAGGACTACTTTTTAAAAGGAAGAAAGCTTGCAAAAAAACAAATTGAAACCTTCGAAAAACTGCTTCTGGAGAGCAATGTGCAGTTCTCAGCAGGAGCAGGCGGCACCGTGACCTCCTCTGCCGTTGCGCCGTTTTCGGAAAAACTGATGATGTTCTGCGTTTACCTGCTGAACGGATTCGGCCTCGTCGGCAGCAGTTTCGGGACCATTTTCAGTCTGCGCAGCGACATTTCGCTGAAAACAGCTTTGATTGGAAAGGATATTTACTTTTATGCAAATGAAGGAATTAAGCTGATGATTGAAAATGGATGGTTTGAAGAGCCGCCTAAGTAATTAGAATAAACTTTATATGAAGTAATCCAAAATAAAAAGGCTGAACAAGTTCAGCCTTTTTGCTATTAAGATTCTTTCGGCTCCTGTGCGCCGATGCGCTCAAGAGCCATCGTATAGGCGTCGTTGCCGTAGTTCAGGCAGCGTTTAACACGCGAGATCGTTGCTGTGCTTGCGCCTGTCTCTGTTTCAATTTTATGATAAGTAAAGCCTTCGCGGAGCATGCGCGCCACTTCTAGACGCTGGGCTAGTGACTGAATTTCGTTTACTGTGCAGAGATCATCGAAAAATCGATAGCATTCATCCAGATTTTTAAGTGAGAGGACAGATTCAAATAATTGGTCAAGTTCTTTTCCCCGTAATTTTTCGATTTGCATGTTGATTCTCCTTTTTAAAAGATTTAGTGGAGGGTCACTTGATTGAGATGGGGCACGATGCTGATCCATGTTTTCCCCGGAACAAGCTCCACCTGCTCTCCGTTCAGATACGGAAGGATCCTTCCGTCCGCATTGCGCCATTCTACCTCGCGGCTGACGCCATGCTGAAGGAGGATTGCTTTGCCGCCCTCCGTAAGGTTAATGGACCTTCTTCCTTGTTTATCCATAATTTCGTGAGTCATTTCAGCAATAAGTACATTACTGGGTGCTACAGCTTCATCTGATTGAAGATCTTTAGTCTGTTCGGTGCTATATCTGAAATAGGTCTGTGATTGTTTGTCATAAATAAACTGCGATTCAAAAGTGTCAGATTTATCGTAGCGGATGACGGCCTCAGTTGCGGATTTCCCCTGAAGTTTCTTTCCTTCCGCCGTTTTCATAAACGGCAGCGGGTCCGGCCTCTGCGAAAGATCCGCTTTATTCAGCTCTGCACCTTTTTTTATATTTTCGGATGAGATATAAGAATTGTGCGGGGCTTTCCTGAAATCTGCCCTTTCAAAAAGCGTGCCGTCGTAAAACATACCGTTTAAGAAGTCATGGTTTCCGTCTTCAAGCAGTTCGCGCGCCTGAGGGCTCCATCCGTGGCTTATGAATAAAGCATTGTAGCCGTCGGCAAGATCAACATAATATTCTCTTGCACTCCGGACCGGACCGATCATCTCCGGAAGCTCGCTTTGATAGATGGCTAAAAACCTTGTGATGCTGCCTTCTGCAAGCACTTCATAGACAATGTCCGCTTTATGGAGTCCTGACTGCGGCCGGGCTGCAGGGTGATTGTTGATCATCACGGCAAAAGCACGGTTTCCCATGTTCTCTGAAGGAAAACCCGTCAGAGGATAGCTGCTTACTTCTTCAGCAGGAGCTGATGGTTCCTGCTTTTTCACGCTTGGATTTGGAACACTGTTCTCTTCTTTAACGCATGCTGTGCACAATGCGAGCAGCATAACTGCCGCTAACAGCCGCTGTAAGTTCTTCTTGATGGTTTTCACGTAAGTTTGACCCCTTTTGCTTCCTTTTATATTTTAACGCATTATCGGCGGAAAGAGTATTATTTTTTTGAGCACATCATAGATCCCCGCTGGCGTTATTCTGATATAAGGCAAATGAGTCGATAAGAGGAAAAACAGGGAGTAAACAGGGTCCCCGAACAGATAGCCTCTTTCCGCCAAAAGCCTTCTGAACGTCTCTTCCTGCTGAACCACTTCTTCAAACGGCTGCAAAGATGCTCCGCCGCATATTCCAAGCGGAATTTCGTGCAGAACGTCTCCTTTTTCCGCTAGAACAATCCCTCCGCCAAGCTCCTTCATCCTCTGAAAAGCAGTAATTATATCGTGCTTGCTTTTTCCGATGAGAATAATGTCACCTGTTGTTGAGTATGAGCTTGCAAGTCCCCCGAGACTTGAGGCAAATCCTTTCAGCATGGTGTTGATTCTCCATTTCCCTCTTTTATCAATGAGAGCGAGAAAGCATTCATCGTGGCTGTCACTGAGCTCATCCAAGGAATGATCAGCCGTGATCCTGTATGGCTCGATGATTACGTCATTTTTCATCTTCAGGCCCATAGCCATTGAAAATTGCAGATCATCAAGGGAGAGAGACCAATTCAGCTGCAGAGGTTCAAGTCCTGTCTGTTTCCAGTCATAAGGAGGAAACTCAGCTGCTGCTCCAGCTTTTTTAAGCCACTTTCCTTTTGCCAGCACACTGACAGGAAGCGGCTGTTCAATCGCTGAAAGGATATTCAGATTGGCCATTCTTCCAGGCGCGACCGCCCCCGTCACTTCTTCCATCCTGTAATAACGGGCGGCATTGAAGCTTGCCATATGGTAGGCATCAATTGCAGGAATTCCGCTTTCCATCGCCATTTTTATCAGACTGTCCATCATGCCGTCCTTATAAAAATGCGGCGTTGATCCGTCTGTTGTAAAAAGGAAGTGATCATACGAAGTGATTTCTTTCTCCCGTATGCCTTTAAGCAGCTCTGGCAGATCCGGCCTGATGGATGAATGGCGCAGGGCTACCGTATAGCCGAGAGAAAGTCTTTCAACTACATCTTCGCCTGTCATCGCCTCGTGGTCACAATCTGCACCGAAAAGCTTCATTTTGGTAAGCGTACCGGCAGAAGCACCCGGAAAATGCCCCTCTATCCGCTTTCCCTTTCCTTTTATCTCCTTCATCCACGACAGCATGAGATCATCATCCTGCAACAGCTTAGGCCAGCCGGTTAATTCGCCGCCTTGAATAACATATTCAGAATCCATCCATTTTTTCATAAAATCCAGCGATAAAATATCGGTTTCATCCGGTACTTCCGTTTGCAGGTCAAACCGTGCCCACCAGTAATACTGAACTTGGCGGCGATTGATTTCCTCCACAAAAGAAAACGCTTTCTTTTTATCGGACTGAAAAAGCAGAAATAAATTATCACAGATCATGCTTGTTGTGCCGAACTGCGACACATACTCTCCGAAAGAAAGGGGATTATAAAGTTGAAACGGGTGTGCATGCGGCTCTATATAGCCGGGTACAATAAACAGCCCTTCACATTCCGCTGTTTCTTTTGCGGAAGCAGGCAGATTGTTTCCTATATAAACAATCCGGTCATCTTTAATCCAAATATGGGCCTTCACCCATCTCTTTAAGTAAGAGTTCAGATAGGTACCATTTTTCAGCAAAAGATCCGGCTGCTTCTGTCCGGAAGCTGCATCAATATGGCCTCTGATCTCCCGTATCTTCCACGGAGCATTTGGCTTTGGCATGACAGCACCTCCCTGAAGGTCTTTTCATTATGGTAACATATTCAATTTATTAACGCAGTAATTAAGAAAAGAGGAATCGCTCGTTTAGCTCCGGGAGTCAGATAAGGAAGCGGCGGAAAAGGCGCTTTTTGCCTTTGCCGACGATTCCGTTCTGACAGAGGAGTTGAGCGATGGAACTAGACACTAATTACCAAAAAAGGAGTCTGATCTTTATGAAACCAAACATCGGCATCGTTAATGGCCTGGTCCGCATCACAATTGGACTTTTCCTGCTCTCATGGGCATCTGCCAAATATTCAAAGAAGCCATGGAAAGAATCTGCCCTGCTTGTCATGCTGCTCGGCGCCATGAAAGTCGGGGAAGGTATCCTGCGTTTCTGTCCGCTCACGTTTATGTATCAGGAGTATAAAAAAGAGGATTTGGAGTTTGAGGATAAGACTTATAACCCTTCCTAAGAACAAATAACCCCCAAATCATCATTTGGGGGTTTGCTTAAATAGATCATCAATCAAAAGAGGTGAACATCTTGATTATGGAATACCTGACTGACATGTCGTTTGTACTGGCCCTTCTGATCGGCAGCATTGTGGCGCTGCTGTTTGTGTATGTTAAGAAAAGACGTGCTTAGTCGCTTTTGCTCCGATGTCCTTGCGGTAGAACAGGGCATCTGAAGCTACCTCAGACACGTATTCATACACTTGTGTCTGCGCTTCAAGCAGATCGCTTCCGTATGCGACGACTGCAAGGACTCTGCCGCCGTCTGTTACATACTGCTGGTCTTCTTTTTTTGTGCCTGCATGGAACAACGCCCCCTGCTCAAACCCCGGCAGAAGCGAACCGATTGCTTCGCCCTTGATGTACGCATCCGGGTAGCCTTTTGAAGCAAGAACGACTCCGATCACCGCTTCATCGCGCCACTTCAGTTCTGCTTTTTTTCCGTCGAGAATATCAAGCAGCACTTCAATCAAATCGGATTCAAGACGCGGAAGGACCACCTGTGTTTCCGGGTCGCCGAAGCGTGCGTTGAATTCAATCACCTTGGGACCTTCAGCCGTTAAAATCAGACCGGCATACAAAATCCCTGTAAATGGGGTGCCGTTTGCAATCATTCCGCAGGCAGCCGGCTTCAGCACGGTTTCAACTGCCTGCAAAACAGAAGCATCCGGTATTTGGGGAACAGGTGAATATGCCCCCATGCCGCCTGTGTTCGGACCTTCATCGTGGTCGTATGCCCGCTTGTGATCCTGGGCGATGACCATTGGATAAACGTCCTCACCGTTTACAAACGCCATTAGTGAAAACTCTTCCCCTTCAAGGAATTCCTCAATGACGACCGAGCTGCTCGCCTCTCCGAATTTAGCATCCTCAAGAAATTCCCGGAGACAATTGACCGCTTCCTCCACTGTCAGAGCAACGGTCACGCCTTTTCCTGCCGCGAGACCATCTGCTTTAATAACGATTGGCGCTCCTTTTTCAAGGACATACTGCTTTGCTTCCTCAAATGAGGTAAAGGACTGATACGCTGCTGTCGGAATGCTGTTTTTTTGCATAAGTTCCTTGGCGAATTTCTTGCTGCCTTCAATAAGCGCAGCCGCTTTTGTCGGGCCGAAAACCTTCAATCCCGCTTCCTGAAAAGCATCGACAACGCCATTTAAAAGCGGTACTTCCGGACCGACAATGGTAAGGCCCACTTGATTTTCAAGCGCAAAAGCAACGAGCTCCCGCGTATTCGTTTCCTCAATCGCAACAAGCTCGGCAACCGTGCTCATCCCGTCGTTTCCAGGTGCAGCGAACACTTTGTCTGCAAGCTTGCTTTGCGATGCCTTCCAGGCGATTGCATGTTCACGGCCTCCGCGGCCAATGATCAGAATGTTCATTGTTCCACCTCGCTAAAGTAAGCGTGCGGGCCATATGCCGCACGCCCAAAGATTAATGTTTAAAATGTCTTACACCTGTAAACACCATGGCAATGCCGTATTCATCTGCTTTTTTGATTGAATCCTCATCTTTAATGGATCCGCCCGGCTGAATGATCGCCGTAACACCCGCTTTTGCTGCCGCTTCCACTGTGTCGCTCATAGGGAAGAACGCGTCAGAGCCCATCGCACTGCCTTTTGCAAGTGCACCCGCCTGCTCAATAGCAATATTTGCTGCGCCGACACGGTTCATCTGGCCTGCGCCAACACCGATTGTCATCTGATTTTTAGCAAGAACGATCGCGTTCGACTTCACATGCTTAACGACCTTCCAGGCAAGCTTGAGGTCTTCCCACTCCTGCTCAGACGGCTCGCGCTTTGTAGGAATGGTGATTTTGGCATCGTCAAATGACAGCGTGTCCTCATCCTGTACAAGAAGTCCGCCATGAATAGAGGTAACCTGCTGATCCTGCGCTTCTGCACCAAGTACATCCAAAGTCAGAAGGCGAAGGTTTTTCTTGGATGTTAAAATCTCAAGAGCTTCCTCGCTAAAGGAAGGCGCGATGACGATTTCAAGGAAAATTTCATGAAGTTTGTGCGCCGTATCCGCATCAACCTCATGATTCAGAGCAATGATGCCTCCGAAAATCGATGTCGGATCTGCTTCGTATGCGCGCGTGAACGCTTCAAAGATTGTTCCTCCTGTACCGACGCCGCAAGGGTTCATATGCTTAACAGCAACAGCTGCAGGCTGCGTGAATTCTCTTACGATTTGAAGAGCGGCATCCGCATCTTTAATATTGTTGTAAGATAGCTCCTTGCCGTGAAGCTGAACCGCTTCTGCAATCGAAACGGTGCCTGCAAGCGGCTTTTTATAGAACGTCGCTTTTTGATGCGGATTTTCGCCGTAGCGGAGCGACTGTTTTTTCTCGTATGTGTATGTGACCGTTTCAGGATCTTCCTCGCCTACTGCGTTTGTTAAAAACTCTGCAATCAGCGCATCATAGGAAGCTGTGTGGCGAAAGACTTTCGCAGCAAGCTTTTGCTTGGATGCAAGAGAGACTGCCTTCTCCGCTTTGATTTGCTCAAGAACGTCTGCATAATCTGCTGGATCAACAACAACCGTTACGTCCTGGTGATTTTTCGCAGCCGAGCGCAGCATGGTCGGTCCGCCAATATCGATATTTTCAATCGCATCATCGAACGTTACATCCTTTTTGGAGATCGTTTCTTTAAAAGGATAAAGGTTTACGACTACAAGATCGATTGGAAGAATGCTGTTTTCTTCAAGCTGCTTCATATGATCCGGATTGCTGCGGACGGCAAGCAAGCCGCCGTGAATGTTTGGATGAAGCGTTTTGACGCGGCCATCCATGATTTCAGGAAATCCGGTCACTTCGGAAATGCCTGTCACCTTCACGTTGTTCTCCTGAAGCAGTTTTTTCGTGCCGCCGGTTGAAATCACTTCAATGCCCTGCTCAACAAGTCCGGCTGCGAACGGAATAATGCCTTCTTTATCTGAAACACTGACAAGTGCCCGTTTGATTGTCATAGTTACACCTCTAGTTTTCGTTTTTGGAAAAGAGACTGCAGAACATGCGGAAAATAGGCATGTTCAAGCTGATGGATTTTTTCTGATAGCGTTTCAATCGTATCTGCATCTTCCACCTCAACGGCCTTCTGCGCAATAATAGGTCCCGTGTCCATGCCTGCATCTACAAAGTGTACCGTAATGCCGGTGACTTTTACGCCTGCGCGAAAAGCCTGGCCGATGGCATCCTTGCCCGGAAAAGCAGGCAGAAGCGACGGATGAAGATTTATGATGCGATCAGGGCAGGCAGAAAGAAGCGTCTCACCAATCAGTCTCATATACCCTGCAAGTATCACATAGTTTACACCATACTGTTCAAGCTGGCGAAGAATCAGCGTCTCAAAGGCTGCTTTGCTGCTGAATTCCTTCGGTGAAAACTCAAACACCGGAATGTTTTCCTTCTGCGCACGTTCAACAACCCTTGCTCCCGGTCTGTCGCATACTAGAAGGACAACCTCCGCCTCAAGCTTTCCACTCTTGATTTCATTCAGGATCGCCTGAAAATTCGAGCCCGATCCTGAAGCAAATACGGCGATTTTCATCATGAGAGAGCGCCTCCGCCGAACGTGACCCCATGGCCCTCTTTTACACGGCCGATGATAAAGGCTTTTTCGCCGTTCTTCTCAATCTCGCTGATGACTGCGTGCATTTGGCTGTAGTCTACTGCAAGCACAAACCCGATGCCCATATTGAAAATGTTAAACATTTCTTCCTGGCTGAGCGATCCTTTTTCCTGAAGCAGCCCGAACACAGCCGGTATCGGCCATGAGCCAAAGTCGATTTCAGCGCTGAGTCCCTCAGGAAGCATTCTTGGGATATTTTCAATAAAACCGCCGCCCGTAATGTGGGCCATGCCGTCCACTTTATATTTTTTCAGCACGTTAAGGACCGGCTTTACATAAATTTTTGTTGGAGTGAGAAGCTCTTGGCCGAGAGGTTTATCAAGCGGCTGAACGTTCTCATCAAGAGATAAGCCGCCGTCTTCAAGCAAGATTTTACGCACAAGAGAGAAGCCGTTGCTGTGAAGGCCGCTTGAAGCAAGGCCAATCAGCACATGGCCGGCACGGATCTTCTCACCGGTAACAATGTCTTCCTTTTCCGCTGCGCCAACTGAAAAGCCCGCGATATCATACTCTTCACCGTCATAAAGGCCCGGCATCTCAGCCGTTTCACCGCCGACAAGCGCGCAGCCTGCCTGCTCGCACCCGTCTGCAACGCCTTTGACGATCTGTTCAATCTTTGCAGGCTCCGCCTTTCCAAGAGCAAGATAGTCCAGGAAAAAAAGGGGCTCTGCGCCCTGTGCAAGAATATCGTTCACACACATGGCAACCGCATCCACCCCGATGGTATCATGCCGGTTCATCTGAAAAGCAAGCTTGAGCTTTGTGCCGACCCCGTCTGTTCCTGAAACAAGGACAGGCTGTTTAAGTTTCAGCTCAGAAAGGTCGAACATGCCGCCGAAGCCGCCGAGGCTTCCCATGACGCCTTTTCTCATTGTTTTTGCGACATGCTTTTTCATTCGCGAAACAGCTTCATACCCTGCTTCGATATCTACGCCTGCCTGCTTATATGCGTTTGACATCCTTTATTCCTCCCGCTCTTATTTCGTCAGCACTTCTTCCTTTTCATGAGGCAATTCTGTATCCGGATAGATCTCTGTCGGATATTTCCCTGTAAAACAAGCAAGACATTGTCCGCGACGCTCGCCTTCATACTGACGTCCAATACCTTCGAGCAGCCCTTCGACGCTTAAGAATGTCAGGGTGTCTGCACCGATGATTTCTTTGATTTCTTCCACTGAATGCGTCGCTGCGATCAGCTCTTCTGTAGAGGATGTATCAATTCCGTAAAAGCACGGGTTGCTGATTGGCGGAGACGTAATGCAGACGTGCACTTCAGTTGCTCCTGCTTCTCTAAGCATGTTCACGATTCTGCGGCTTGTTGTTCCGCGGACGATGGAGTCATCGACCATGACAACTCGCTTGCCTTCGACTACTCCGCGGACAGCAGACAATTTCATTTTCACGCCCTGTTCCCTGAGTGACTGGGACGGCTGAATGAACGTTCTGCCGACGTAACGGTTTTTGATCAGGCCAAGCTCATACGGTATGCCTGATGCCTCCGCATAGCCAATGGCAGCTGAAATACTTGAATCCGGAACGCCTGTAACAACATCAGCTTCAAACGGCGCTTCAATAGCCATGCGCTTGCCGAGGTTTTTCCGGGCAGTGTGCACATTGATGCCGTCGATGTTGCTGTCAGGTCTTGAAAAATAAATGTATTCCATGCTGCAGATGGCGCGGTTGACGTTCACCGAAAAGCGCTCCGACTGAAGCCCGTCATCATTGATGATGAGCAGTTCCCCAGGCTGAACCTCACGCAAATATTCAGCACCGATAATATCAAAAGCACATGTTTCAGAAGCCACAACATAAGCGTCGCCGAGCATGCCGATCGAAAGCGGACGCAGTCCGTTCGGATCAAGGGCAACCATCATTTCTGTTTCCGTCATGATCAGGAATGCGTAGGCACCTTTGATCATGGTCAGGGCATTTTTAATTTTATCCTTAAGCGAACTGTATCCGCTTCGTTTGATGAGATGGGCAAGCACTTCTGTATCGGAAGTGGACTGAAAAATACTGCCCTGATGCTCAAGCTGATGCTTAAGCCCGTTTGCATTTACAAGGTTTCCATTATGGGCAAGGGCAAGTCCGCCGCTTTCTGAACGGAACAAAAGAGGCTGAACATTTTCAAATCCTCCGCCGCCTGCCGTTGCATAGCGGACGTGGCCGATTGCGCCTTTTCCCTTAATGTCATTCAGGCGCCCGCCGCTGAATACTTCCGTAATCAGTCCCTGGCCTTTGACGCAAGTCAGCTTGCTGCCGTCTGTTGAAACAATTCCGGCACCCTCCTGGCCGCGGTGCTGAAGACTGTGCAGGCCGTAATACGTAATTTGGGGAGCTTCGGAGTGTCCCCAAATACCAAACACTCCGCACTCTTCGTTTAGTCCTCTGATCTCAGCAAGCATGGAATCGCTCCTCTCCAGGCCGCTTCAAGCTCAGCTGCCTCAGCCTGAACAAGAAGGTCACCTGCATCGCTTTTCACCGTGAAGATGCCATCTCCTGTCACACGTCCAATCAGTGCGGCACCTGTCAATTCCTCAAAAGCCGTCATGTGCTCAGGTTTTACTGTCAGGATAAAACGGGACTGGGTTTCGCTGAACAGTGCAGTCACCGCTTCTCCGCCAATTGTCAAACTTGCGCCAAGTCCGTTCGTGCCGAATGTGCTTTCGGCTGCAGCTACTGCCAAACCGCCTTCTGCGACATCGTGTGCAGATGCAACAAGTCCTGCGCGGATGGCTGCTGCTACTTTTGCCTGGCGGTCTGCTTCTACCGCAAGATCAAGCTCAGGAGCTTTCCCGAAGATTCTGCCGTATGTCAGCTTTTGCAGCTCGCTTCCTCCGAACTCATTCTTCGTTTCGCCAAGCACATAAATCAGGTCTCCCGCTGCTTTAAATGATTGAGTCGTGATGTACTTCGTATCCTCTATCAGACCGACCATGCCGATGACCGGTGTTGGATAAACAGCCGTTCCGTTCGTTTCATTGTAAAGAGAAACGTTTCCGCCGATAACAGGTGAATTCAGCACGCGGCACGCTTCACTCATGCCGTCAGCTGCTTTTTCAATCTGCCAGAAAATCTCCGGCTTTTCAGGATTGCCGAAGTTCAGGCAGTCTGTCACAGCAAGCGGTTTTCCTCCTGAGCAGACAATGTTGCGCGCTGCTTCTGCAACAGCAATCATACCGCCTGTTTCAGGATCAAGGTAAAGATATCTTGAATTACAGTCCGTCGTCATGGCAAGTGCTTTGTTCGTATCGCGGATGCGGAGAACAGCAGCATCTGATCCCGGTGCCACAACTGTATTTGTGCGGACCATATAGTCGTATTGATCGTACACCCATTCTTTGCTTGCAATCGTCGGCTGCTTTAAAAGGCTGATCAGCGTTTCTTTTAAATCGCCCGTTTCAGGTGCGGTTTGTTCCATAGCCTGAAATTCTTTATAGTAGGCTGGCTCAGCTGAAGGCTTGTGGTAAACAGGTGCTTCTTCTGCAAGCGCATCAACTGGAATTTCCGCCACAACTTCTCCTTTATGAAGAAGGCGGAGCATTTTATCATCTGTTACAGTTCCGATCGCTTTTGCTTCAAGCTCATATTTGTCAAAAATGTCGGTGATCTCCTGCTCGCGTCCGCGTTCTACAACGAGAACCATCCGCTCCTGTGATTCGGAGAGCATCATTTCATAAGGTGTCATGCCCGCTTCGCGCTGAGGCACTAAATCTAAGTTGAGCTCAATGCCTGAACCCGCTTTGCTCGCCATTTCAGCTGTCGAGCTCGTCAGTCCGGCTGCTCCCATATCCTGAATGCCGACAAGGGCATCACATTTAATAACCTCTAGACAAGCTTCAAGCAAAAGCTTTTCCATAAAAGGATCTCCGACTTGTACGGCCGGACGGTTTTCATCAGATGAATCCGTCAGTTCCTCTGAGGCAAAAGTAGCGCCGTGAATGCCGTCGCGACCTGTTTTCGCTCCCACATACATGACGGTGTTGCCGATTCCTTTTGCCACGCCTTTTTTAATATCCTCATGGTTGATTAAGCCAACGCACATGGCGTTTACAAGCGGATTGCCGTCATAGGAAGGATCGAACTGGATTTCGCCGCCTACAGTCGGAATACCGATACAGTTTCCGTAGCCTGCGATTCCTGCTACAACCTCTTCAAACAAGTAGCGCACACGCGGTGAGGTTAATTCTCCAAAGCGCAAAGAGTTTAATAGAGCAATAGGGCGCGCTCCCATTGAAAAGACGTCACGAATGATGCCGCCTACGCCTGTTGCAGCACCCTGATAGGGTTCAATCGCAGAAGGGTGATTGTGGCTCTCGATCTTAAACACAACAGCCTGACCGTCTCCGATATCAACAATTCCTGCGCCTTCTCCCGGACCCTGAAGAACATGTTCGCCTGAAGTCGGAAACTTCTTCAGTACCGGCTTTGAGTTTTTATAGCTGCAGTGCTCTGACCACATAACAGAGAAAATACCAAGCTCTGTATAGTTCGGCAAACGGCCCATGATGCCTTCAATCATGCTGAACTCATCATCACTGACGCCGAATTGGCGGTAGATTTTCTCTTCTTTGATCATTTGCTGAGTTGGTTCAAGCAGTAGTGACATGAGATTCCCTCCAGTTTTTCACGATCGATTTAAACAGCTTCAGTCCGTCTGCGCTGCCGAGCAGTTCATCCACTGCGCGCTCAGGATGCGGCATCATGCCAAGAACATTACCCTTTTCATTCACAATCCCGGCGATATCTACTAAACTTCCATTCGGATTATTTTCATAGGTGAAGACGATTTGATTGTTTTCTTTTAATCTCGCTAATGTGAGTTCATCACAGTAGTAGTTTCCTTCTCCGTGGGCAATCGGCACTGAAATGACCTGATCTTGTTCATAAGCAGAAGTAAACATGGTCTTGTCATTTTGAACGACAAGATTTGTCGGGCGGCAAATGAACTTCAGGTTCTCGTTCCGTTTCATCGCACCCGGAAGAAGACCCGCTTCAAGCAGGATCTGAAAACCATTGCAGACACCCAGCACCGGCTTGCCGGCTTCGGCTGCTTTCACAACTTCTTTCATAACGTTTGCAAAACGGGCAATCGCACCGGAACGAAGGTAATCTCCGTAAGAGAATCCCCCCGGAAGCAGAATGCCGTCAAAACGGCTTAAGTCGGTCTCATCATGCCATACGTATTCAGCTTCTTCCCCAAGCTCATCCTTGATGGCGTGGAACATATCGATGTCACAGTTTGACCCCGGAAAAACGATAACGGCGAATTTCACTGTGCCACAACCTCCTCCACCTCGTAGCGGTAGTCTTCAATCACCGTGTTGGCCAGAAGCTTTTCACACATTTCGCGGACCGTCGCATCCAGGTCACGCTCCGTTTTTTCAATGGCAAGCTCCATGTACTTTCCGATCCGGACATCGCTGACCTCTTTGTAGTTCATGCTGTGCAATGCATGCTGCACCGCGCTTCCCTGCGGATCTAAAACGCTCTCTCTGAGTGTAACGAATACCTTTACTTTGTACATGCTGCTTCTCCTCCTAAACGGTTTAAAATCACTGTATATGCATCTGTTAAACTGCCAATATCGCGGCGGAATACATCTTTGTCAAACTTCTCATTCGTTTCTTCATCCCACAGGCGGCACGTATCCGGCGAAATCTCATCTGCGAGAAGAAGTTTTCCTTCACTCGTCAATCCAAATTCAAGTTTAAAATCGACTAAGCGGATACCGCACTGCTTAAAGTGAGAAATGAGGACATCATTTACTTTTAACGCAGCGGTTTTAAGCTCCTGTACCTGCTCTTTCGTCGCTGCTTCAAGCACGTCGATATGATCTTCTGTTATGAGGGGATCCCCAAGTGCATCATCTTTATAGTAAAATTCAACAATCGGCTTTTGAAGCGGTGTTCCTTCCTCAATCCCCAGCCGCTTAGAGAGGCTTCCTGCCATAATGTTGCGCACAACAACCTCAAGGGGAACAATGGTTACCTCTTTGACAAGCTGCTCTGTTTCTGAAAGCTTTTTAATAAAATGGCTCTCAATCCCTTTCTCAGCAAGCTTCTCAAAGAGCAGCGATGAAATTTCATTGTTCAGGCGGCCTTTCCCTTCAATCTCTGCCTTCTTCCCGCCATTAAACGCGGTTGCGGAATTCTTATATGAAACAAGCAAAACGGATTCTTCATTCGTGCGGTAAATTCTCTTTGCCTTTCCTTCATAAAGCAGGTTCAATTTTTCGGTTGTCATGCCTTATCCTCCTTGTAACGACTGAATATTGGGAATTATCGAAGTGCGGAATCGCCCGGTATTTTTAAAAAAGAGGCAAATATCTCTATTTACCTCTTCCGTTAAAATGTAAGCTTACAGACCTAAGCGTTCAAAAATCGTATCGACACCTTTTAAGTGATAGTTATAGTCAAAGCAGTCAGCAATCACTTCAGCTGACAGACGGTCTGTGATCGTTCCGTCTGCTTCTACCAGCTCGCGGAACGGCACTTGTCTTTCCCATGCTTCCATCGCTTTTGGCTGAACGATATCGTAAGCCTGCTCGCGAGTCATGCCGGAATCAATCAGGGCAAGAAGAACGCGCTGCGAGTAAATCAGCCCAAGTGTGCGGTCCATGTTACGCTTCATGTTTTCAGGGAACACCGTCAAGTTCTTCACAATATTGCCGAAACGGTTCAGCATGTAGTTAAGGGCAATCGTTGCATCAGGAAGAATAATGCGCTCCGCAGATGAATGAGAAATATCACGCTCATGCCAAAGAGGTACGTTCTCATAGGCTGTCAGCATATGTCCGCGAATGACTCTCGCAAGACCTGTCATATTCTCAGAACCAATTGGGTTGCGCTTATGCGGCATAGCAGAAGAACCTTTTTGGCCTTTTGCGAAAAATTCTTCCACTTCACGCGTTTCACTCTTTTGCAGACCGCGCACTTCCGTCGCAAACTTTTCAATGGATGTCGCGATTAGAGCAAGTGTGCTCATATAATCGGCATGGCGGTCACGCTGAAGAGTCTGAGTCGAGATTGGCGCAGCTTGAAGCCCTAATTTTTCACACACATATGCTTCAACAAAAGGATCAATGTTTGCATATGTACCGACAGCACCTGACATTTTTCCAAACTCAATGCCTTCTGCTGCACGCTTGAAGCGCTCTAGGTTCCGTTTCATTTCCTCATACCATAAGCCAAGCTTCAGGCCGAAGGTAGTAGGCTCAGCGTGCACACCGTGTGTGCGTCCCATCATGACTGTATATTTGTGCTCAATCGCTTTGTTTTTCAGAATCTCAACAAAGTTTTCGATGTCTTTTAAGAGAATCGCATTTGCCTGTTTCAGAAGATAGGATAATGCAGTGTCAACTACGTCAGTAGACGTTAATCCGTAATGAACCCACTTGCGCTCCTCGCCAAGCGTTTCAGAAACGGCTCTTGTGAAGGCTACAACGTCATGGCGCGTCTCTTCTTCAATTTCCTTAATGCGGTTCATATCAAAAGATGCATTCTGGCGGAGCAGTTTTACGTCTTCCTTTGGAATATGTCCAAGCTCAGCCCATGCCTCGCAAGCCAGTATCTCTACTTCAAGCCATGCCTGGAAACGGTTTTCCTCCGTCCAGATCGCACCCATTTCAGGTCTTGTGTATCGTTCAATCATTGATAAATCCTCCGTTCTATTGTTGACCCCATAAGTAATTGATTTCTTTTTCTTTTTGGTCAATGCTCTCTGTTAAAAAAGTGACATGCCCCATCTTCCGTCTGTGCTTTGCCTCTTTTTTACCGTACAAGTATATCTTACCTTCACTGAATAACGAAAGATTATTTGAAATCAGAGGCATATGTTCGCCTAAAACGTTCACCATGATGCCTGGATGCAGCAAAACTGGCTTCCCGAGCGGCAGATTGCACACCGCACGGATATGCTGCTCAAACTGATCTGTTTCGCAGAGGTCGATGGTGTAATGACCTGAATTATGAGGTCTTGGCGCAAGCTCGTTAATTAAAATGCTTCCCTCTTCTGTGACAAACATTTCAACTGCAAGCGTGCCTACAAGGTTAAAAGCAGCAGCGAGCTTACCAGCCTGTTTCTCTGCTTCACGGGCTGTGCCTTCCCCAATTCTTGCAGGTACAATGCTCTGGTGAAGAATATTGTTGACATGAACGTTCTCCGCAATCGGGAAAGAACGGATTTCGCCATCTGAGTTTCTGGCGACAATAACCGAGATTTCTTTTACAAACGGCACCCACTTTTCAAGGATACAGGTTCCGTTTTTCAGAAGCTCTACAGCGGCTTTAAGGTCTTCGTCCTGTCTGATGACCGCCTGCCCCTTACCATCGTAGCCACCGCGGCACGTTTTCAATACACAAGGAAGCTCAAGTTCCTCAGCTGCCGATGCAAGCTCCGTTTCTGTTTCGACAATCCGGTAGTCTGCAACAGTGCATCCGGCATCAGTGATCGCTTTTTTCTCTGTGCCGCGATCCTGTGTCAATGACAGAAGTGCAGAACCCTGAGGCAAATAGGCATTCGCTTCAATCCACTTTAAAGCCTCGTAATCTATGTTTTCGAACTCATACGTAATCACATCGCTAAGTTCTGCAAGTTTCTTAATAGCTTCCAAATCGTTGTAGGAAGCCGTTATTTCATAGTCTGCGAGCTGACCGCAGGGTGAGTTCGGAGTGGGATCAAGGACTGCAACGTCATACCCCATGCTTTTTGCAGCCACTGTCATCATCCTGCCGAGCTGGCCGCCGCCGATAATTCCGATTGTTGAACCTGGCATAATCGTTTGCTTAGACAAGGTCATCACTGCTTTCCAGCACGGTGTTCCGTGTTTTTTCCCGTCTTGCGTCAAGTTTTCCGGCAAGTAAACTGTCTGAAATTGAGAGAATCTGGGCTGCAAGCAGGCCTGCATTGACTGCACCGGCTTTGCCGATGGCAACCGTTGCTACCGGAACACCGCCAGGCATCTGCACGATAGACAGCAGCGAGTCCATGCCGTTCAGCGCTTTTGATTGAACAGGTACTCCAATTACAGGGAGTGTTGTTTTGGCTGCAACCATGCCAGGCAAATGAGCAGCTCCTCCTGCTCCGGCCACAATCACTTTCAACCCTCTATTTCTTGCATCTTCTGCATAAGCAAACATATAATCAGGAGTGCGATGAGCGGAAACCACTTTTTTCTCATAAGGCACCTGAAGCTCATCGAGAACTTCGCAGGCGTGCTTCATCGTCTCCCAGTCTGACGTGCTGCCCATTATAATTCCAACCAATGGTTCCATCTATATCCCCCGCCTCTTATCCAGCTGTATTAGCGTCTTAAAGCAAGACACCCTGCATTTTTTCTCCATGAAAAAAACCGGTCTGCAAACCTTCTCTACAAGAGAAAGCACTGCAAACCGGTCATAAGAACATTAATAAAAAAAGCTGTTCCATGTCTGGTCAACGATCACTTTCCCTCATAGTCCAATAATTTACGGTTATCGGGTAGAAACTTTCGGGCCATATTCCCGACTTTATATGAGGTCATTCATTCGTTTTCATATCCAACATAATCATAACAGCCTGGTTCGGAAGTTGTCAACGAAAAATCGAACAATGTAATAACTTCCGTCTAAAACGTTCGTATTTAGATTAACTTTCCTTCAAAAACAATCTTTTTCCCATAAGGTACCACTTCAATTGAACCATTTATCTTTTCTTCTTTAAAAATTGGCTCTTCCATTCTTCTTACAGGCATATAGCCCTCACTCTGCATGCGGGAAAGGCAGCTGTCGATGCTTTCGCCTTCTCCAACCTCAAACTTTCGCTTTTTAGGCTTGTCCGTCATACCTCAATCTTACCCCTTCTTACCGCCTTCACCCAGAAGCCGCCGTGGATTGTCTTCGGCTCAAACGCAATAATAAACGCCTTAGGATCCAGCTCTTTTATTGCTGCATATAAATTCAGTTCATATTTTCTCGGAGTGAGGATCTGCATCGCCAGCCGGTCACCCTCACGGCCATTTGCCATCCAGTCCGTTACCCCATACCCTTTGTCCCTCAAAATACCGGGCAGGTCCTTCTCGCTTTCAGTCGAAATCACGTTAACCGTAATATACCCTAGAGCAAGCTTTTCCTCAATCTTCATCCCTACAATAACGCCAATTCCGTACCCGACCGCATACGCAATCAAATTCTGAATCTCATTTAAATTATCAAGCACTAGACCAAGACCGATGACATAAATCACAACTTCTATCGTACTGATAAAAGCCGCAAGATACCGCTGGCCCTTCAGCGTCAAGATCATTCGTATCGTAAAAAAAGATACATAAACAATATTAATTACCAAGATGATTAAAATCATCATCAAACTATTGGACAGCAATGAATTTTCCTCCTAACATGATAACCCTCATTCTGCGAGCTGCAAACTGCTCATATTAAAGGTAACAGGTCATATGTTACTAAAGATTTGGGAAAGACACAATGGAACAGGAGCGGATAGTGGGTGTTTTGTTTTGCTACTATGAAGGTGGCGAGATAGCTGTCGGACGATTCAGCAAAGAAGAACAAAAGTGAGAGGGCTTTGGTCAAAACCGGCGGGCAGATTAAAGTGTTTTAGCTTTTTGCTTACCCTCCGATATCGCTTTACGGTTTGGTAGGGTGCGATTCAGGCGTTTGCTTACCCTCGGATATCGATTTACAGTTTTAGAGGGTACGATTCGAGACTTTGCTTACCCTCTGATATCGTTTTACGGTTTTACAGGGTACGATTCGAGACTTTGCTTACCCTCTAATATCGTTTTACAGATTTAGAGGGTACGATTCAGGCGTTTGTTTATACTAAGTACCCATGATTTCCTTCTGAACAACAAAAAAGAACAGCATCTCTGCTGTCCTTTTTTCTGCGTGCCTGGCAACGTCCTACTCTCACAGGGGGAAACCCCCAACTACCATCGGCGCTAAGAGCTTAACTTCCGTGCTTCGGCATCCGGCCTGCGATGAGCTTCGCATCTCTTCGTCAGCTTCACTCGTTCAGATCCTCACGTACATTCGTACGCTCCGGTCTTCTCTCCCTCGCTTCCTCGACCTGCTCGCTCCTCCCAACCCTCCGGATGGAAGTCGAACAGCATTCCTGCTCACCCTTCCCAAACCCTCCCGGGTTTCAGGATTCTCTTTTTATGAAAACGAAAAAAAGAACAGCATCTCTGCTGTCCTTTTTTTCTGCGTGCCTGGCAACGTCCTACTCTCACAGGGGGAAACCCCCAACTACCATCGGCGCTAAAGAGCTTAACTTCCGTGTTCGGCATGGGAACGGGTGTGACCTCTTTGCCATCATCACCAGACAATATGCAATTGGTTGAAAGAGTTATTCTTTCAAAACTGAGTAACGTTTGATAACAAGATTCACGTGCAATTTACGCTTAGTTAGACTGTGGTTAAGTCCTCGAACGATTAGTATCTGTCAGCTCCACACGTCACCGCGCTTCCACCTCAGACCTATCAACCTGATCATCTTTCAGGGTTCTTACTCACAAATGTGATGGGAAATCTCATCTTGAGGGGGGCTTCATGCTTAGATGCTTTCAGCACTTATCCCTTCCGCACATAGCTACCCAGCGATGCCTTTGGCAAGACAACTGGTACACCAGCGGTGCGTCCATCCCGGTCCTCTCGTACTAAGGACAGCTCCTCTCAAATTTCCTGCGCCCACGACGGATAGGGACCGAACTGTCTCACGACGTTCTGAACCCAGCTCGCGTACCGCTTTAATGGGCGAACAGCCCAACCCTTGGGACCGACTACAGCCCCAGGATGCGATGAGCCGACATCGAGGTGCCAAACCTCCCCGTCGATGTGGACTCTTGGGGGAGATAAGCCTGTTATCCCCGGGGTAGCTTTTATCCGTTGAGCGATGGCCCTTCCATGCGGAACCACCGGATCACTAAGCCCGACTTTCGTCCCTGCTCGACTTGTAGGTCTCGCAGTCAAGCTCCCTTGTGCCTTTACACTCTGCGAATGATTTCCAACCATTCTGAGGGAACCTTTGGGCGCCTCCGTTACATTTTAGGAGGCGACCGCCCCAGTCAAACTGCCCGCCTGACACTGTCTCCCAGCCCGGTAAGGGCTGCGGGTTAGAATTTCAATACAGCAAGGGTAGTATCCCACCAATGCCTCCACCGAAGCTGGCGCTCCGGTTTCCAAGGCTCCTACCTATCCTGTACAAGCTGTACCAAAATTCAATATCAGGCTGCAGTAAAGCTCCACGGGGTCTTTCCGTCCTGTCGCGGGTAACCTGCATCTTCACAGGTACTATAATTTCACCGAGTCTCTCGTTGAGACAGTGCCCAGATCGTTACGCCTTTCGTGCGGGTCGGAACTTACCCGACAAGGAATTTCGCTACCTTAGGACCGTTATAGTTACGGCCGCCGTTTACTGGGGCTTCGGTTCAAAGCTTCGCTTGCGCTAACCTCTCCCCTTAACCTTCCAGCACCGGGCAGGCGTCAGCCCCTATACTTCGCCTTGCGGCTTCGCAGAGACCTGTGTTTTTGCTAAACAGTCGCCTGGGCCTATTCACTGCGGCTTTTCAGGGCTATTCACCCTAAAAAGCACCCCTTCTCCCGAAGTTACGGGGTCATTTTGCCGAGTTCCTTAACGAGAGTTCTCTCGCTCACCTTAGGATTCTCTCCTCGCCTACCTGTGTCGGTTTGCGGTACGGGCACCTCTCACCTCGCTAGAGGCTTTTCTTGGCAGTGTGGAATCAGGAACTTCGGTACTAAATTTCCCTCGCCATCACAGCTCAGCCTTATATGGGAAGCGGATTTGCCTACTTCCCGGCCTAACTGCTTGGACGCGCATATCCAACAGCGCGCTTGCCCTATCCTCCTGCGTCCCCCCATTGCTCAAATGGTGAGGAGGTGGTACAGGAATATCAACCTGTTGTCCATCGCCTACGCCTTTCGGCCTCGGCTTAGGTCCCGACTAACCCTGAGCGGACGAGCCTTCCTCAGGAAACCTTAGGCATTCGGTGGAGGGGATTCTCACCCCTCTTTCGCTACTCATACCGGCATTCTCACTTCTAAGCGCTCCACCAGTCCTTCCGGTCTGGCTTCGACGCCCTTAGAACGCTCTCCTACCACTGTTCGTAAGAACAGTCCGCAGCTTCGGTGATACGTTTAGCCCCGGTACATTTTCGGCGCAGAGTCACTCGACCAGTGAGCTATTACGCACTCTTTAAATGGTGGCTGCTTCTAAGCCAACATCCTGGTTGTCTAAGCAACTCCACATCCTTTTCCACTTAACGTATACTTTGGGACCTTAGCTGGCGGTCTGGGCTGTTTCCCTCTTGACTACGGATCTTATCACTCGCAGTCTGACTCCCGAGGAGCAAGTCTTTGGCATTCGGAGTTTGACTGAATTCGGTAACCCGATGAGGGCCCCTAGTCCAATCAGTGCTCTACCTCCAAGACTCTCATACTCGAGGCTAGCCCTAAAGCTATTTCGGAGAGAACCAGCTATCTCCAAGTTCGATTGGAATTTCTCCGCTACCCACACCTCATCCCCGCACTTTTCAACGTGCGTGGGTTCGGGCCTCCATTCAGTGTTACCTGAACTTCACCCTGGACATGGGTAGATCACCTGGTTTCGGGTCTACGACCACGTACTAATTCGCCCTATTCAGACTCGCTTTCGCTGCGGCTCCGTCTCATCAACTTAACCTTGCACGGGATCGTAACTCGCCGGTTCATTCTACAAAAGGCACGCCATCACCCGTTAACGGGCTCTGACTACTTGTAAGCACACGGTTTCAGGATCTTTTCACTCCCCTTCCGGGGTGCTTTTCACCTTTCCCTCACGGTACTGGTTCACTATCGGTCACTAGGTAGTATTTAGCCTTGGGAGATGGTCCTCCCGGATTCCGACGGGATTTCACGTGTCCCGCCGTACTCAGGATCCACTCTGGAGGGAACGAAGTTTCGACTACAGGGTTTTTACCTTCTATGACAGGCCTTTCCAGGCCGCTTCATCTACCCCGTTCCTTTGTAACTCCGTATAGAGTGTCCTACAACCCCAAGAGGCAAGCCTCTTGGTTTGGGCTGATTCCGTTTCGCTCGCCGCTACTTGGGAAATCGCATTTGCTTTCTCTTCCTCCGGGTACTTAGATGTTTCAGTTCCCCGGGTCTGCCTTCAGTACCCTATGTATTCAGGTAAAGATACTGTTCCATTACGAACAGTGGGTTTCCCCATTCGGAAATCTCTGGATCAAAGCTTACTTACAGCTCCCCAAAGCATATCGGTGTTAGTCCCGTCCTTCATCGGCTCCTAGTGCCAAGGCATCCACCGTGCGCCCTTCATAACTTAACCAAAATTGGTCAATCGTTTGTTTAGACTGTAAAGTCTAAGAAAATCACTATGGTAAGCGTAAATCTCAGTGAATTACTTGTTATCAATTACGTTATCCAGTTTTCAAAGAACAACCGGCAGATCATGAATGATCGCCTTCCTTCATATAGAGAGAATGATCTCTCAAAACTAAACAAAAACCAAAAGCGACCTCATATCCTTAGAAAGGAGGTGATCCAGCCGCACCTTCCGATACGGCTACCTTGTTACGACTTCACCCCAATCATCTACCCCACCTTAGGCGGCTGGCTCCTTGCGGTTACCCCACCGACTTCGGGTGTTGCAAACTCTCGTGGTGTGACGGGCGGTGTGTACAAGGCCCGGGAACGTATTCACCGCGGCATGCTGATCCGCGATTACTAGCGATTCCAGCTTCATGCAGGCGAGTTGCAGCCTGCAATCCGAACTGAGAATGGTTTTATGGGATTGGCTAAACCTCGCGGTCTCGCAGCCCTTTGTACCATCCATTGTAGCACGTGTGTAGCCCAGGTCATAAGGGGCATGATGATTTGACGTCATCCCCACCTTCCTCCGGTTTGTCACCGGCAGTCACCTTAGAGTGCCCAACTGAATGCTGGCAACTAAGATCAAGGGTTGCGCTCGTTGCGGGACTTAACCCAACATCTCACGACACGAGCTGACGACAACCATGCACCACCTGTCACTTTGTCCCCCGAAGGGGAACCTTCTATCTCTAGAAGTGGCAAAGGATGTCAAGACCTGGTAAGGTTCTTCGCGTTGCTTCGAATTAAACCACATGCTCCACCGCTTGTGCGGGCCCCCGTCAATTCCTTTGAGTTTCAGTCTTGCGACCGTACTCCCCAGGCGGAGTGCTTAATGCGTTAGCTGCAGCACTAAAGGGCGGAAACCCTCTAACACTTAGCACTCATCGTTTACGGCGTGGACTACCAGGGTATCTAATCCTGTTCGCTCCCCACGCTTTCGCGCCTCAGCGTCAGTTACAGACCAGAGAGTCGCCTTCGCCACTGGTGTTCCTCCACATCTCTACGCATTTCACCGCTACACGTGGAATTCCACTCTCCTCTTCTGCACTCAAGTTTCCCAGTTTCCAATGACCCTCCCCGGTTGAGCCGGGGGCTTTCACATCAGACTTAAGAAACCGCCTGCGCGCGCTTTACGCCCAATAATTCCGGACAACGCTTGCCACCTACGTATTACCGCGGCTGCTGGCACGTAGTTAGCCGTGGCTTTCTGGTCAGGTACCGTCAAGGCACCGGCAGTTACTCCGGCACTTGTTCTTCCCTGACAACAGAGTTTTACGATCCGAAAACCTTCATCACTCACGCGGCGTTGCTCCGTCAGACTTTCGTCCATTGCGGAAGATTCCCTACTGCTGCCTCCCGTAGGAGTCTGGGCCGTGTCTCAGTCCCAGTGTGGCCGATCACCCTCTCAGGTCGGCTACGCATCGTCGCCTTGGTGAGCCGTTACCTCACCAACTAGCTAATGCGCCGCGGGCCCATCTGTAAGTGACAGCCGAAACCGTCTTTGAATGTCAAACCATGCGGTTTGACATAGTATCCGGTATTAGCTCCGGTTTCCCGGAGTTATCCCAGTCTTACAGGCAGGTTGCCCACGTGTTACTCACCCGTCCGCCGCTGACCTCCGAAGAGGTCCGCTCGACTTGCATGTATTAGGCACGCCGCCAGCGTTCGTCCTGAGCCAGGATCAAACTCTCCGAAGAAAATTTGTGACTCATAAATGTTGCTGACTTAAAAAATTTAAAACGTTTGGTACGCTTTTGGTTTTGTTTAGTTTTCAAAGATCATTTTTTGCTTCAAGAGCAACTTTTAAATCATACTATACTAGATTAATAAAGTCAACATCTTTTTTGAAGTTTTATAGCTTGCGGATAAAACCGCTGATGCTTCACAGCATAAGCTGATCAGAATCATTGCTACAGCCTGGCAACGTCCTACTCTCACAGGGGGAAACCCCCAACTACCATCGGCGCTAAAGAGCTTAACTTCCGTGTTCGGCATGGGAACGGGTGTGACCTCTTTGCCATCATCACCAGACAATATGCAATTGGTTGAAAGAAGTTATTCTTTCAAAACTGAGTAACGTTTGATAACAAGATTCACGTGCAATTTACGCTTAGTTAGACTGTGGTTAAGTCCTCGAACGATTAGTATCTGTCAGCTCCACACGTCACCGCGCTTCCACCTCAGACCTATCAACCTGATCATCTTTCAGGGTTCTTACTCACAAATGTGATGGGAAATCTCATCTTGAGGGGGGCTTCATGCTTAGATGCTTTCAGCACTTATCCCTTCCGCACATAGCTACCCAGCGATGCCTTTGGCAAGACAACTGGTACACCAGCGGTGCGTCCATCCCGGTCCTCTCGTACTAAGGACAGCTCCTCTCAAATTTCCTGCGCCCACGACGGATAGGGACCGAACTGTCTCACGACGTTCTGAACCCAGCTCGCGTACCGCTTTAATGGGCGAACAGCCCAACCCTTGGGACCGACTACAGCCCCAGGATGCGATGAGCCGACATCGAGGTGCCAAACCTCCCCGTCGATGTGGACTCTTGGGGGAGATAAGCCTGTTATCCCCGGGGTAGCTTTTATCCGTTGAGCGATGGCCCTTCCATGCGGAACCACCGGATCACTAAGCCCGACTTTCGTCCCTGCTCGACTTGTAGGTCTCGCAGTCAAGCTCCCTTGTGCCTTTACACTCTGCGAATGATTTCCAACCATTCTGAGGGAACCTTTGGGCGCCTCCGTTACATTTTAGGAGGCGACCGCCCCAGTCAAACTGCCCGCCTGACACTGTCTCCCAGCCCGGTAAGGGCTGCGGGTTAGAATTTCAATACAGCAAGGGTAGTATCCCACCAATGCCTCCACCGAAGCTGGCGCTCCGGTTTCCAAGGCTCCTACCTATCCTGTACAAGCTGTACCAAAATTCAATATCAGGCTGCAGTAAAGCTCCACGGGGTCTTTCCGTCCTGTCGCGGGTAACCTGCATCTTCACAGGTACTATAATTTCACCGAGTCTCTCGTTGAGACAGTGCCCAGATCGTTACGCCTTTCGTGCGGGTCGGAACTTACCCGACAAGGAATTTCGCTACCTTAGGACCGTTATAGTTACGGCCGCCGTTTACTGGGGCTTCGGTTCAAAGCTTCGCTTGCGCTAACCTCTCCCCTTAACCTTCCAGCACCGGGCAGGCGTCAGCCCCTATACTTCGCCTTGCGGCTTCGCAGAGACCTGTGTTTTTGCTAAACAGTCGCCTGGGCCTATTCACTGCGGCTTTTCAGGGCTATTCACCCTAAAAAGCACCCCTTCTCCCGAAGTTACGGGGTCATTTTGCCGAGTTCCTTAACGAGAGTTCTCTCGCTCACCTTAGGATTCTCTCCTCGCCTACCTGTGTCGGTTTGCGGTACGGGCACCTCTCACCTCGCTAGAGGCTTTTCTTGGCAGTGTGGAATCAGGAACTTCGGTACTAAATTTCCCTCGCCATCACAGCTCAGCCTTATATGGGAAGCGGATTTGCCTACTTCCCGGCCTAACTGCTTGGACGCGCATATCCAACAGCGCGCTTGCCCTATCCTCCTGCGTCCCCCCATTGCTCAAATGGTGAGGAGGTGGTACAGGAATATCAACCTGTTGTCCATCGCCTACGCCTTTCGGCCTCGGCTTAGGTCCCGACTAACCCTGAGCGGACGAGCCTTCCTCAGGAAACCTTAGGCATTCGGTGGAGGGGATTCTCACCCCTCTTTCGCTACTCATACCGGCATTCTCACTTCTAAGCGCTCCACCAGTCCTTCCGGTCTGGCTTCGACGCCCTTAGAACGCTCTCCTACCACTGTTCGTAAGAACAGTCCGCAGCTTCGGTGATACGTTTAGCCCCGGTACATTTTCGGCGCAGAGTCACTCGACCAGTGAGCTATTACGCACTCTTTAAATGGTGGCTGCTTCTAAGCCAACATCCTGGTTGTCTAAGCAACTCCACATCCTTTTCCACTTAACGTATACTTTGGGACCTTAGCTGGCGGTCTGGGCTGTTTCCCTCTTGACTACGGATCTTATCACTCGCAGTCTGACTCCCGAGGAGCAAGTCTTTGGCATTCGGAGTTTGACTGAATTCGGTAACCCGATGAGGGCCCCTAGTCCAATCAGTGCTCTACCTCCAAGACTCTCATACTCGAGGCTAGCCCTAAAGCTATTTCGGAGAGAACCAGCTATCTCCAAGTTCGATTGGAATTTCTCCGCTACCCACACCTCATCCCCGCACTTTTCAACGTGCGTGGGTTCGGGCCTCCATTCAGTGTTACCTGAACTTCACCCTGGACATGGGTAGATCACCTGGTTTCGGGTCTACGACCACGTACTAATTCGCCCTATTCAGACTCGCTTTCGCTGCGGCTCCGTCTCATCAACTTAACCTTGCACGGGATCGTAACTCGCCGGTTCATTCTACAAAAGGCACGCCATCACCCGTTAACGGGCTCTGACTACTTGTAAGCACACGGTTTCAGGATCTTTTCACTCCCCTTCCGGGGTGCTTTTCACCTTTCCCTCACGGTACTGGTTCACTATCGGTCACTAGGTAGTATTTAGCCTTGGGAGATGGTCCTCCCGGATTCCGACGGGATTTCACGTGTCCCGCCGTACTCAGGATCCACTCTGGAGGGAACGAAGTTTCGACTACAGGGTTTTTACCTTCTATGACAGGCCTTTCCAGGCCGCTTCATCTACCCCGTTCCTTTGTAACTCCGTATAGAGTGTCCTACAACCCCAAGAGGCAAGCCTCTTGGTTTGGGCTGATTCCGTTTCGCTCGCCGCTACTTGGGAAATCGCATTTGCTTTCTCTTCCTCCGGGTACTTAGATGTTTCAGTTCCCCGGGTCTGCCTTCAGTACCCTATGTATTCAGGTAAAGATACTGTTCCATTACGAACAGTGGGTTTCCCCATTCGGAAATCTCTGGATCAAAGCTTACTTACAGCTCCCCAAAGCATATCGGTGTTAGTCCCGTCCTTCATCGGCTCCTAGTGCCAAGGCATCCACCGTGCGCCCTTCATAACTTAACCAAAATTGGTCAATCGTTTGTTTAGACTGTAAAGTCTAAGAAAATCACTATGGTAAGCGTAAATCTCAGTGAATTACTTGTTATCAATTACGTTATCCAGTTTTCAAAGAACAACCGGCAAATCAAGAATGATTGCCTTCTTTCATATAGAGAGAATGATCTCTCAAAACTAAACAAAAACCAAAAGCGACCTCATATCCTTAGAAAGGAGGTGATCCAGCCGCACCTTCCGATACGGCTACCTTGTTACGACTTCACCCCAATCATCTACCCCACCTTAGGCGGCTGGCTCCTTGCGGTTACCCCACCGACTTCGGGTGTTGCAAACTCTCGTGGTGTGACGGGCGGTGTGTACAAGGCCCGGGAACGTATTCACCGCGGCATGCTGATCCGCGATTACTAGCGATTCCAGCTTCATGCAGGCGAGTTGCAGCCTGCAATCCGAACTGAGAATGGTTTTATGGGATTGGCTAAACCTCGCGGTCTCGCAGCCCTTTGTACCATCCATTGTAGCACGTGTGTAGCCCAGGTCATAAGGGGCATGATGATTTGACGTCATCCCCACCTTCCTCCGGTTTGTCACCGGCAGTCACCTTAGAGTGCCCAACTGAATGCTGGCAACTAAGATCAAGGGTTGCGCTCGTTGCGGGACTTAACCCAACATCTCACGACACGAGCTGACGACAACCATGCACCACCTGTCACTTTGTCCCCCGAAGGGGAACCTTCTATCTCTAGAAGTGGCAAAGGATGTCAAGACCTGGTAAGGTTCTTCGCGTTGCTTCGAATTAAACCACATGCTCCACCGCTTGTGCGGGCCCCCGTCAATTCCTTTGAGTTTCAGTCTTGCGACCGTACTCCCCAGGCGGAGTGCTTAATGCGTTAGCTGCAGCACTAAAGGGCGGAAACCCTCTAACACTTAGCACTCATCGTTTACGGCGTGGACTACCAGGGTATCTAATCCTGTTCGCTCCCCACGCTTTCGCGCCTCAGCGTCAGTTACAGACCAGAGAGTCGCCTTCGCCACTGGTGTTCCTCCACATCTCTACGCATTTCACCGCTACACGTGGAATTCCACTCTCCTCTTCTGCACTCAAGTTTCCCAGTTTCCAATGACCCTCCCCGGTTGAGCCGGGGGCTTTCACATCAGACTTAAGAAACCGCCTGCGCGCGCTTTACGCCCAATAATTCCGGACAACGCTTGCCACCTACGTATTACCGCGGCTGCTGGCACGTAGTTAGCCGTGGCTTTCTGGTCAGGTACCGTCAAGGCGCCGGCAGTTACTCCGGCACTTGTTCTTCCCTGACAACAGAGTTTTACGATCCGAAAACCTTCATCACTCACGCGGCGTTGCTCCGTCAGACTTTCGTCCATTGCGGAAGATTCCCTACTGCTGCCTCCCGTAGGAGTCTGGGCCGTGTCTCAGTCCCAGTGTGGCCGATCACCCTCTCAGGTCGGCTACGCATCGTCGCCTTGGTGAGCCGTTACCTCACCAACTAGCTAATGCGCCGCGGGCCCATCTGTAAGTGACAGCCGAAACCGTCTTTGAATGTCAAACCATGCGGTTTGACATAGTATCCGGTATTAGCTCCGGTTTCCCGGAGTTATCCCAGTCTTACAGGCAGGTTGCCCACGTGTTACTCACCCGTCCGCCGCTGACCTCCGAAGAGGTCCGCTCGACTTGCATGTATTAGGCACGCCGCCAGCGTTCGTCCTGAGCCAGGATCAAACTCTCCGAAGAAAATTTGTGACTCATAAATGTTGCTGACTTAAAAAATTTAAAACGTTTGGTACGCTTTTGGTTTTGTTTAGTTTTCAAAGATCATTTTTTTGCTTCAAGAGCAACTTTTAAATCATACTATACTAGATTCATAAAGTCAACATCTTTTTTTAGAAGCTGTGTTGTCATTCGTTCGCGACAACAGATATTAATATACCACGATAACTTTGATGCGTCAACGTTTTTTTAGTGGTATTTTTCAGCTCCGCGCCTTTCTCTTAAAAAGCACAAGAGTTAATATACCAACACCCGCAGGTAAAGTCAATAAAAAAAGAGATGCCGGAGCACCTCTTTTTTACTTCTATTCTATTATCCTGCCAAAAAGACAAAGTAGAGGATGAAGATGATGAACAATCCATACATGATCGGATGGATCTCTTTCGCCTTTCCTTTCACGATCATTGTTACCGGATAGAAGATAAATCCAATCGCGATTCCTGTTGCAATGCTGTACGTGAGCGGCATGGCAATGATGGTCAGGAATGCCGGTACAGCAATCTCAAACTTGTTCCAGTCAATTTTTCCGAGAGATGAAACCATGAGAATTCCTACTATAATAAGTGCAGGTGCTGTTACCGGCGCTGTGATGACACCGAGCAGCGGCGAGAAGAACAAGGCGAGCAGGAACAGTCCGGCTGTAACGACGGATGCAAATCCCGTTCTCGCACCTGCTGCAACTCCTGCAGATGATTCAATGTAGGAAGTCGTTGTTGATGTACCTAAAATCGATCCAATAACCGTTGCAGCAGAGTCCGCGAAAAGCGCTTTGCTTGCTCTAGGAAGTTTGTTTTCTTTAATAAGACCAGCCTGGTTAGCTACTGCTACAAGCGTTCCGGCTGTATCAAAGAAATCTGCAAAAAGGAAAGTCAGTATAACTACAAGCATTTGAAGAGTGAACAATTGATCCAGATTTGCAAAAGCAGCACCGAATGTCGGCTCAAGACTCGGAACAGCTCCAACCACCTGTGTTGGAACGTCGATTAATTGAAAGATCATTCCCACAATCGCCGTAAGGATCATTCCGTAGAAAATTCCGCCGTTGATTCGCTTAACCATAAAGATCACAGTCACAAACACTCCGAAAATCGCAAGCAATGCGTTTCCGTCTTTTAAATTGCCGAGTCCTACAAGCACAGCGTCATTATTTGTTATGATTCCTGCATTCTGAAAACCTACGAAAGTAATAAACAATCCAATACCGGCTCCAACAGCGTACTTTAGTTCCTCCGGGATTGAATTAATGATTTTTTCGCGGAGACCTGACGTTGTTAAAACGATAAAGATCAGACCCGAAACAAGAACGCCGGACAATGCTGTCTGCCAAGGGATGCCCATTGTAAGAACAACTGTAAAGGCGAAGAATGCGTTCAGCCCCATTCCCGGAGCAAGCGCTATCGGATACCTGGCTATGAGCCCCATTAAAAGGGATCCAATTGCCGCAGCAAGAGCAGTTGCCGTAAACACAGCTCCCTGATCCATTCTTAATTCATTCGGAAAATCAGGCACTGACGCCAGAGAAAGTGTCAGCGGATTGACGAACAGGATGTAAGCCATAGAAAGGAACGTTGTAAGTCCGCCGATAAACTCGCGGCGGTAGTTCGTGCCAAGCTCTTCAAACTGAAAATACTTTTTCATGTTAAATCCTCCTGTATCTTAACGCCTTGCCGGGGGCCCGTGTATAAACAAACAGATAAGTGCAAAAAAGCGCTCCTGCTGCAGAGGAGCGCTTGACGACATGGATATTAGACAGGTTGGCACATGTTAGAGTTATCCGAATGCACCGAACTATATAACACCTCGTAGTCAAGCTCTTTACGGCAGCTTGGTAGAAACTTTTGGGCCATATCCCCAACTTTATACGACGTATTTAGACAATATTTTTGATAGGTCTATCTTATCAGCATAGGCATAAAGTCGTCAACAAAAAAAACGAACATTTTATATAAAATGTTCGTTTTTGTTCGTTTATTCCCACTCAATTGTTGCTGGCGGCTTGCTCGTGATGTCATAAACTACGCGGTTTATGTGTTTTACTTCATTTACAATGCGAGTAGAGATGATCTCGAGAACCTCCCAAGGAATACGTGCCCAGTCAGAGGTCATGCCGTCGATTGACGTTACGGCACGGATGCCGATTGTGTAGTCATACGTTCTTGCATCCCCCATAACACCTACACTGCGGATATCAGGGAGAACGGTGAAGTACTGCCATACATCACGCTCAAGACCTGCTTTTGCGATTTCTTCACGAAGGATTGCATCTGATTCACGAACAATCTCAAGTTTTTCTTCTGAGATCTCACCCAATACGCGAATACCAAGTCCAGGACCCGGGAAAGGCTGGCGCCAAACGATTGCATCAGGAATGCCAAGCTCTGAACCAAGCGCGCGCACTTCATCCTTGAATAGAGTGTTAAGCGGCTCAATCAGTTTGAACTGCATGTCCTCCGGCAGTCCGCCTACATTATGATGAGATTTAATTGTTTGAGCTGTTGCCGTTCCGCTCTCGATAATATCTGTGTAAAGCGTACCCTGCGCAAGGAATTCGATGCCTTCAAGCTTTGTTGCCTCATCATCAAATACATAAATAAACTCATTGCCGATGATTTTGCGTTTCTGCTCAGGGTCGGATACTCCGCGGAGTTTTTCCATGAAGCGGTCTTTTGCATCCACTTTAATGACATTCATGTTAAAGCCTTCGCTGAACGTCTTCATTACGCCGTCAGCTTCATCTTTACGGAGAAGTCCGTGGTCAACAAAGATACATGTCAGCTGATCGCCGATCGCCTTATGAATAAGTACGGCTACAACAGAAGAATCTACGCCGCCGCTCAGTGCACAAAGCACTTTTTTGTCGCCGACTTCATCGCGGATCTTTTGAAGTTCAAGCTCAATAAAGCTTTCGATGGACCATTCACCACTGCATCCGCACACTCCGAATACGAAATTGCGGAGCATATCGTTTCCGAATTCTGAATGGCGCACTTCCGGATGGAACTGAACGCCGTAAAGACGTCTTTCCTCATTGCTGATTGCAGCAAACGGGCATGACGGGCTTGTTGCATCAACGATAAAGTCATTCGGGATATCAGCTACAAGATCGCCGTGGCTCATCCACACGATCTGCTGTTTAGGAAGATCTGCGAAAAGGGCTGTTTCTGTTTGAACGTTCAATGTTGCTTTTCCATACTCACGGTGATTGGCAGCTTCTACTTTCCCGCCAAGGTAGTGAGTCATCAGCTGCATACCGTAGCAAATCCCAAAAACCGGGATGCCCAGGTCGAAAATCCGCTCATCGCAGCGGAAAGCATTTTCGCCGTATACACTGTTCGGTCCGCCTGAAAGGATAATTCCTTTAGGGTTCATTTCCTTGATCTCTTCTGCTGTCAGCGTGTGGGGATGAAGCTCACTGTATACGCCAAGCTCACGGATTCTGCGCGTAATCAGCTGGTTGTACTGACTTCCGAAATCCAATACGACTACCATTTCATCTTGCAAGTTGTTCACGGATGTTCACCTCATTTAAAAGATACCCTATAAAAATAGGATTCAGAAACTGGGCATAAAAAAAGCTGGAACTATACCTTCCAATCCAAAAAGAAAAGAAGGCAGAATTCCAGCTTTTACAGGTGTATATTCTGCCTTCATAGTCAGATTATTTGCGGCAATCCGGTAGAGACTCTCGAACCATATTATCGAGGATATATGAAGGGTAAGCACTATTAATTTTTCCCTATTCTAACAATCTCCCGCAATTCGGTCAAGATGCTATCTTTTTAATTAAATTTTCCCACAACTTCATGGATTTTATCCATTCTTCTTTCGAACTGTCTCCCCTGTACAGCGATTTTTCGTAGCTGGCCGTCAGCTGGGTCATATCCCGCATATCAAAAAACGAGTCGATGTAATGGGCATAATCACGCAGGGTCTGCCCGTCCTGACGCTTCAGACCGTATCGTTCAAGCTGTTTAAGAAGGGCATTGTAGGCCTCACCGTAGACCTTTTCGTCCTTCCGGTGCTTATACCTGAACAAGATAACGTACGGCATCCATCTTAATCTTGTTTTATATAGAACAAACGCAATGACCGCAGCTGCTGCCAGAATGAGATAAAAAGCAGTACTGCCGATCTGAATGTTGAACGGAAGAGGGTTTTCTGATGTTCCTCCTGAATTTTCCGTCCGGCTATCTTCAGGAACCGGCTCCCGCTCAGGTTCTCTTTGTTCTGGTGTTTCGGCTTCAGGCGTTTCGGAAGTATTCAGGTTAAACGTAAAATCATAGGGGTTTGTAAAGCTTTTCGTCGGCTCAAACGGCACCCAGCCGATGCCGCTGAAATAAACTTCAACCCAGGAGTGGGCATTATTGTTTGTCACTGTATACTCTTTTTTGCTGCCTCCAAGACTCTGGACGAAGGAACCGTCTGAATAGCCTTTCACCCAGCGGGCAGGAATATCCGCAGCACGGAGCAGAACGATCATGGAAGTGGAGAAGTTATCACAGTAGCCTTTAAACGTCTCAAAAAGGAACTGGTCAACGTAATCCTCTTCTCCTCTCGGAACCGCAACATCCGTTGTTTCATAGGAAAACTGCGAACCGCCCAAGTACGTCTCAATTGATTTTGCCTTATCATAGTAATTGCCGTTGCTCTCCGTCAGATTAAGCGCAAGATCGCGGACACGCTGCGGAAGCTCTTCAGGCAGCTGTGTATACCGGGCAATCTCCTCTTCTGAGAGTCCTGCATTTGCTGTGACTTTCCGCAGTTCGTCAATTTTAAAGTTAGGAAAATTGTATGCCGTTTCGTAGGAGCCGGGCGGGAAGTAGCCTCTGTCTTCTGAAATGCGCGGTCTCATCTGTTCAGAAACCGGGTTCACATCAAGAACGGCATTCTCAGGAAGGCTGACAGACTGCACGCCTGCAGGGTAAATAATGTGATCATATCTGTACCTGCGGTCAATTTCCACACTGGCTGTCATCGGAACGGTCTCTGTCCCTTCTTCTGTTGAAAGGACAGTGATTTCATCCGGATCCATCTGCACATTATCCGCTTCAGGATCTGACAGTTCCCATCCCTTCCCTGTGTAAACATCTTTTGTCTCCACTTTCCAGTAGTGACGGTCTTCAGCAACAGCGGTGAAAACAGGGGTATTGTCTGCTACAAAGGATCCCCCGAGCTGTTCATCATTCGGGCCGTAGCCAATTTTATTTACTCCTCCATTCGGTCCTTCATCCTGACTTCCGTAAGCCGTCAAATAAGGAACGGGGTCCGGCCACTGCGGCTCCGCTTTCGGGGCAAGGATTCCGATAAATACGGCAGAACCGATCAAAGCAGTAAGCGGCAGAACCCACTTGACTGTCATATAGCGCTCCCTCTTGATCCGTTCAAGAATACGCAGCCTTTCCAGATATAAAAGACCAATCAGCACAAAGCCGATCACGACAATTCTTACAATGGCGATGCTTGCATCATACTCTGTGAACGTGTCAAGAACAGTGACATACACAAGCGTGATGATAAAAAAGAACATGATCCGCTTCTGGACAACGATCCAATAATTGATCAGATACACAAGCAGCCAAAGCAGGACAAAGAACAGCAGCGTCCTGAATGGCGATGTTATGTCCATCCATTCCGCATTCATCATAAGAGCAATGTTATCTCTAATGTCATTTATAAACGTCCCGACCCAGGAAGGGTTTAAAAGAGATCCTTCAAAAAATAAAAGATGCTGCACAAACAGAATATAGACAATTTTTACAGCAGCAGCGGTGTACCATTTGGCTCCGATTGAAATGAAAAAGAAGCTGATGCCGATAAACAGAACAAAGACAAGGGTATTTCCTGTTTCCGTAAAATCCTGAAGGGGTCTGAGCCACTCCCATAATAAAAGAAAGGCAAAGGCATAGTAGATAAAAATCGCTGTCTGTTTTTCCATTTGTTCACTCACAGCATGCTCACCTCTTTAAAGGCTTCTTCAAACCGTCCCGCTCCGACGGCTTTTGTTATGATTTTCCGTTTCATCAGCCGGTCCATCATCACTTTTTCTTCACTTGTTATCCGTTCACCCTCTTTTTTCACAAGAAAGACGAGCGCCGCATGGCTGCGCGATCCCAGGCGCTCAAGCTTTCTTACCAAATCAAGAGATAAGGCGGATGTGACAAGCAGAGGGGTCGCATTTTTAGACTGCCAGACAGGAAGCTCCGTTTCTGCAATTTCGGCAAACGATGTCCCGCTGTCGCAGTCCGTTTTTGCAAGGTGATAGTAGATTTGCTGAAGATTCTGTTCCGTCTCCTGAATGGAAAAAATGGACTTTTCGCTTCCGATGGAAACAAATCCAAGTTTGGCACCGCTTTTGATGATTGATTTAGCGAGGGATGCCGAGAACGTGACGATTTCCTCAAATACATCTGATGGCGAGCGGTCCATCATCACTACAACATCGTGACTCTGCATCTGTTCAAATTCCTTTGTCATAATGCGGTCGCGTCTTGCAGTTGATTTCCAGTCAATCCAGGAGAACCTGTCTCCCGGCTGGTAATCCCTGATGCCGATAGCCATTGTCGTATCCTGCCAGAACTTCGCTTTTGAACTCGCTGCGCCTTGCTCAAACTGTTTTTCATTCTGCCTGTAGGATAAATCAACAGAATGCGGATAAACGAGGAAGTAGTTTTCGGCATCGAATGTCACTTCTTTATCAATCAGCCCGAACAAGTCGCCGGTTCTGACTCGGACCTGTGTAAACCGGTGTTCTCCTCTTGGCATCCGGCTTAATTCGTAGCTCATGGTGATTTTCTTTTTAAACCATGGATACAGCAGCTTTTTCGGCTCCTGCCGCTCCTTAAGTTTGGAGAGTTTCTCCGGCAGTACATCCTCCACCACCAGGTAAAACAGAGGAAACGGGAAGGCACGCTCAATTGTTATTGTCCCAATCAGCTTTTCTCCCACTGAAAACTGCTCCTGATTAATGGACCTTGTGACCTGGAACGTCCGCACCGGATACAAGGCGACAAGAAGCGAATAAAAGGAGATCGGCAGAAAGCTGTAAAAAAGAAACCAGCTGACAAATCCCCCCTGAAACATCGCATATGCAAAGGTAACCGCCGTGAAAAACAACAGACTGACAAGCTTCCAGACATACCGGATTTTCAGAAAAAAGCTCTTCATTAACGGCTCATCGACCTTTGCACAGGAACTGGTGTCCTGGAAATGATTTCAGTAAGCAGCTGTCCGGCAGACTTCCCTTCGTATTTCGCTTCGGACTTGAGTATCATCCGGTGAGGCAGGGTGTAAGGCGCGAGGAACTGGATATCATCCGGAATGACATAATCACGGCCGTATAAAAAGGCATATGCCTGCGCGGCTTTCATAAGAGCGATGGACCCGCGGGGACTTGCACCTAAATAAACGGACGGATGTTTGCGTGTTTTTGTGACGAGGTCAATAATATACCGCTTAACCGTTTCATCCACATACACGGTTTGGATTTCACCCTGCAATTCCACAAGTTCTTCTTTTGTGATGACAGGTTCAAGTTTGTGAATCGGACGTTCTTTTTCCGCAAGGTTCAGGATCTCAAGCTCTTCACCTGCTGACGGGTAACCCATTCTGATTTTGAAAAGGAACCGGTCAAGCTGTGCTTCAGGAAGTGGGTATGTGCCCTCATACTCAATAGGATTTTGTGTTGCCATTACGAAAAACGGCTTGCCGAGTGATTTCGTCACCCCGTCGACCGTGACATTGGCCTCCTCCATTCCTTCAAGGAGAGCAGACTGCGTTTTAGGAGATGTCCGGTTGATTTCATCCGCAAGGACAATGTTGCCCATGATTGGACCCGGACGGTATTCAAATTCAAGGGTTTTCGGATTGTAGATGGATACGCCTGTGACATCGGAAGGGAGCAAGTCGGGCGTGAACTGTATTCTCTTAAAATCTGCTCCCACTGATTTGGCAAGAGATCTGACCATCATCGTTTTTCCGACTCCGGGAACATCTTCAAGAAGAACATGTCCTTCCGCAAGGATTGCCACAAGGCTTAGCACGGCAACATCGCGCTTTCCGACCATAACGTGCTCTATATTTTCAATCACTTTGCTTAATTTCGGATGCATCATTTCATTTTGAGCCATTCTCATCCTCCTAGGACCTTTTATCGGGCATGTTGCTTAACTCTATACACATTCGAAATAAAACGACAAATTCCTGTTTCTTTTTACACATTTAATCTTTTCTTAACAATATCACGCAAACGGCAAAGGATAACCTTTCAGAGCACATTGGGAGAAGGTTTGAAAGGACAATCGCTGATCTGCCGTTGCTTTAAATGCTATCAGCAAAAAGAGCCCTCCTCATCAGAAAGCTCCTCCCTCTTTTCTTTTAGCCCAGCATCTCTCTCACAAGCTCTCTGTTCCGCTCCTTAAACACCTCATTATGAGAAGAAACCATCGCTGCTTTTTGCGCTCCCGGCTGTATGTACTGCTTTGCCTTGTTCACGGCGTTTGCCGCATCCTGAAAAGCTCCCGCAATCAGATGCAGTTTGCCTTCATGCATGAGAATGTCTCCCGCTGCATAAAGTCCTTCGACAGATGATTCGCTTGATTCATTTCCGGCAATGTAGAACTCCTCAGCAAGCGCGATGTTCAGGCTGCTGTTTTGCAGCAGGGCTGAATCCCTTTCGTATCCATGGTTAATCACAACTTCATCCACTTCAAGTATGAACGTTTCTCCTGTTTGCTGATTCGTCAGTTCTACCTTCTCGATCCGTTCGTGATCATCAGAAGCGAGGAGCTTTGTAATCGATGTATGGAACAGGCACTCCGCCCTGCTGTTCATCAGCTGGGATACTTGGGCTTCATGGCCTTTCAGCGCATCCTTTCGGTACACAACATAGACGCTCTTTGCCACCGGTTCAAGTTCGAGCGCCCAGTCTATCGCCGAATTCCCTCCACCGGAAATAATGACCGTCTTATCTTTAAAGCGCTTTAATGATTTGATCGTGTAATTCAGGTTTGATACTTCAAATCTCTCTGCCCCTTCAATTTCGAGTTTCTGAGGATTTAGTATGCCGCCTCCAACTGCTGCTATAACTGTTTTGGAGAAATGCGTGCGGCCTGATGCTGCTTTCAGTATGAAGATTCCCTCTTCATTCTTTGAAATGGACACAATTTTCTCATTCAGCACGACCTCCGGCTGAAACGTCAGCCCCTGCTTAACGAGCTGATCAATTAATTTTGCACCTGTAATGGGGGTCATTCCGCCTATATCCCAGATCATCTTTTCAGGATATACGTGAACCTTTCCGCCAAGCATCGGCTGAAATTCAATAATTTTTGTTTTCATTTCTCTAAGCCCGCTGTAAAAAGCTGAATACAGCCCCGCCGGACCTCCTCCGATGACTGTTACATCAAACAATTCGTGGTTCTTCACACCCTTCATCCCCTTTATGAATTATCTATTTATGATTGCACAATTACGATTGATTATCATTCTCAATTAAATATACTTTGTTTTCTCTCTTTTGACAAGCTGAGACTGTTAATAGAGTGACATTCATTTTGTTTGCACCTCATACAGGAACGGGAACATAATCCTGACCCTTCCTGCAAAAAATAGGAGGATATGACGCCTTCTCAAATCCTGCCGCGGTATGATTGACCAGGAATGCGGGTCTGATATGATGGCAGGATGCAGAAAGAACAATCAGAAAGGAGCGTCCCGTGTGAAAAGCATACAAAGCCGCCTGCTGCTTATGCTGCTGGTATTCATTGTGCTGCCGTATTTCCTGTCTGTTTTTTTCATTTATACATACACAAAAAGCAGTGTAGAGCAGTATGAGCTTGAAAACAGCCGGGAGCAGCTGCAGGAAAATGCGGAGGAGCTCGAACAGTATTTTGAGGAGATGATCGACTTCCCGTCTCTTCTTTACCGTAATCCGGACCTGTTCAGGATCTTCAACAACGGATTTGAAGATTCTATCTACTTCAGCCCGAAAACAATGGAAAAAAGTCTTGAAACCTTTTATCTGATGAGAAAGGAAATCAGACAAATGCGTTTTTATATTGATAAAAATAAAGAATCATTCACGCTGTATAATGCCATGATCAGCACGCGCAGATACCAGCCGGATTTTCTCGAGCAGGGTCCGGTGAAAGAACTGTATGCATCTGATCTGAATTACATCATTGATCCGCCCCACGCGCTTATAAACTACAACAACGCAGCCATTGTTCCGGAATCGGATAAAACAGTGGTGCTGACGTTTCATCACAAAATAACAGACGTACTCTCCAAAAAATTTCTCGGAGTTATCTCAATTGATATCGACATGGGAGAGTACGCGCGCATCTGCAATAACCTTGTACAAGGCAATGATTCTTCTGTTTTGCTGCTTGATTCAAAAAACCGGGTCATGTATTCAAATGACAGATCCCTGATTGGCGAAGTCCTTCCAAACGGTGAAAAGGAACGTCTTGAAGGAAACAATCAGGATATTATTCTCTCTAAAGAGCTGTCCGGGTCCTTAAAAGGGTGGCAGCTGATTAAAAAATCTTCCAGTCAGGCTTTGTATGAGGATGTAAGGAAAACAGCCTATACGAATATTATCGTAGGGATCGGCGTGGGGCTGCTCGGCCTTTTAATGATTGCGGTTATCTCAAACCGGATTACACGCCCAATTGCAAGCCTGAGCCAAAAGGTCCGCTCGATTGAAGGCGGAAACGAAAATGTTCCGTTTGATGACAGCCGGGATGATGAAATCGGTCACCTTGAGTCTCACATGAAGGATATGATGAACCGGATCAACACCCATATTGACCGGGAATATAAGCTTGAGATAGAGAACAAAAAAAATCAGTTCATGGCGCTGAAATCACAGATCAATCCTCATTTCCTGTTTAATGCCCTGCAGTCGATCGGAGCGGTTGCCCTTAGATCCAAGGCTCCAAAGGTATATCAGCTGATCACCTCACTGTCGAGAATGATGCGCTACTCCCTGCAGGCAGATCAGTGGGTGCGGGTCCGGGACGAGGTGGACTATACAAAAGCGTACCTTGCGCTGCAGTCCGAACGGTTCGGTGATTCAGTGAGCTATTCAGTCGAGATGGACGACACCATTTTGGACATGACGATTCCAAGCATGATTCTGCAGCCGCTCGCCGAGAACTTTTTCAAACACACGTACGAGGAAGGATTCAGCAGTGCTCATTTGCTTATTAAAGGTTCCGTTCAGGACGGACATCTTGATTTTTTGGTGGAGAATGACGGACCCGTACTGACAGAGGACAAGCTTGAGACATTGCGGAACAACATTTATACGCCCCCATTTGAGGGAACCTATTCAACCGAACATATCGGCTTGAAAAATATTCGTGACAGGCTCCTGCTCCGGTACGGACCCGGCGCACAGCTGCATGTTGATTCAATGAACGGAAAAGGCTTTTCGGTCCGGATGAAAATACCGGTCTCAGGAGAAGGGAGCTGAACAAGGTGAAGGCACTGATTGTTGACGATGAGTTTAATGTGCGGGATGTCATTCGCCATCTGGGAGAATGGGAAAAGCACGGAATTACACAATTGCTTGAGGCAGGCAACGGCAAGGAAGCTAAAAAATGGATTGAAAAAGAAAAGCCGGAGCTGATTTTTACAGATATTAAAATGCCCGGCATGTCAGGCATGGAACTTATTGAGTGGCTCGATTCCATTTCTTATCCGGGGAAGGTCGTTTTTATTACGGGCTATAATGATTATTCCTATATGCGCAAAGCGATCCAGCACAGCAGCTTTGATTATCTGCTGAAGCCGATTGAATATGAAGCGTTTAATCATACGCTTGAAAAATCCGTTCAGGCCTGGATAGACGATTTTCAGCATGCCGAAGTGCTGGAAGATGCGAAAAAACTTCGAAGAAACCAGGTTGCAACCTCCATCTGTCACGGCGACAGGCCTGACGCAGAAAGTCTGGCCGAGTTTCTTCCTGAAGCAGATGACTATGAGCTGACTCTGCTTTCTTTTTATCAGATGCACCAGCCGGAACCCTATATTCAAAAACTGTCAGAAGAACTTATGAACCGCAGACTGGGAAATGCGTTTCACCTGCAGACAGACTTAAATCTCTGTCTGGTGATCACCACTCCGAACCAGTGGCTGACAGCGGAAGAATGGATCAGTTCAGAGTTTGACATCCCTGTAAGACTTGTCGAGGGGGAGTCAGCCATCTCCCTTGCACACATCAGATCCTCTTTTCAGGAGCTTCTGAAAAAACTTGAAAACCAGGAATTCAGATCAATCCACCGGCTGGATGAACTGGATGCTGCCCGCCGCATGGAAGATATCGTGTCCTATGTGGATACCTATTATATGGAGGATTTAAGCCTTGAAAAGCTGTCGAACGTATTCTTTTTAAGCCGGGAGCATATTTCGAGGAAATTCAAGCAGGAAACGGGAATGACCCTTTCCAAATATATGACGGATTTGCGGATCAAACAGGCAAAAAAATGGCTGCGGGAAACAGATAAAACCATCTATTCCATCTCTACCATGCTCGGTTATCAGGATGAAATCTATTTTTCCAAGCTGTTTAAAAAAATGGTCGGAATGACACCATTTGAATTCAGAAAGGAAGCGGCTGAATGAAAAAGGTTATTTATTTTATTGGAATTCTTCTGCTGCTTACTGCATGCAACAACGATGCCGCGCCGGAAAAACAGAACGTCAAAGAGGAAAAGATTACACTTGATCTGCGGAACCCTAAGATAGAGGTTTCCACCCAGTTCGAAGAAATGACGAAGGCTTATGAACGGGAAAATCCACATGTAAGGATTCGTGTGCATACAGTTGGCGGCGCCATGGATGATCTGTCAGATTTAAAAGCGGAAATGGCAGCCGGCAGCGGACCGGATATTTTCACTAACACCGGCTATGAAAATGCCAGGCTGTGGCAGGACTATCTAGAGGATTTATCCAATGAACCATGGGTGAATGACGCCTACCCCGAAGCTCTGGTTCCAATGAAACGGAATGGAAAGGTGTACGGCATGCCCGTCAACCTTGAGGGATATGGTTTTATCTATAACAGGGACCTTTTCAAAAAAGCAGGTGTTGCGAAACTTCCTGAAACACTATCTGAACTAAGAGCTGCGGCAGAAAAACTGAAAAACTCCGGGGTCACTCCATTTGCAACCGGCTATTATGAGGATTGGAAGCTCGGTGATCACCTCATGAACATCGCTTTTGCCCAGCAGGAAAACACCGAAGCATTTATTCAAAACCTGAACAGCGGAAAAGAAAAAATCAGCAATAATCAAAACTTTGAGGACTTGCTCAACCTGCTCGACCTCACTCTTCAGTACGGAAATGACAACCCGCTCACAACAGATTATGCAATGGAAGTCGACCTTTTCACGTCAGGCAAAGCAGCTGTCATTCAGCAGGGAAACTGGATCCAGCCGATGATTGATCAGGCTGCTCCGGATATGGACATCGGCTTTATGCCCATTCCGATCAACGACAGACCGGTGAAGGAAGCTCTCGTTGTGAGTGTTCCAAATTATTGGGCCGTCAACAAGCAGTCCAGTCCCGAAAAGAAAAAAGAAGCTAAAAAGTTCTTGAACTGGATGGTCTCATCAGAAGAAGGAAAGCGGTACATGACCGAAGAATTCAAATTCATTCCCGCCTTCGATCATATTAAAGCAGAGAACCTCGGTACTCTTGCAGAAGAGACCCTGCAAACCTATAAAGAAGGCAGCGCCGTTCCGTCCAACTGGTTCGATTTCCCCGTCGGAATCCGCGAGGAATTCGGTGAAGCCACCCAGCTTTACGTCGGCAGACAGCTGAACAGGAAACAGCTGCTTAATGAATATCAGAAATCCTGGGAAAGGTTTTCAAAGGAATAGGCATACCGCTCAAGGAGAGGCGGTATGCCTTTTTTATCTATACTTGTTTTAAGAGATTCATGCTCTTCTTTTCTCCCAGTTTTCTCTTGTCAGCATCATATTGATCGAATCAATCCATTTCCCGTCGTGCTTCAATTCATCTTTATCAATGCTTACTGTTTCAAACCCCGACTTTTCATACACTCTTACTGCACGGGGATTAAAAGCGAACACACTCAGAGTCAGACTGTTTAAATCTGTTTTTTCAAACATGTAATCAATGATCAGCCGGGTTGCTTCTGTTCCGAGCCCGCGGTCCCTTCCTCCCGCACCGATCAGGATTCTGAAATTCATGCTGCGGTCTTCGGCATTATACAGATTAACAACCGCTTCTCCCACAAGCACTTGCCGTGCCTTGTCCACGATGGCAAGATCAAGGCGGCCGGACTGCTCATTTCTTGAGGCATACCATGTATATACTGTTTTCTTGTCATATGCAGCTTCACTGCCGGTGTACTTCAGTACCACAGGATCTTTTAAACACTCTTCTATATAAGGCATATCCTCTTCCACAAGAAACGGCCTCAACTGGACGAATTCTCCGGTAAGGACTGGTTTAACAGCAAAATTCATTCTTTCTCCTCCCCTTTCTTTATCAATTCGGCAAATTCGACTCTCTCCCTCTTAAATCCCATATCAATATACGACTAAATTCAGGTCAATATGTGCCATACCTGTTCTCTCAGGACTGACCTATAATTCAAGTTGTACTAGCAATCATACAAAAAACGAGGAGGAAGACTTATGAACTTTAGCAGGCTTGCCAAACAGGCAACAGCAGTAACACTCAGCACAGGCATTCTTTTAAGCGGCGCGGTAACCCAAACATCTGCAGCTCCAAAGGATCCGGCAGATTACAAAGAAACGTACGGTACTTCGCAAATCACTCGTTCTGCAATGAAAGACATGATTAACCAGCACGGTGATGCAAGATACACCGTACCAAAATTTGACGCTTCAAAAATTGAAAATATCCCTTCTGCCAAGAAAACAACAGAATCAGGGGAAACGATGGACCTTGATGTGTGGGATACATGGCCGCTTCAAAATGCTGACGGCACAGTGGCAGAATACAAAGGCTACCATATTGTTTTCGGTTTAGCCGGCGATCCTAAAAATGCAAATGACACATTTATCTACATGTTCTATAAAAAAGCCGGCGACAACTCCCTTGACGCCTGGAAAAATGCAGGACGCGTTTTTGACAGCAATGATAAAAACGTACCGAATGACCCTTACTTAAAACGTCAGTCTGAAGAATGGTCAGGTTCAGCTACATTCACAGAAGACGGAGAGGTCCGCTTATTCTATACAAACCGTGAAGCTTTCAATGCTGATGCAGGTTATTATGGAAAACAAACCTTAACAACGGCACAAGTAAATGTCTCTCAGCCTGATTCAAAATCACTTAAAATTGATGGCGTTTCTGATTATAAATCCATCTACGAAGGCAAAGACAGCAAATACTATCAGACAGTAGACAAGTTTGCTAAAGACGGAGCTCCGAATGACAACCATACATTCAGAGATCCTCACTATATTGAAGAAGACGGCAAGAAATACCTTGTGTTCGAAGCAAACACAGGCACTGAGTACGGCTATCAAGGGGAAGAATCACTTTACAATCAAGCATACTACGGCAAAAGCAACAAATTCTTCCAGCAGGAAAAGAACGCTCTTTTGAACAGTGACAAAAAGCAGCTGGCTGAAGTAGCGAACGGCGCAATCGGAATCATTGAAATCAATGACGATTATACCCTTAAAAAGGAAATGAAGCCGCTGATCGTATCAAATACGGTCACTGACGAAGTGGAACGTCCGAACATCTTCAAAAAGGACGGCAAATGGTATTTGTTCACAAGCTCACGCGGTTCAAAAATGACGATCGACGGCATTGATAATCAGGATATCTACCTTCTTGGCTATGTAGCCGACTCACTGACAGGCAAGTTCAAGCCGCTTAACAAAACAGGCATCGTGCTTCATCATGACCTTGATCCAAATGATATTACCTGGAACTATGCTCACTATGCCATCCCTCAGGAAGACAGCGATGATGCCGTTGTCACAAGCTATATGACAAACAGAGGCTTCTTTGAAGACAACAAGTCAACCTTTGCTCCGAGCTTTAAGCTGAACATCAAAGGAAACAAAACATCGGTCGTAAAAGACAGCATCCTTGAACAGGGCCAGATCACAGACGACGAGTAAGAACCAAAGAAAAAAGAGAAAGAAAATGTCACGGGGCATTTTCTTTTTTCTATATATAAAAAGTGGTGATGATTATGAGTAAAAAACAAGTTCTCAAAAAAGGATACAAGACGGCAGGCATTATCCTGATCGGAATATGGATGACCGTCTCAACCGGCATATTGATCCACGCTTTTTTAAAAACAAAAGATGTTCCGCCAGCAGAAAAAGAAGAGCATTCATACCGGGCTGCCTATCATTTTACAGCCCCTGATCACTGGAAAAATGACCCGCAAAAGCCTGTTTACTACGAAGGAACCTACCATTATTACTATTTATATAATGGCGACTATCCGGACGGAAACGGCACAGAGTGGCGCCATGCGGTTTCAAAAGACCTCGTTCACTGGAAGGACGAAGGCGTCGCTATCCCGAAATATACAAACGCAAACGGAGATCCATGGTCAGGATCTGTCGTTATTGATAAAGAAAACACAGCCGGCTTCGGAAAAGACGCCTTTATTGCTGTCGTCACCCAGCCGTCAAAAGACGGACAGAAGCAGGAGCAGTTCCTCTGGTACAGTACAGATAAAGGCAAGACCTTTAAATCTTACAGCGAAGAACCTGTCATGAAAAATCCCGGTACAAAGGATTTCAGGGACCCTAAAATCATCCGCGATGACATCCGCGGCAAATGGGTGATGACGATGGCAGAAGGAAATAAAATCGGCTTCTATGAATCAGACAACCTGAAAGACTGGCGCTATACAAGCAGCTTTCAAACCGAAAATCTCGGTGTGCTTGAATGCCCTGATCTTTTCCGCATGCGGGCAGATGACGGCACTGAAAAGTGGGTGCTCGGCATGAGCGCAAACGGGAAAGAGTCAGGTAAGCCCAACACCTATGCCTACTGGACCGGCTCATTTGATGGAACTGAGTTCAAGCCTGATCACGAGGAACCGGAATGGCTTGACTACGGCTTTGACTGGTATGGAGGTGTGACATTTGAAAGCGCAGAGTCAGATCCATTAGACAAACGATACGCACTTGCCTGGATGAACAACTGGGCTTATGCCAATAACACACCAACGATGGAAGAAGGATTTAACGGCCAGGATTCTGTCATTCGTGAGATCAGGCTGACGCACGAAGCAAACAATCATTATTACCTTTCTTCAAAGCCCAGCGAAAAGCTGGATAAGCTGAACACCGTCACGAAAACCTACAAGAGAATCGAAGTAGACGGCGCCAAAACCCTTGATGTCCGCGATGACACCTACATGCTGGAAGCGGACATCTCCTGGTCAGATCTGAAAAATGCCGGATTCCGGCTGCTTGAATCAGAGGATGGAAAACGGCACGCAGACGCAGGAATCTCTTCAACAGAAGGTTATTCCTTTGTGAACCGCGGACCCACAGGTCACCCGGACGAAAGCAATCAGCTCACAGAAAGCAAAGCACCGTTTGATGCAGGCAAAAAAAAGGTGCATATGAAAATTCTTGTTGATAAAACAAGTGTGGAAGTGTTCATAGATGACGGGAAGACCGTTCACTCCAATCTTGTTTATCCAAACCCCGGCGACAAAGGAATCACGCTCTTTTCCGACGGAGGGAAAGCCGTATTTGAGAATGTGAAAATCAAACATTTAAAAACTGTTCAGACAAAATGAAGACAAAAAATTGCTGTTAGTAATGACAGCAATTTTTTGTGTATATTGAGCACAAATCAATATAGCCTATCAATAAACTTTCTTCTATAATGAGGTTATTCAAGGGATTAAGGGGGAGACGGAATGAATTTACACGGTTTAACTATTGAACAAAAAATGATGTGGGAACGAGACGGATACTTGGTTTTTGAGGATTTTTTGCCGCAAAAAGAAACCGCTTACTATAATGAGAAGCTGGATCAGGCGATGACAGTATTTCGCGAGGAAAACCGCAAAAATCCTGAAACAGGTGTCCTTGATCATGTTGATCAAATCTGCGGAATCATTGAGCATGAAGAGGCATTTCTTGAGCTGATGGAAAATCCAAAAATGATGAATGTTATGCGGGATCTGCTTGGAGACCAGTTCGTGATGATCGATAACGACGGCTTAATCAAGCCTCCGAAAAAAGCAGCTCATACAAACTGGCACCGCGACACAGGCACAACGTTGTTTGTCGATGAAAAACCAGTTCCCTTCATGATTAAAGTGTTCTACTTCCTATCGGACGTAAGCTATGACGGAGGATGTCTTGCTTTCCTTCCGGGAAGTGTCCACATGAGCAATGATGAACTGCCTAAGGTTGAAAATCAGGAGGATATGCCGGGGCATGTTCGAATGAATGTGAAAAAAGGAACAGCGGTTGTTTTTCACGGTTCTGCCTACCATTCAGCTTTAAACAATTTCTCTGAGGAAACAAGACGCTCCCTCATTTTCAATTACGCTCCTTCCTTCGTCCGCACCTGGCCGGGATATGAGCCTTCAGAAGCTTTAAAAGCAAAAGCGGATACAAACCTGCGAAAAATGCTTCTCGGCATGTCGCCATGGTGTTCCGATGCAAAGGCGTTTGAAGAAGAAGCTGTCAGTCAATGAGCGAAAAAAAATACTTTGAACATGTTTATTCGCCGAGCGGGTTTGCCCGCTCGCATTTGTTTTTCCCTTTAATCGGCGGATTCAACAAAATGTCGCCTGAGTTTTATTTTGAACGTGACTATTATCCGGCATGGGAATTTCTTTATGTTACCTCCGGCAGAGGCTGGTTTGCCATAAATGATCAATGGATTAAACTCGAACCGGGTGACGGGCTCCTGTACGACATGAGACTCCCCCACAAATATAAAGCAGACCCTGAAGATCCGTACGAAATGATGTACCTCGTCTTTAATGGCGATGAAATAAAGCATCTCATGGAAAAATGGTTTCCATCCCCCTCCACTTTAATCAGAGGCACGGCAGGAAAAGACGAATATGAAACAACGCTTATCCGGATTTTAAAAATGGGCGACTCGGCTGATGACAAAGAAGAAACCGAAATCAACATTCTCATTTATCAGATGCTGACACAGCTGCTGAAATACAGCAGAGCCGAACCGAAAGACCTGAACAGAGCAAAGCCTGAGGCACTTGAACATGGCAGAATGTATATGGAAGAACATTTCTCTCAAGCAGCAGACATTCAGGATGCTGCCAAAGCGGCGGGCTTAAGCTATTACCACTTCATCCGCCAGTTTAAGCGATATTATGGTGTTTCACCTAAAGAATACTTAACCAAGCTGAAGATCGGACATGCGAAAAAGGTCCTGATCTATTCAGACAATCAAGTGAGCGAAGTTGCAGAGGCAGCCGGCTTCAGCAGCTATAACGCATTTTTGACAACATTTCTTCAGCATGAAGGCGTCTCTCCGACTCATTTCAGGAAGACATGGACCTTGTCGAGGTATCATTCATAACTCATATTCCATACGAAACAGGTGAATAACTCGTGAAAATTACTGATATAGAAGCCATATACCTGCACCTGCCGGAAATTGATGCTCTCCGCTGTGACGGGACACAGGATACGCTGCTGGTCCGGATTCATACCGATGAAGGTTTAACGGGAATAGGAGAGGTAGATTCTTCACCGCAAGTGGCAAAGGCAATTATCGAAGCGTCTGCTTCTCATTTAATCAGCAATGGATTAAAGGATATCATTATTGGAGAGGATCCTTTTGACCGTGAGAAGCTTTGGAACAACATGTTTCATGGCTCCTCCTACTATGGAAGGCAGGGGGCAGCCATCCACGCCATCAGCGGAATTGATATGGCACTATGGGATATTGTCGGCAAGGGGGCAGAACGCTCAACAGCTCAAATGCTTGGCGGTGTATACAGAAACCGCGTAAAAGCTTACGCAAGCCTTGTTATGCCGGAAACGATTAAAGAAGCCTGCTTACTGGCTGAAAAGTATATGGGCATGGGGTATAAAGCAATCAAATTTGGCTGGGGTCCATTTGGAGAAGACGAATATTTTGATGTTGAGGCTGTGAAGGCCATTCGGTCTGTTATCGGAGAACGGACAGAGCTTATGATTGATATCGGACAGCGATGGGATGCCAAGCATGCCATCAAAATGGCCAGGCGGTTTGAAGAGTATGGTGTGCACTGGATAGAAGAACCGCTTGCTCCGGACGATCTGGAGGGCTATGCCATGCTTTCGGCAGCAACGGACATTCATATCGCTGCAGGAGAAAATGAGAGCGGAAGAAAAGCATTTGAGAGACTCATGAAAGAAGGCCGGGTGGATATTATCCAGCCTGATCTGGGCAGGTGCGGAGGATTAACGGAAGGAAAGAAAATCGCTGATCTTGCTTATGCCGAGCATAAAAAAATTGTCCCCCACGCATTTAAAACGGGCATATTGGTCGCTGCAAGCACTCATTTTGCCGCCAGTATCCCTAATGGGTTTCTGATGGAATATACCGTTTCTGATTCACCTCTTGCAAGAACGCTTGTCCAAAACCCGGTGCTTTTTAAAGATGGATACGTACATCTTCCTGACAGGCCCGGCCTCGGAATAGAGATTGACCCTGATGCGGAAAAGAGATTTAGAGTATAGGGGAATAAATAAGTGAACAAAGTTGAAAAATGCAGATATTTCCCCGGGAATGAGAGCACCTTTTGCCGATACAGACCGATTTCTATCATATCGTGTCTATTTCACAGATATATCGCCGGGCGATACAACAAAAAAGAGTCAATCCGCTTATGATGGGGTTGACTCCTGTTTTATTATTTCTTGAATAAAGAAAAAAGCCAGTTCCAGCTTTCTTTAGGCCCCTGCATTCTCTCTTCAAGTCGCCTGTTAAAATCATTCTGCGAGTTCCATTCCTGCTTCTGCTCGTCACGCATAGCCTGTATTTCTTTTTGGAGCAGCTCGCTCTTTTGTTTTTCCTCTTCAAGCAGTGCTTCATAGTGGGCTGTCTGCTGCTGAATCAGCTTTTCCATTTTCACGTTCGTCTTGTGCGCCGAATTTCCGATTGTGGAGCTGATGACGTGGTGATCCTGCTGAAGTCTGGAAACGGCTGTTTTCAGGTGAGACATATCGTTTTTCAGCTCCAGATTCATTTCCCGCGCTGCTGCAAGTTCATTTACCACATACATCAGGGCTTCTTTCAGTTGAGCCGGATCATTCGGCAGCTGATTGTATGTACCTGATACAGCAATTTCTGACGTATCGGATTCAGTTAAACGCTCCTTTTGCAGTTCCACTAGATCCTTTGCCGTATCGTCCAGCGGCTTGTCCGTATCGCGGAGCGCTATAAGCGCATTCAGATCAGTCTGAACGAAAATCCGCCTGTCTCCATCTTTTAAGAATTCATATCCGTTCCGTTCTAAGATTTGGCCATACTTACGGACGGTGGGCGTTGCAATTCCCACTTCCTCCGCGGCTTCCTTTGAAGAAAATGCCCGTTCATTCGGTTGTATATCGCGTCTCATATCGGCCCCCCTTTCCTTTAACTATGAAGGCTTTCCTTCCTTTTTGCAAGCTGTATCGCCGGGCGATACGAGGATGAATCAGATAAATGCTGAAAAGCTAAAGAAAAAGCCTCATTCATACTTGAATCAGGCTTTATTTGCTGGTATTCACTTATAGTATTCGAACCTGTACACCCAAATTTAGTCTGTGGTTCTTCTTTTTTCTGTTTTACTCCATGTTTTTTGAAGCGATATGATGATAAACTGCACCGATAATACCTGATTGGTTTCCAAAACTGGCAGGCTTCATTACTGCCGAGAATGCCGGCTCAATTTCCAGGATCCGCTGCTCTAATTCATGCATGAATGTTTTTCTTGAAATAATGCCTCCTCCGATATAAAAAACAGGCGGTGCAAATACATAATATAAATTCAATATGTTCATTGCAAGACCGGTGTATAAGTCACCGACAAGATGCGAGGCAGTTTCTTCCCCGTTGTCATAGGCTTCAAAGATTTGCTCGCCGGATACATCTTGAAAAGGGATATTCTTGCACTCTGCGTATTTCTGACGGAGAATTGCAAGCGTCGCTGATTTGTTAAACTTATGACTTTCTGCAACGTCACTTGTAACGTGTTCACTGAACATGTGCCCGAACTCACCTGAGCGGTTGCGCACCCCGCGGTATAGAGCGTCGTTCAAGTAAATGGCACCGCCAATACCCGTTCCAATCGTCAGAAAAAGAAAGTCCCGCTCTTTCTTTGCACTGCCTTTCCATTTTTCCGCAAGCGCTGCACAGTTCGCATCATTTTCAGCAGTTATGGTCAGGCCAGGATATCGCTCTTTAAAGTAGTCAAAAATGTTGAAGTCATTAAAATCGACAATCGCACCTCCCATTTCAATGAAACCCGTGGCCGGATCAATATACCCCGGAATACTGAGAGCTAGACCTGCTGTATCCGAATCGATCTGCCTTTCAATTTGAGATAGAATCGTCTCTCCTTTTCTGTTCTCCAAAGACAGTTTCCCGGACTCAATAAGGTCACCTGCAAGAGAAAATTTCCCGATTTTCAAATCGGTTCCGCCGATATCAAAAGCTAATAGATGCTTCATCTGTATCTCCTTCTTTCCTATTTAATATGGCCACTCTCATGAAAATAAAGAATTACCCCCTGCATCTGTGTACGGGGGGTAATTTTTTATTCAGTTCTTTCAGGCAATCGCACTTTCTGACTGTTCTTTTGCTTTAAGCTCTTCGCCGTAAGATAAACGATCCTGCATTCTGACGAATGGAAGATAGATTGCCACAGACATCGCAATCGTTGCAAGCTGCAGCAGGGCAGCTCTCCAGCCACCAATCAAAAAGCCGGAAACAATCGGCGGTGTTGTCCAAGGAACCTGAAGGGCATTGAACGGTTCTACCCATCCCCAAATGATGGAGAAGTAGACCATGAACGATGCAAGTGCAGGAACAACGATAAATGGAACAAACATGATTGGGTTGAACACAATCGGCATACCGAAAATGATTGGTTCGTTGATGTTAAATAGTCCTGGACCAAGAGATAATCGGCCGAGCTGCTTTAAGTGTGACGACCTTGCCACCATAAGAGCCGCGATAATGAAACCGATCGTAATCCCCGATCCTCCGAGTTTTGTAAACACATCCAGGAATTGAATGGTTACAATTTTAGCATTTTCTCCGACAACCAGTGCTTCACCAGAATCAATAATTGCCTGGTTTTGCAGAGCATTGGCTGTAAGAAGCGGTCCCATAACCCCCATGATGATGGCAGCACCATGAATTCCGCACCACCATAGAAGGGACATCAAGACCATGATCAGGACAGCTCCAGTAAGCGTGTCCGTCAAGTTTTGCACAGGCACTTGAAGCAGTGTATAAACAACCTCAGTAAATGTCTTATCAGCAAAAGCCTGACAAAGTGCAAATACAATGACTGCAGCTGTGATAACTGCAAATCCCGGAATTAAGGCAGAGAACGAGTTCGCTACACCAGGCGGAACACCATCCGGCATTTTAATGCGAATGTCGCGTTTAATAAATTGTGCGTAAACGAATCCGACAAATAGTCCGACTACAATGGCTGCAAGTACACCTTGTCCGCCGGTCCAGACTTTTGGAATAACGCCTGTGACCGTTTCGCCGTCTTTTGTCAGTACAGAAGCCTGAGTAATGATCAGGAATGCGATGATTCCTAAAATACCAGCCGGCGTACCTTCTATTTTTTCATTCTTAACGTATGAGTATGCAATTCCAAAGACGCCGATCAGCGCCAGAATATCAAATGTAGAACCGACAACCTGAGTAAGCGGAAGGCTCCACTGTTCACCGAACAATTTTACCATAGTTTCTGCCCAGCCAGGAATCGGAGCAGCAAGAATGAGCAGGAAAAGGGAGCCGATAATGGTCATCGGCATGGTTAAAATAAATCCATCCTTAATTGCAAGTGTCGGTTTCGCATTTGCAAATCGAAGGAAGAAAGGCATGAACTTTTCAAATATACTTTCTAAGCGGCCCATCTGATTGCCTCCTTAAAGTTCTTCTGCGCGAGTGGCGATAATATCCTTGTACCAAAAGAACGACTGCTTCCGTTTTCGTGCAAGACCATTTTTATGATCAACGTAGATAAATCCGTATTGTTTTTTGTATCCATTCAGCCAGCTCAGCAAATCAATGACAGACCAGGCAAAGTATCCTGAAACATTAATTCCTTCGCTTACGGCATTCTTTACAGCTCTTAGATGACTCTCAATATAGTCGATTCGGGGCTGATCAAGAATCTCTTCACCGGCGATCGGGTCTTCATCTCCCAAACCATTCTCAGTGATATACATCTTGATGTTTCCGTAACGCTCTTTAAGCATGCGCATACCATCGAGGAATGCGTCAGGAGCGATTTCCCAGCCCCATTTCGTATACTCTTTGTCATCCATCATGACTGTTTTGTATACGCCGTCGAATGACGGGTTTCCAGGTTTGCCTGTTGAATTCTCGCGGCCGCCTGACATAACAAGTGCTGAATCGTTTTTCATGACCCGCTGCGGGCAGTAATAGTTCAGTCCGATGAAATCATTCATAGGAGCCGTCCGGCGAAGCAGAGCAAGCTCGTCCTCCGTCATATCCGGAAGCAGACCTTGAGCTTCAAGGGCATCCGTTACGTATTCAGGGTAAGATCCTTTTAAGATCGGATCGTAATACCAGTGTGTTGAATAGGCATTCGCATGTTTTTCTGCAAATTTATTTTCTTCTTCGTCATCAATGCTGAACGCAGGGTTGAATACGTGAGTAATACCGATTTCGCCCTCATAGCCTGACTTTTTAAAGCTTTCCACTGCACGTGCATGAGCAACAAATACATTATGTGTTGCCTGGAAGTAGGCTTTGGCATCCCCTTCGATTCCCGGCGGATGTGCGCCTGTTAAGTAGCCTAACGAACAGAAGATAACGGTTTCGTTAAAGGTAATCCAGTTTCGTACACGGTCGCCGAAAGCTTTGAAGCAAACTTCAGCAAATCTGACAAATGCATCCGATGTTTTCGTGTTCCGCCATCCTCCGTCTACTTCAAGAGGCTGCGGCAGATCCCAGTGATACAGGGTCACAAACGGGATAATGCCATATTTCAGACATTCATCAATGACATTGTTATAGAAATCCAAACCCTTTTGGTTTACCTCTCCAGTACCGTCAGGGATAATGCGTGTCCAGGCAATCGAGAAGCGGTATGATTCCAGTCCCATTTCTGCCATGAGCGCGATGTCTTCTTTATATCTGTGATAGTGGTCAATGGCCACATCACCGTTCGTTCCTTCAAATGTTTTACCGGGAATCTTTGAAAAGACGTCCCAATTTGAAACTCCTTTACCATCCTCGTTCCATGCACCCTCTACTTGGTAAGAAGCCGATGCTGCACCGAACAGGAAATCCTTTGGCATTTTCAAGTTCATTCACCCCGTTTATTTATTTGCTAGTTTCATTGCCTGATCAAATACTTTTGCGCCGTTCATCATGCCGTAGTCAACCGTATTGACCACATCAATCGCAACACCTTTTGGTTCACAGATTGATTTACCTTTATTCAGTAAGTACTTCACCTGAGGACCAAGCAAAGCGACATCAATTTCATCCGCATACTTCTCCATCTCTGATTCAGGGTAAGCTGCAATTTTAGCCTCTACACCGCGCTCAGCGGCAACCGCTTTCATTTTCTCCACTAACATACTAGTTGACATGCCTGCTGCACAGAATAGTCCGATCTTTACCATATCAATTCATCCCTTTCAATTTGTTAATTTCTTTTTGCATCGTCATCATATGATCCAATAGCTCTTTTACTAGAATCGTATTCATTAAGTGATCCTGGGCGTGAACCATCAGGACGCCGACTTTTGCTGATTTCCCTTGAGCCTCGAGTGTGACAAATTTGGTTTGGATCGCGTGTGCTTCTTTTAAAATCGAATCACCTTTCGCTACTTCAGCTTCTGCCTCTTCGATTTTGTTTTCTCTGAGCAGATGCAAGGCTGCATGATAACTTGCTTTCGCATCTCCTGAAAATGCAATCAATCCAAAAATATCTTCAGGGCTTATTTCAATTGCTTGTTCAACCATCTATGAACACCCTTTCATAAGTATAATTTAAATTCATAGGTACAAATTTTATAAACTTATAATAACTTACTAGATTTCAAATGTAAACCCTTTTATTTAATCAAAAAAAAGAGAGCCCTCAGCCCTCTTCACACTTAACTACCTTTCATATTCGATACTTTCAGTAATTTCACATGTTTGAAATGATGCACGGACTGTGAATAATCAAAAATTGCGCCGTTTGTTAAACAAACCGTATTATCCACAACTAAAGCCGGATCATTTTCCTTTAACCCCAGCAATTCAGCCTGCTCAGACGTAAGATAGTCTGCGCCGATGATTCTGTCTGCAAAGCCAATCGCAAGTTTCTGGTCATTTCTCAAATAATTATAAATCGATTTCTTCACGATATTTTCATCAAGATATTTCACAAGGTCTTTGTTGAAGTAAGAGGTTTCAATCGAAAAAGGATCTCCATCAACATATCTCAGCCTTTTCACATAATAAACAGATGTACCTGCTTTGCAGCCCATATTGACTGCCAGATCCTCATCTGCCTCTATCAGTTTAAAATCAAGAAGTTTATTTTCTACAAGGCGGTCACTGAAATCGTTCGTTACCCCCTGCAGCCTCTCAAGATTGACGTGTCCTCTGTTGTGGTGGTTGCGGATAAACACACCGCTGCCCTGAACTTGATACACATATCCCTTATTAACAAGAATATCAATTGCTTTACGAACGGTGTTGCGGCTGACCTGATATTTTACGGCATATTCATCTTCCGTCAGCAGTTTATTCGTTTTCTGATAAACATGGCGGATAATATCAGACTCTATCTGGCCGGCCACTTGAAGATACTTTGGAGTCATTCTATTTGGCACCTCTCTATACATACTAAAAACTAGAAATTATTATAGCAGAAAAAATTGTAAACGAATTCATAAAAATATCATACTTTATTTTTTAAGAGAATCAATCCTGCTGAAAAAGGATCCAGATCCATTTTGTCTCCGGGTAGGCATCCGCACACTCATTTAGGTATCTGCCCGCATAACGTACATAAGCGTACGAAGGATGGAGGTTTATCCATGAAAAATTTTTATGCGTTTCAAGGAATCGTCACAGCTATCAGTGATTTTAACACAGGTCAAAGCGGCGACGGCTGCATTAAAATATTTACAGCAGAAAATCAATCGGGCTCCACTGTAAATTTCATTGTGTCACCTGCCACTTATTTTGTCGACTATGCAATGGTATCCACAGGAGATCTTGTGACTGGATATTATGACGGAAATGCACCTGTTCCGCTCATCTATCCGCCCCAATATCAGGCACTGGTGATGGTAAAAGAAAGCCAGAATCAAAATGTGAAAGTATCGTATTTCAACAATCAGCTCGTGAGCAGCGACGGACAGCTCAAGCTGAACCTTTCGCCTTTTACGCAAGTATTGCTGACAAACGGCCAGGCTTTTACGGGCAATCCCGCTAACCGTGATCTTGCTGTGATTTACGGGGCTTCCACGAAAAGCATTCCTGCTCAGACTGTTCCTTACAGGGTGATTGTTTTGTGCTGAGCGCAATGGAAAAAAGCTCATTCTTAGCTGATCATCAGAAAAGAATGAGCTCTTAAATTTTTCATCAATAAAAAAATCGGGTGCTTGGAGATAGAATATCATTCAGAGGCATCCAGAGGTAATTTGAGAGAAGACATTATGAGGCTTAACTAAAACTAACCCTTACATTTCCTTCTTTTTCTGCTGCTGACATAGAAATAGATAAAAAGTCCTGTATTTGTTTGATCTCCCACTTAACGAATTCACTTTCCGGTATTCTATTGATTTTCCAGAATTTCCGATATTCGTTCAAAGCTTTTTCGATTTGCTGCATGGAAAAAGACGAGCTGCTGCCTGTTCCGCTGACTCCTCCGTTAAATTCGTCTGCATCAAGTACACCGTATACAATTGACGCGTGTCCATTACCCATACTGAAACGAAGATAGGCAATTTCCTCTCCTGCCTGATTGTAACCGCAAATATCATGTCCCATCATTTGTCCTCCTTTAAAATTGAACGTACATAAGAATACAATTTCATAAAGGTTTTAAACATTGTTTACAAATGGATTCACCTCCTTTAGATGGAGTTTTGTAGAGGTTTTTTAGGATTATTGCTAAAATTGTATCATTAGAATTGATAAAAAAGAGAGGGATTTCCCGCGGTAAAACAGGTGGATTTTTATAGGATAAAAGACTTAGTTTTCTTCTTTAATCATCACACTATCCTCGGTTCCAGTCAATATACGGACGGAATATTTACCTAATTTTTACAATTAATTAACACGCAAGGACTGCTCAATCATTTGAGCAGCCTTCTATATGACCAGCGGCTTGATGCTTATCCTAGCTTGCGGCATGCTTCATCCTAATTCCTCCCATATAAATTTTGTTGAATGACTCACACCAGCTATTAAGTCTTACTGGTAACACGTATCACTTAGTACATGACTAAAAAATACCTGAACAGCGAAGATGGCCACTTACAAGAATAGCCGGCTATTCAGTCAAGATTTTTTATCGTTTTTCCCCAATTGCTTCATAATGCTCTGGTTCAGATTTTCACGCTGCTTGGCGGCATATGTTTTCGCGTTTGCCACAAGTTCATCAGCAAATGCAGCCACATCCTCTCCGGTAATCTCCAGCACTTGTCTGCCTTCTGCCGCTCCGCCTTCAAACAATTCAATCAGCTCATATTGGATATGCAGCATATCCATCCCGCTGCCTGAAGAGAAACCCCACATATAATGCTGAATTTTCTTAAAAACAAACTGATAATCCTCCGGCAGGGCTTCAACCCGTGCCATCATCGTTCTGTATTCTTTTTTGTCGCCAATCATCTTTCTAAACCAGTCCATCATCTTGTTTCCTCCTTTAATCACAGCTAATTCCTAATTTGACTTCAGAACATTAATTTTCGCAGATACAAAATCCCATTTTCTCCAAAAAAGATCAAGTTCCTTTCTGCCTGCTTCATTCAGCGTGTAAAACTTGCGGGGCGGGCCCATATCCGACGGTTTTTTTTCAATGTTCACCAGTTGTTTTTTTTCCAGACGCACAAGGATGGTGTAGACTGTCCCTTCCACTACTTCCGTAAATCCAAGTTCATTCAGACGGCGGGTTATCTCATAGCCATACGTTTCATGGCGGCTGATAATCTCCAGCACGCACCCCTCAAGCGATCCCTTCAGCATTTCCGTTAAATTTTCTATGTTGAGAACCTCCTTTATTTTGTGTGACATATTCAAACGCTATTCAGTATTGCTTATTACTTATATATAGTATTACTTAGTAGTAATGGTGTCAACTATTTTAACATTTTTTGCATTTGCGGTTTCAATAGCAGCAATAGAAGCTCCACACAAGTTTCATCAACTCATGGGAAGCTTCTGGGCAGAGTAGGTGTATAAACGGCTTGACATAGGTGAAAATTCCAGCATCACACATTATGCGATAAAGCAGTCACTGTCTTCTTCTGCGAACGCCACGCGCAGAGCCAGATGCTGATTTCGTACAGCATGATCATCGGAATGAGCACGAACAGCTGGGAGACAAAGTCCGGCGGCGTTATAACGGCCGACAGGACAACGAGTCCGAAAAAGACGTACTTTCGGTATTTCCTCATAAACTCAGGAGTTAACAGCCCGATTTCTGTTAGAAATAAAACGACGGCCGGCAATTCAAAGAGCAGTCCCAAGGGCAGGATGATCTGGAATAAGAACCGGAAGTATTTTTCCGCCGTGAACATCGTCTCAAACATCCCGTCAGACAGCGACACGATAAACTCAAACACCATCGGAAAAACCAAAAAGTAGCCAAACGCCACTCCGCTCACAAATAAAAAGAATAACAATGGAATGAATATCAAGGCTGCCGAACGTTCCACCGGTTTCAATGCAGGCTTGATGAATGCCCACACCTGATAGGTGATCAGCGGAATACAGCAGGCAAACGCGCAAATACTCGCTAGTGTAAAATAGATCCACAGAATATCAGAAGGCCCAAGGACTGTGAGCTCAAGCTCTGCGTCGTTAAGGATCCAGCGGTAGATGTGCTCCACACTTAAAAATCCGGCTATCAAGAGAACCGCATAAGCAACAGCCACTGTGATAATCCGCTTCCGCAATTCCATCAAATGATTCTGGATAAACTCCTGTTGTGTCATCTTCACCCCTCCATCTTAGAAAAAGAGAGACCGCACGAAGCCAAGTCCCTCCCTTTTCTGCTCTTAAGATTCTCTTTGAACAGGAGCCGTTTCTTCTTTCTTCGCTTTCTTCGGCTCTTCTTCTGACATCAAGTCTTTCGTGCCTTTCTTGAACTCACGCAGGGTTACCCCGAAAGAACGTCCGATTTCCGGCAGTTTTGAAGGTCCGAATACAATTAATGCAATGATGACAATTAAAATCAGGCCTGGAACTCCGATATTTTGCAGCATGAAAACGCCCTCCTGTTTTTTAAAGTATGCTTCCTTGTAAAACGTTTATTTTCACTTCGCCGTTCGGCACTTCACATTGCCACAGCAGCTTTTTGGTTGCCTGCGGCTTTTCGATATTATCGACCGAGTAGGCAGTCCATGTTGCTTTTGTCTTGCTGAGCTGCAGCACGGCATATCCGTGAGTTGTGCTGTCAAACAAGTCAATCCATGGATTTTCTATTTTCACGATATTTTGAAGCTCTTTAAAAAGCAGCTCTGCTGTAAAAGTTGAAACGCTGCTGAATTTCCCTTTTAACCGTTTCACCAGCTCATCTGCTGCGTCCATTGGAATTGGACTTGAAACATCAGGTATTGAGTTCATGGAGTTGCGAAGGGATTCTCTCAAGTTACTGGATGTGACAGAACCGACCATCAGCTCCACACCGAACTTTTCACCGCCGCGTTTATACTCATTTTGCATGTAAGATGCTTCGAATGTGTGAAAATCTCCTGTCAGCGCAAGGAAGTTTTTGATTCCATTGTCAAGCACCGTTTGGGCAATCTGCTGTCTTTCATAAGCATAGCCGTCCCATGCATCAAGGTTCAGATATCTCCCCAGCGCTTTCAATTGTGTTACCTGTACTTCATTGCCCCAGATCTTCCACGTTCCCTTGGCGTTTTTCAGCTCATTTAAGAACCACTCTTTCTGGGTTTTCCCGAGCATCGTACGGCTCGAAAGGTTAATATCCTCACATCCGCGTGCCAGGTAGCGGTCCAGCGTACCTTGTCCGCAAGGGTGCGCACTTCGGTAAAGACGCTCATCCGTCATGATGATCGATGCAAGATTTCCGAGCGTAATGGTGCGGTAGATTTTAACGGAATCTTCAAATGTTCCATTTGGATTGTAAGGGACACGTGCCGGAATGTATTCAAACCATACCTGATTCGCAACAAGCCGGCGGGCCGGATCGGATTCCGGATTATCATCCGGTGCGACGGCCGGATAATACGTGTCGTTGGCAAACTCATGGTCATCCCAGATTCCGATCATGGCATGCTTTTCATGAAGCTTTTGCAGGTCCTTGTCCGAACGGTACGTCTGGTACAGCTTGCGGTAGTCCTGAATCGTGAACGCCTTGCTCTGTCCGCTGGGCAGTTTGATTTGGCGGCCATCAATATTCCCCTGGTAGGCAGCGTCGCCGACCGACTCATAAATGTAGTCTCCGAGATGCAGGAAAAAGTCCATTTCCTCATCCGCCATGTGGCCTAGCGCGTTAAAATAGCCGTTGGTGTAATCCTGGCACGACACATATCCGATCGATGCTGACTGCACATCCGCACCTTCTTGCGGCAGTGTCTTGAAACGGGCTGTCTTACTGACAAGTCCGCTCTTTGTAATGAACCGGTAATAGTACGTCTGACTGGAAGCGAGCTCACCATCCAGGTCGACACGCACAACATGGTCATGGTCCTTCCAGATCGGAGAGAAACCTCTCATTTCCACTTCAGAAAAATCTTCTTTTTTACTTATCTCAAACATAATGAATTTACCTTGATTAATGCCGTCTTCTAATGAAGCATCGTTTGAAGCTTCATTTTCAAGCCAGTAAATGACTTCACTAGAGAATTCCTTATTCGTTAAACCAGTCTCCAAAGAAGGATCAACCCTTGTCCAAAGCATCGCACCCGTCGGCGTCGGATCACCTGACGCAACAGACTGCGGGAACCCTTTCCCAATCGCTTGTGATGCAGCATAAGGCTGAACTGCTGTTGCCGCTTCCGCACGGGAAACCATCGACGTCAAACGGGAGATTCCGGACGTCTCCAGTGCCATAACCGCAGATCCTGCCAGGAAATACTTCAGGAACGTCCTGCGTGATTTATCGTAATTACTGCCTGATTGATGCTGATCATGATTCTTGTCCAAGGTAATTCCTCCTTCAAGATGTCTTCACCCATGATTCTACCGGCTCAATTTAAAGGCAGTAATAAGGACTTATTACAAGGCGTTTATAAGAATGTAAAGGGGAGGTAAAAAGCGGTGAAGGATTTGGATTATTTTCAAAAGATTTGTATTGGAAGAAATAAGAGGAATCCTTTATAGACAAATCCAGCTGCAGTCAGAATGTTATGTACGAAAAGAGGTTGGATAAAACATTAGAGCAGTTGAATTGCACTAATTTTAAAATAGCTAATTCGTATGCTATCTGACCACCGGCCACCGGTTATAACGTACGAATGCGCGGGTATCTTTCGCTATCTGAACAACAGCTACTAATTATAACGTACGAATGCGTATGAATCTTACGCTATCTGAACAACAACTACTGGTTATAACGTACGAAAGAGCAGAAATCTTACTCTATCTGAACACCGGCCACTGGTTATAACGTACGAAAGAGCAGGAATCTTACTCTATCTGAACACCGGCCACTGGTTATAACGTACGAATGCGTATGAATCTTACGCTATCTGAACACCAGTCACTGATTATAACGTACGAAAGAGCGGGTATCTTACGCTATCTGACAACCAGCCGCTGATTATACTGTACGAATGCTCAGGAATATTACGCTACAGGAAACTTCTAAAGAACCACCAAACAGTCTGACATAAATAGCAATACAGAAAAAAAGGTGAATTTGAGCAGTTTACACTCAAATTCACCCTGATTCTTTTATTTACAAGATTCTTGTTAATCCATCATCAAACTTCCTGAAGCTTTCCGATCCTTGCAACTCCTGCAGCAACTGCAGCTTCACCGACAGCAGCAGCGACGCTTGAGACAACTCTTGGATCGAGAGCATCCGGAATAATGTAGTTCGGGTTCAGCTCATCTTCGGTTATAAGCTCCGCAATAGCGCGGGCGGCTGCGAGGTTCATTTCCATCGTGATATCGACAGCCCGGACATCAAGGGCACCCCGGAAAATGCCGGGGAAAGCAAGAACGTTGTTGACCTGATTCGGGAAGTCCGAACGGCCTGTGCCGACGACCGCCGCCCCTGCAGAAAGCGCTTCTTCAGGGAAGATTTCAGGGGTCGGATTGGCCAGTGCCAGGACAATAGCGTCCCGGTTCATGGTTTGAACCAATTCTCCGGTCAAAGCACCAGGTCCGGATACACCAATGAACACATCGGCTCCGGCAATGGCATCTTTCAGTGTTCCGCGGGTTCTTGCACGGTTTGTTTCCTCTGCGATTTTCGCCTGGCTTGGATTCATCCAATCCTCGCCCGGGCAGAGAATGCCTTCAAGACTGACCAGGGTGATATCCTGTATCCCTGCTTCAAGAAGGAGCTTTGCAATGGCAATACCGGCAGAGCCTGCCCCATTAAGCACAAGCTTGATTTCCTCCTGTTTTTTCTTCACAAGGCGCAGTGCATTGATCAGTGCAGCGTAAACAACAATGGCGGTTCCATGCTGGTCATCATGGAAAACCGGGATGTTCAGCTCTTTTTTCAGTCTCTCTTCAATTTCAAAGCAGCGCGGGGCTGCAATATCCTCAAGGTTTACGCCCCCGAAGGTAGGTTCAAGTGCTTTGACGATTTTCACGATTTCATCCGGATCTTTTTCGTCAAGACAGATCGGGAAAGCATCGACTCCACCGAACTGCTTAAAGAGCATAGACTTTCCTTCCATAACCGGCATGGCGGCTTCAGGGCCAATATCTCCCATGCCAAGTACGGCAGTTCCGTCCGTCACGATGGCGACCATGTTGCTGCGCGCCGTCAGGCTGAAGCTTTCTTCGCTGTTCTCAGCAATCATGCGGCATGATTCTGCTACGCCAGGCGTGTAGGCCAGGCTTAAATCCTGTGCCGATTGAATATCCATTTTTCCTGTGATCTCTATTTTTCCCGCAAGTTCCTGGTGGAGCTTTAGGGCTTTTTCTTTTATCAATGCTTCATTCAATGTAAACAGTCTCCTTTTTTAACCGAGTAATTTCATAAGCAGGATAGCGATGATTACTGTTGATGCACCGCCGAGTCTTGTTGCAACCTGTGCGAACGGCATGAGCGACATCCGGTTGGAAGCAGACAGAATCGCCACATCTCCGGTTCCTCCAAGGCCGCTGTGACAGCCTGTAACAATGGCCGAGTCGACCGGATACATCTTCATCAGCTTGCCTGTGAAATAACCGGTAGTTACCATTGCAACAACAACGCTGATGCAGACTAGAATATAGCCGGGCGTTACAATCTTCACAACATCTTCAAGAGGAATGTACAGTATGCCAAGTCCAACCATAAGCGGCCATGTCAGGCTGGTTGAGATGAACTTGTACAAGTGGAACGACCCCTGCTCCATCTTGGCCGGAAGAAGCTGAAAGCATTTCACCAGGGTTGCGGCGACAATCATCAGCACCGGTCCCGGAATTCCGAGGAATTTGTGCGCGAGTCCTCCGAAAATAAAGAACGTGCAGGCAATCAGAAGTCCTGCTCCCATCAGCGAAAAGTCGATTTTATTGAATTTAGACTCATCTTCCTTGAACGTGTTTCCATCTTTCGATTTCACAAGAACGCCGTTTCCGGTCAAATCCGGTCTGCGTTCTCCAAGATTTTTCATCAGACCTGCGCAGATGATGGCGGCAATGTTTCCAATTACGGCTGCGGGAATCATCTGGGACACATAGCTTTCAGGCGATCCTCCAAGAATCTGCGAATAGCCCAGCGACAGCGGGAGAATACCTTCCCCGATGCCTCCTCCAATGATCGGCACGACAATATAAAAGAATGTGTGCTTCAAGCTGTAGCCGAACAGGGATCCTACGAGCATGGCCGCTGCCACAGATGCAAGCGTACCAAGAACGAGGGGGACAAACATCCTCATAAACCCTTGAATCAGAAGGCTCCGCGTCATTCCGAGGATGCTTCCTGCGACTAAAATGGAGATATAAAGATATAAAAAGTTGGATGTTTTCATCAATGTGGTGACGGCTTCCATAGAAGCAGGATTCAGCACATTGTAAAAGACGAGAATGGACGGAACCAGCAGCGACAGAATCGCCGGTCCTCCAATGCTTTTCAGAATGGGAATTTTCATACCCAGGTCGCCAAGCAGAATTCCCATGACCATAATCAGGGCAAATCCCCCAATCATATCGGGTGGAAGTTCATTGTTTACTGCAGCTCCATAGACGATGAGAGCTATGACAAGGTAAACCGGCAGCGGAATGACACCGATCTTCAACTGGTTGATTTTGTACCATAAGCCTTTTCTTTTTTGCTGTTCCGCTTCAAAAGGAAGCGTTTTCATTGCGTTAGCTGATTTCAAAGGAATACCCTCCTGTCTCTTCTTTCCCTATCATAGGAGAGAAAACCGGAGAATCCTAGTTTATGAAACTTATGAAAGCGTTACTAAAATTAAAAAAAGCAAGCGGAGAGCATCCGCTTACATATACTGGTTCATTATGTGAATTTTGGATTGATTGACTGAATGCTGATAAACTGGTCTGCCGATCGTACCGTAGCTGACCTTGACATTCAGCACCCCGGCATCAATCAGAAACTTCAAGTATTTCCGTACCGATACGCGGGATATGCCCACCTTGCTGACGAGGTCATCTATGGAAAAATGCTCAGCTTCAAGTTCAAGAATGGCTGTCCAGGTAAGCTTCAGTGTTTCCTGTGTCAGACCTTTCGGAAGGTCCTCCGGCAAATGCCGCTCCTCTTTGCGGAGCAGCATCTCATCCAGGTCTTTCTGGCTTAGAACCTGCTGCTTCAGGATAAAAGAGGCCTTTTCCCTGTATGCCGAAAGCGCCTCGTGAAACCTTTCGTATTCAAACGGCTTAATCAGATAATCCACTGCACCGAGCCTGAGAGCCTTCTGCACACGGTCAATATCGGAGGCTGCAGAGATGACGATAACATCTATCTCCTTCTTTTTTTCCCGGATATACGCCAACAGATCGAGTCCGCTTTTACCCGGCATAAAGATATCCAGAAGAATCAGGTCTATCTGGCTGTTTTCAAGAGCCGCAACAGCTTCTCCGACCGAGGTGCAGACGGCTGCCAGTTCGAATCCGCCGGACTGGGCCAAATACCGCTTATTGAACTCGGCCACCATCGGATCATCTTCTACAATCATCACCCTGGTCATGACGTGCCACCTTTGCTTTCGTATGGGATGTAAACGGCCACTTTCGTTCCCCTTCCTTCTTTTGATTGAATCTCCATGTCTCCATCAAGCCTTGAAAGACTCTCGCGGACTAAATGCAAACCGATCCCGCGGTCACTGCCTTTCGTAGAAAAACCTTTTTCAAAGATCCGGCTTTGAATGTCGTCACTCATTCCGCTGCCTGTATCCTTCACTTCCACGGTCAGGATCTCATCGCCATAGTCAAAATGGACACTGACCTTTTTGTGCGCAGAATGTTCAACGGCTGCAAGTGAGTTATCAATTAAATTTCCGATGATGGTAATCAGCTCGTGGGTAAGGTGTTCCTCCCCTTCCGGCACAGGATAACCGGTCGTGTAGACAAGCTCCGCTCCCTCTTCCCTGGCTTTGCTGACCTTGCCGATTAAAAAGCCCGCCAGCACCGGATCTTTTATCTTCCTTGAAATGGAGCCGATTTCGCCCTGATGATGCCCCACAACTCCGCTGATATAGCCGGCCAGCTCCTCATAATGCTTCATATGGACCATCCCTAAAATGACATGCAGTTTATTCATAAATTCGTGTGATTGAGCTCTGAGAGCATCCGCATAAAGCCTCACACCGGTCAGCTGCTCGGCAAGCTGGCTGATTTCCGTTTTATCACGGAACGTCGCCACCGCCCCGACCGTTTTGCCGTCCAGAATAACCGGCACCCTGTTTGTAAGAAGAGTGATGCCTTTTAATTCCTGCTCTTCATCAAGTTCCGGCTTCCCTGTCTGCAGCACCCGCTTCAGAGTGGAAGACGGCATATAGTCATTAATATCCTTCCCCACCGGATTTTGAATCGTCAGCCCCGCCTTATGCACGAGCTTTTCCGCCGCTTTATTCACAAGAGTAATGTTGGCATCTTGGTCGACGGCTATGACCCCTTCCCGGACAGACTGAAGAACGGCACTCCTCTCCTGAAGAAGCTTGGCAATCGCAAACGGCTCCAGTCCGAACAGAATTCTCTTAATGTACTTCGCGAGGAAAACCGCTCCCGCCATTCCGGCAAGAATCCCAAGAACCGTTCCAATCAGGATATTTTCCCGGCTCCTTTCCGCCGCATCATTTACCTCCTCAAGAGAGATTCCGACCGCAGCAGCCCCGACTTCCACTCCTTCTGCGTTAAAAATCGGGGTGAAAGACCGGAGCGACCGTCCAAGTGTCCCCTCTGATATGCTTGTATATGCTTTCCCTCTCAATACTTCCTCTTCATCTCCGCCGACAAACGGCTTCCCGACCTTCGCTGGATCAGGATGGGAAAGCCGCGTCCCCTTCATATCCATAATCACGACAAATTGAACACCCGAAGCCCTGCGGACTTGATTGGCGTAATCCTGCACGGCTGCCTTATCTCCCTTTCCATCCAGTGCGTCAATAATCAGCGGCGTTTCCGCCATAATCCTTGCTACATTCCCGGCCTTTTCCTCCTGGTTTCTCTCGCTGTTCTCCGTCACCGTACTAGTTACAAGCAAATTGGTCACCAAAAGAGACAGAGCAACAACCGCACAGACGAATACCGTAATCGTTACCTGAAGACTCCATTTTCCTTTCTTCATCCACTCACCTCTAGTTTCTGTACACTCATTATACAGAAAGGACACGGATGTTTCAGGAAAGCGTCCTCTGCTTTTCAAAAAGAGGGTTAAAATGCATGATGCTTCGTTCTTCACCATAAAAAAGGAGCCTTCCATATGGAAAGCCTCCTGTTATGAGAAGCTATGGCAGCATTAGCATGTGAAATCGAGCACGGCTCCCGCTTCTTTTTAAGCATACAGAAAAGGGTGTCCAAAGATTGACCTTTGAACACCCTGAACGTAACTGCTGCCTTACATTGTGCTGATATCAATGACAAACCGGTACTTTACATCTGATTTCATTACACGGTCGTATGCTTCATTAATTTGATCGGCTGAGATGACTTCAATCTCAGGAGCAATGTTATGCTCTGCACAGAAATCCAGCATCTCCTGTGTCTCACGGATTCCGCCGATTAAGGATCCCGCAAACGAACGGCGGTGGGCAATCAGAGAGAACACGTTTAATGACAGAGGTTCGGCGGGAGCGCCGACGTTTACCAGACTGCCATCAAGAGTCAGAAGGGAAAGATAATCATCAAGCTTCAGCTTGGCACTTACCGTGTTAATAATCAGATCAAACGTGCCGGCAAGCTTTTCAAACGTCTCCGGATCACTTGTTGCATAGTAATCAGCCGCTCCAAACCGCATACCGTCTTCTTTTTTCTTCAAGGTTTGGGACAGCACCGTCACTTCCGCACCCATAGCGTTTGCAATCTTAACAGCCATATGACCAAGACCGCCGAGACCGACAATCGCTACCTTTTTGCCCGGACCTGCTTTCCAGTGATGCAGCGGAGAAAAGGTCGTAATGCCCGCACAAAGAAGCGGTGCAGCCTGATCAAGCTCAATCTCATCCGGAATGCTCAGCACAAAATCCTCGACCACGACAATATGAGTAGAATAACCGCCCTGAGTCGGCTCCCCGTATTTATCAACACCAGCGTAGGTAGGAATGTTTCCTTTCAGGCAGTATTGTTCCTCCCCTTTCTGGCAGTTCTCGCAATCACCGCAGGAGTCTACCATACAGCCGACCCCGACGCGGTCACCGACCTTGTATTTTGTAACCTCGGGTCCTACATCCGTGACAATCCCCGCAATCTCGTGCCCAGGTACAAGCGGATAATTCACCTCGCCCCATTCCCCATGCGCCGTATGAATGTCAGAATGGCAGATCCCCGCAAATTTAATTTCAATCAAGACATCCTTCGAATCCAAATCGCGGCGCGTAATCTCAGCCTCTTTAAAAGGTTTGTCCGGCCCGTCAACAGCTCTTGCTTTAGCAGTAATCATAGAAAAACCTCCAATAGTGATAGTTTCATAGTAAGAGAAAGCAAAGGACAGAAGCAGAATTCTCTCTACGTCTCTATACCTCTTTTTGCTCTTATGAAACCATGGTAACTGTTAGAGTTGACTGTAGGTCAAGTGATGAGGGTATTTTGTTTGGTGGATTTTGATATGTATTCATGCTGTGTTTCCTAAGACCTGTAAGTATATTAAATATCAAATTCCATTTAGAATAGATTTATAGAGTTGTCATGAAAGAATCTTGCAACAGCAAAGGATTACATTGATATGAAAGGTGGGGGTTGGATGAACAATAGCTCCAGGACCGAACAAAAAGAGAGGGAATTTTGGAATTGGTTCTTAAAAAACGAATGGAAATATAAAAATATAGAGCATTCTTCTTTCATAAGTAAATTCCGTCTTTGGCAAGCTAATAAGCGCGTGAAAAAAGTTCACCGTCTTTTATCGGTATACATAGGATCCTCACCTGGTTTTCATGGGACAGATTACATTTATATTTCCTGCGAATGCAACCCTGATGGTATACCTCATGTACGATCATTAATTAGCCGTTTTCCGGAAGATCACACTCAAAGCTGGAAAGCCGTTCCTTTTATCCCGCCTGCGGATAGTATTGACGATCTTACTATTGTTTTTAAGGAATGGACTCTTTATCCAAAAGAAATATTTTTTGAGATTCATAGGGATTCAAAATCAGAAAAAGTGAACATCCATTTTTATATCGATTCCCAGCACGTGAACCAGCCAGAGACAATGGCTTCACCGCTCTTTCATCTCCTATTAGAAGCAGTCGGGGAAGAAATCATTATGTCAAAACTCGGGGTAATTGACGTTCTTCCTTTTTCAAAAGAAAAATATGAAGATGCAGTACCTTTTAATAGAATAAAAGAATTTATTGGATAGCCCTCAACGCATTCAAGGCGATTCGTTTACTACATGCTAGACATTATGCATATATTCATTTAAAACAAGTGCCTTTTTGCCGTCTCAATAAATTCTTTTCCAAAATGATATGGAAGATACCTTAAGCTGTCATCATGAACCAGTGCTTCGATTTCATTCCATTTTTCAATATCTTCTTGAATGAAGACCTCCTCGAGCTTACTGATATCTTCCCTCAATTTTTGTATCCAACAATCATTCTCCAGATCTTTAAAATCAATAAATCGATCATCTAATGTATCATTATATGACTGGTTGTAGTATCCATCATAAAAGTATTTGAGGTATTTAAACTCTTCTTTTATCTTCATTTAAAATCTCCTTCGGTTATTTTATTTAGTTATATATAAAATTTCTCTCTAGTTATGTTATTCCTCCAAGAGGTTACGCTATTAGAACGAAAAACAGTAAAAAAAGAGGCTTCCCAAATCTCTCTGGAAAACCTCTCAATTTACTTCTATTTTTGGGCAATGATTACATCATTCCGCCCATTCCACCCATGCCGCCCATATCAGGCATTGCAGGAGCGTTTTCTTCAGGCTTGTCAGCAACTACTGCTTCAGTAGTCAGGAACATAGCCGCTACAGATGCAGCGTTTTGAAGCGCTGAACGAGTTACTTTTGTCGGGTCAACGATACCGGCTTCGATCATGTTTACCCATGCGCCAGTTGCAGCGTTGAATCCAGTGCCTACTTCAGCATGCTTCAGGCGCTCAACGATGACTGAGCCTTCAAGGCCTGCGTTGTGAGCGATTTGGCGTACTGGCTCTTCAAGTGCGCGAAGAACGATGTTTACGCCTGTCGCGAAGTCGCCTTCTCCTTCAACAGATGCTACTTTGTTGTATACATTTACAAGGGCTGTACCACCGCCTGATACGATACCTTCTTCTACTGCAGCGCGAGTAGAGTTAAGGGCATCTTCAATGCGAAGTTTGCGCTCTTTTAGTTCTGTTTCAGTTGCAGCACCAACTTTGATGACTGCTACGCCACCAGCAAGTTTAGCAAGGCGTTCTTGTAATTTTTCTTTATCGAACTCAGAAGTTGTTTCTTCTAATTGAGCACGGATTTGTTTTACGCGGCCTGCGATTTTGTCAGACTCGCCAGCGCCTTCAACGATTGTTGTGTTTTCTTTTGTTACAACAACTTTAGAAGCGCGGCCAAGCTGGGAAATGTTCGCTGATTTAAGGTCAAGACCTAAGTCTTCAGTGATCACTTCTCCGCCTGTAAGAACAGAGATGTCTTCAAGCATTGCTTTGCGGCGGTCGCCGAATCCAGGAGCTTTAACAGCTACTGCATTGAATGTTCCGCGAAGTTTGTTTACTACTAGAGTAGCAAGTGCTTCACCTTCAACATCCTCAGCAATCAATAGTAGAGGCTTGCCTTGTTGTACAACCTGCTCAAGTACAGGAAGGATCTCCTGAATGTTCGTGATTTTTTTGTCAGTGATTAAGATGTACGGGTTGTCTAGGACAGCTTCCATTTTGTCTGAATCAGTGACCATGTATGGAGATGCATATCCGCGGTCGAACTGCATACCTTCAACCACTTCAAGCTCCGTTGTGAAGCCTTTTGATTCTTCGATTGTGATAACGCCGTCGTTGCCAACGCGCTCCATTGCTTCAGCGATCAATTGACCTACTTCGTCGTCAGCAGCAGAAATCGCAGCTACTTGAGCAATGGATTCTTTGCTTTCGATTGGTTTAGAGATGGCTTTAAGCTCTTCTGTAGCAACAACAACCGCTTTTTCGATACCTTTGCGGATACCCATTGGGTTAGCGCCTGCTGTTACGTTTTTAAGACCTTCGCGGATCATTGCCTGAGCAAGAACCGTAGCAGTTGTTGTACCGTCACCTGCTACGTCGTTTGTTTTGCTTGCAACTTCAGCAACAAGCTTTGCACCCATGTTTTCGAATGCATCTTCAAGCTCGATTTCTTTTGCGATGGTTACACCGTCATTTGTGATTAGCGGAGATCCGAATTTTTTCTCAAGAACCACATTGCGTCCTTTTGGTCCAAGTGTTACTTTTACAGCATTTGCAAGTGCGTCAACTCCGCGCAGCATTGCGCGGCGAGCGTCTTCACTGAATTTAATGTCTTTAGCCATAATTTCTTACCTCCTGAAAAGTTTTTTATGTTATTTATAAAATTAGCCGATGACTGCTAAAATGTCGCTTTCGCGTAGGATTAAGTATTCAGCACCCTCATACTTCACTTCAGTACCAGAGTATTTTGAGAAGATAATACGATCGCCTTCTGCAACTTCAAGAGCAACACGCTCACCGTTGTCAAGCACACGACCAGTACCTACTGCTACAACTTTGCCCTCTTGCGGCTTTTCTTTCGCGCTGTCCGGCAATACGATTCCGCTGGCAGTCTTTTCTTCAGATTGTACAAGCTCAATTACGACACGATCACCTAATGGCTTTAACAAGTGAAACAACCTCCTCAAATTTCATTGATTTAAATTTTCTTATTTATTAGCACTCAGATGTCTCGAGTGCTAACACAAGTATTATATTATAGAATCTCTCACTCAAATTCAAGTGATAAGTCAAAAAAAAATGAAATCCTTATCAATTACATGATTCGTCCCCATAAGGCATACCATAAAGGCGTTATCCTCCTACATGCTGCCCTGTTTATGGTACAATAATGCCTAGTTGACACATAAACATATGACCGATAATCGGCGAAAAAAGGAGTCATTCGATTGAAGAAAGAATACTGGCTAATCATTTTGACATACATCGTCATGCAGTTTTCAGGCATTCTTGGCATCCCGCTTCTTCTTAAGCTTGGCGTAGGCGAAGGCGAATCGATGAGAATGGCTCAGATTATGGCATCCGGATACTGGACCGTTTTCAGCTTTGCGGCTGCATTTGTCCTCGTCCTGTTTTTCATGCGCACCCACTTTAGAGACAACAAGGAATTAAGAGGTGACGCAGCCCCGGTAAGTGTGTCCATCCTATGGGCAGTGGCCGGAGTATTTTTGGCGCTGACTGTCCAGGTTCTCGCAGCCACAATTGAAACGAGAGTGCTCGGAATCCAGGGAGAGTCAGAAAATACGCAGATTATCATGGAAGTATTGAAGGTTACGCCTCTTCTTATCCTCGTCACTTCCATTATCGGACCGATATTAGAGGAAATCATTTTCAGAAAGATTCTGTTCGGCGCTCTCTATCAGCGCATGAATTTCTTCCTTTCGGCTTTGATCAGTTCAATCGTTTTTGCGCTTGTGCACGGTGAGCCGCAGCATCTGCTCCTGTACGGATCAATGGGCTTTGTCTTTGCTTTCCTGTATATCCGGACAAAGCGCCTGCTCGTACCGATCTTTGCGCATGTCGCCATGAATACACTGGTCGTGCTGCTGCAGTCGAACCGCGAACAGATTGAAGAAATGATGAAGAATGCGGAACAAATGCAATTTATTTTTGGAGGCATGTAAGAATGAGAACAAGCCCGGTATCGATGGGAATCTTCTACTTGGCAATGGGCATCCTGTTTACCTATCTTGCGGTGAACAGCTCGGAAAACGGGCTATGGTCTTTTCCGACCATCCTGCTGATGCTGATTGCAACATTTGACCTTGGAGTGGCATTCCGAATGTTTACTCTTTCGTATAAAGTAAAAGCGAAGAAAAAATAGGAAGAAGGGTAATCCGGCAGCGGATTACCCTTCTTTATTTTCTTCCTCAAACTGTGTTTTCTGTGCTTTCCGGTAGGCAAACCTTGAGACGAAAATACTGACTTCATACAAAATGAAAAGCGGAACAGACACCATGAGATGCGAGACAATCTCCGGAGGTGTGATGAGCGCTGCGATGACAAGCAGAATGAAGTATGCGTATTTCCTCACCTTTGACAGGAACATCGGCGTGACGATCCCGAGCCTTGTCAAAAACATGATGACAACCGGCAGCTGAAACAGCAGTCCGAATGGTATGGTGAGCTGAATCAGAAACTGAAAATACTCGTTAATCCCGATGACCTGGTTAATATCAAGATCATTTGACAGCTGCTCCATAAAGTCAACCACGAACGGAAACAGCAGGAAATACGAAAAGCTGAGACCGGCCAGAAACAGCCCGATGCTAATCGGGATATAGCTGAGCGTAACGCGGCGTTCTTTTTCGTAAAGCCCCGGGCTGACGAAGGCCCAAAGCTGATAAAGAATAACCGGTGACGTCAGGATAAAGGCGATGATAAAGGTAAACTGCATGTAGACCATAATCGGATCTGTCATGCGGAATGAATTAAGCGTCAAATTCTCTGCTTCTGTCGTATGCTGCAGATAAATAATGATCGGCTTTGCGAGTAAGAAGCCGGCAATCACAGCGAGAAACAGGAAAAAGACCGTAATGATGATCCGTTTTCTGAGCTCGGCAATGTGATCGATGACCGACATGTCGTTTTGTTTCATAACTGCTTTCATCCTATCTTACTTCTCTTCCTTCTTTTTGTCTTCCTCATCGTCATCTGCAAGCCCTTTTGTGGCAGACTTGAACTCGCGCAGCGAATTTCCCAGCGCTTTTCCAAGTTCCGGAAGCTTCTTTGGACCAAAGATTAATAAAGCAGCAAAAACGATCAGCAGCAGACTTCCAAATCCTATGTTCGGCATGGTTTTCACCTCTTTCTTTATGCGTTCGGGTAATGTTTCAAAAAGTAGACGAGCGACTGCAGCTCAACAGCAAGATCAATATGGTGGATTCTGATTTCCTCCGGCACATTCAGTCTTGCCGGTGTGAAGTTCAAAATCCCCTTGATGCCCTTTGCAATCAGTCTGTCTGTAATCGCCTGGGCAGCCTGGGCAGGCACGGTCAAGATTGCAACGGTCACATCCTCAGGCAGGTGCTCTTCCATGTTATCAAGATGATAGATCGGCACGTCGCCAATTTCGGTGCCGATTTTGTTCTCATCCACATCAAACGCCAGTGAAATCAGCGTATTGTTGTTTTTCGTGAAGTTATAATGAAGGAAAGCTGTACCGAGATTTCCTACTCCAATCAGCGTAACCTTTGTGACCTCGTCCTGATCAAGCGTCTTTCTGAAAAAAGACAGCAGGTAATTAACGTTGTAGCCATATCCTTTTTTCCCTAGAGCTCCAAAGTAGGAAAAGTCTCTTCGGATGGTCGCGGAATCGACCTTCACGGCATCACTCAGTTCTGCTGATGACACCCGCTGCTTTCCTGAGGCATGCAGGTTTTTTAAGAACCTGTAGTATAAAGGCAGACGTTTTGCCGTCGCCTGCGGAATTTTGGATTGTTCAATGTTGTTCACGTTCTAACCCCCACATTCAAAGATGCAGATTTATCTCTCTTGTAATCCCCATTTTTCCCGCCGGTTTTTTGAGATAAGTACGTCGGACCGATTACCAGTCCCTTGTCTAAAGCCTTGCACATATCATAAACCGTCAGTGCACAGACGGAAGCGGAAGTTAGCGCTTCCATTTCAACACCTGTACTTCCTTTTGTTTTGACTGCAGCATGTATGACAAGGCGGGCTTGTCCCTCGTCTTTTTCCCATTCAAATGAGATATCGATTCCTTTAAGCGGGATCGGGTGGCACATCGGAATGATGTTCCATGTGTTCTTGGCAGCCATAATGCCGGCTACCTGCGCAACAGCAAGCACGTCGCCTTTTTCAAGCTGCTGGTTTACGATTTTCTTATGCACATCGATGCTCATGATGACGCTTGAAATCGCTTCGGCTGTGCGGACTGTTTCATTTTTTTCGGATATATCAACCATCCTGGCTCTGCCCTGCTGGTTAAAATGAGTAAAATTTGACATCTTTTTACGCCCCTCATACCTAGACTATACACTATTTTTACAAATCTGTCTTTTTACTTATTGTGACAAATACAAGCATCCGGAGGCCCCAATCATTGCGGGTACCCCGCGGATAAGCTACACTTAACCTATCATAGCATGAGGTGAAAAGACATGATTTTGCTGCAAATTAACCAGCTGACAAAATATTTTGCTGCTGATCTTATATTATCGAACATTAAACTTGAAGTACAAACGCGCGACAAGATTGCACTCGTCGGCCGCAACGGCGCCGGAAAATCAACGCTCCTGAAGATTATCGCGGGACAGCTTTCCTATGAATCAGGAGAAATCATCAAGCCGAAGGATGTCCGGATCGGCTATCTGGCCCAGGATACCGGCCTGGAATCCGAGCTTTCCATCTGGGATGAAATGAATTCCGTTTTCCAGCCTCTTAAGGATATGGAAAAAACGATGCGCAGCCTGGAGATGAAAATGGCTGAAACAGACCCTTCAGAACGGGAATTTCAGCAGCTGCTGAATGAATACGACCGTCTTCAGGTTGAATTTAAAGAAAAAGGCGGCTATCAATATGAAGCAGACATCCGTTCTGTTCTTCACGGACTCGGCTTTGCTGACTTTGACATCTCAACACCGATCCAGCGTTTGAGCGGAGGCCAGAAAACACGCCTTGCCCTTGGTAAGCTGCTTTTGACAAGCCCTGATCTGCTCGTGCTGGATGAACCGACGAACCATCTGGATATCGCAACGCTGTCCTGGCTTGAGCAATACCTGCAGGGTTACAGCGGTGCCATTCTAATCGTATCCCATGACCGGTACTTCCTTGATAAGGTTGTCAACCAGGTGTATGAGATTTCAAGGCACTCCAGCAGAAAGTACATCGGCAACTACAGCCGCTACCTCGAGCAGGCCGCTGAAAACTATGAACGCGAGCTTAAGTTATTTGAAAAGCAGCAGGATGAAGTGGCGAAGCTGAAGGATTTTATCCAGCGGAACATGGCAAGAGCGTCAACTACCAAGCGCGCGCAAAGCCGTCAGAAAAAACTGCAGCGCATGGATTTGATGGACAGGCCGCTTGGGGATGAGAAGTCTGCCCACTTTAAATTTGATATCGAGCGGCAGAGCGGAAATGATGTTTTAAAAGCGAATGATATCGCTGTTTCCTATGATGGAACGAATCCGATCATTTCAAATGTCTCTTTTTCCGTTTCACGGGGTGACAGCATCGCGCTCGTCGGGCCGAACGGAGTCGGAAAGTCGACACTCCTGAAAACGATCATTGAAAGACTTGCTCCACTAAAAGGTTCATTTCAGCTTGGATCCGGCGTCAAGATCGGCTATTACGATCAGGAGCAGGCGAATCTTACGTCGAATAAACGAGTTCTTGATGAGCTGTGGGATGACTACCCGATGCTAACAGAAAAGGAAATCCGCACCGTGCTTGGAAACTTCCTCTTTTCCGGTGACGATGTCCTGAAAAATGTCTCCACATTAAGCGGCGGGCAGAAAGCAAGACTTGCCCTTGCGAAGCTGATGCTGCAAAAAGCCAATCTGCTCATTCTGGATGAGCCGACAAACCACCTTGATCTGGACAGCAAGGAAGTGCTTGAAAACGCACTGATTGATTACCCGGGGACCATCCTGTTTGTTTCCCATGACCGGTATTTCATCAACAGAATCGCGACAAAAGTATATGAACTTTCGCCGGGCGGTGTAACCGAATACCTCGGTGATTACGATTACTATCAGCATAAAAAAGCAGAGCAGCTCGAGCTTGCCGCCCTGGATGCTGCCCCTGAAGTGAAGGAGAAAGAAAACGGAAATAAGCTTTCCTATGAACAGGAAAAGGAACTTAAAAAACAAGCGCGGCAAAAACAGCGCAAGCTTCAGGAAGTGGAAGAGCGCATTTCAGCTATTGAGGAAAAGGTAGAAGTAAATGAACAGCTCCTCTGCGATCCCGAGATCTATCAGGACCACACAAGAGTTCAGGAGATTAATCAGGAAAACGAATCACTGCAGGAAGAGCTTGAACACTTGATGAACGAATGGGAGCATCTGCAGGAGGAATAAAAAATTGTGGATAAAAAAACTCAGCGCCATAACAGGTGCTGAGTTTTTTGTTATCCACAATCTAAAGTTCAAGTTTCACAAGGTTTTATATGAATTATGCACATTATCCACATTTTAATCGTTTTTTATCCACATTACCCACAGGTTATCCCCGTCCATGTTCCACAAGCTTTCATAAATTCTTGCATGAGTTATTGGACGAGATGTGAATAACTTGTTGATAACCATTAATTCGGAAGCTCAAGGCCTGGATTTGCGTTCATTCTCATGGATCCTCTGTGTCCTTTTTCAAAAAAAACGCTTCCTGCTGCTGCGATCATGGCTGCGTTGTCCGTACAGAGAGACAGCGGCGGGATAATAAGCTCAACATTCTGAAGACCGCTGAACGTTTCCGTAAGGGCTGCACGCAATCCTCTGTTTGCAGCAACACCGCCGGCAAGAAGAACTTGATTCACTCCATACTTTTCTGCAGCTGCAACGGTTTTTGTGACAAGTACATCAATGACGCTTGCCTGGAAGCTTGCGGCAAGGTCTTTGGGCTCAATCACTTCTCCGCGCTGTTCAGCATTGTGGAGAGTGTTAATAACCGCTGATTTCAGGCCGCTGAAGCTGAAGTTAAAGGAATCCGGCTCAAGCCATGCCCGCGGCAGATCAATGGATGGCGTTCCTTCTGCAGCCAAACGGTCGATGTGAGGGCCACCGGGATATGGAAGCTTTAACGTTCTTGCCACTTTGTCATATGCTTCCCCGGCAGCATCATCCAGCGTCTCTCCAATGACTTCAAAGGAGGCGTGTTCCTTCATATAGACAAGTTCGGTATGTCCGCCGGAAACGACAAGCGACAGCAGCGGGAATTTCAGCTCAGAAATAAGCTGGTTGGCATATATATGCCCCGCAATATGATGAACGCCAACAAGCGGCAGCCCATGGGCAAATGCAAGAGCCTTTGCCGCATTTACTCCAATCAAAAGGGCTCCGACCAGTCCTGGCCCCTCCGTTACAGCAATCGCATCGAGGTCTTTAAAGCCCATGTCCGCCTGCTTCAGGGCTTCTTCCAGAACAATCGTCAGCTGCTCAACATGATGTCTTGAAGCAATTTCGGGAACAACTCCGCCGAATCGTTTATGGCTTTCAATTTGGGAAGCCACGACATTCGAGATGATTTCCCGTCCATTTTTTACGATTGATACAGCTGTCTCATCACAGCTTGTCTCAATACCAAGTACGTACAGATCGTTTTTCGTCATTTTAAACCCACCCACATTACTAAAGCATCTTCTCCGTTATCGGTATAATACCGCTTTCTGATTCCGCCCGGCTGAAACCCGAGTTTTTTGTACAGGGACTGTGCCACATGGTTTGACACCCTGACCTCAAGCGAGATTTTCCCTGCACCATACTCCTTTGCAACGCCAATCGCCTGCCGAAGCAGTGTTTCGCCGATTTTATTGCCCCTGAAAGCAGGGAGAACGGCAATATTCGTTACCTGCGCCTCATCCATAATAATCCAAAGTCCGCAATAGCCGATAATTTGCCGGTCAAATTCCACAACCAGGTATTTAGCAAAATGGTTCTGCGTCAGTTCATTATGAAAAGACTCCTTCAGCCATGGAGTGGCAAAGGACTGTGTTTCAATTTCATAGACAGCATCTATATCCGTTACATTCATTGGCCGGATGACCATTGTATCCTGCTTCATCTCTTTCACCTGCTTATTTCTGTTGTTCCAGCCACTTTACTTCTGCTTCAGCCATGCGAATGTAGTTCGGGACAAATGAATGGAGATCAACAGGGTCTTTTTTAAGCCCGATTTTCCCAAGCATGGATGGTCTTGGATTGTTCTCTGTCATCGCTGCAAACATGGCCTGTTCGCCAAGAATCTGTTTGATAAGTTCCCTGTGAAGACTGACGTCATTGCCAATAAACAAAATCCGCTTATCTTCTTTCTTCAGCTCCTCAAGCCAGTCTGCAAGAAGAAGATTACAGTCTTTTCTTCTATTTAAAAGAACACCGTCTTCATATTCATAAAGTCCTGTATACACTTGTCCCCTGCGAGCATCAAACAGCGGGCAGATCATTCCGTCAAAGTAAGTGCCTCCTGCTGCAAGCACTTCAAGACTCGAAACACTGACAAGTGGAATATTCAGGGTCCAGGCAAGTGTCTTTGCAATGCTGACGCCGATTCGGAGTCCTGTATAAGATCCCGGCCCTTCTGCTACGATCACACGGTCAAGCTCGGCAGGCTTCACACCGCACTCCTGCAGCACCCACTCAACAGCAGGCATCGCACGGACTGAATGATTTTGTTTCACGTGCGTGACATACTCACCCATCACCGTTTCTTCCCCCACAAGGGCAACCCCGAGTGTAAGGTTTGACGTATCAATTGCTAATGCTTTCATCCGGTTACAAGCTCCTCACATAAACCAATATAGTCTTCACCGAAAGGAATGAGCAGGATTTCACGCTCATCGTCTCCTGAGCGGTGAATTCTGATATCAAGCCGCTCCTTTGGAAGCTGTTCTTCAATCATGCTTGCCCACTCAACAACGGTCACGCCGTCTCCTTCAAAATATTCATCAAAACCGAGATCCTCCCCGCTGTCTTCCATGCGGTACACATCCATATGATACAAAGGAATCCGGCCATCCCGGTATTCTTTCATAATCGTAAAAGTAGGACTGTTGACATTTCTGCTGATGCCCAGACCTTTTGCCAGTCCCTTAGTGAACGTCGTCTTACCGGCGCCAAGATCGCCTTC